>NZ_BAAATJ010000063.1:0-531 GCF_039533345.1 Streptomyces glaucosporus | reverse complement strand
TATCGCTCCTATCCCCATGCCCGGTGACCCTGCCAAGCCGGAGCGTCTGCGCAAGCCCGACTGGATTCGCGTGAAGGCGCCGACCAGTCCGGCCTATCATGAGACCCGCAAGCTGATGCGGACTAAGGGGTTGAATACGGTTTGCGAGGAAGCGGCCTGCCCGAACATCGGCGAATGCTGGACCAAGAAGCATGCGACGGTGATGATCTTGGGCGATGTGTGCACGCGGGCCTGCGCCTTTTGCAACGTCAAGACCGGGATGCCGCGCAAGGTTGACGTCAACGAGCCGCAGAATCTGGCCGATGCCGCCGCCGAAATGGGGTTGGAACATATCGTCATCACCTCTGTCGACCGCGACGATTTGCCCGATGGCGGCGCGTCGCAATTCGTGAAGGTGATCGAGGCGCTGCGCCGCACCACGCCCGGCACGACGATCGAAATCCTGACGCCGGACTTCCGCAACAAGCATGAGCGGGCGGTCGAGATGATCGTCGCGGCGCGGCCCGACGTCTATAATCACAATCTGGAGAC
>NZ_BAAATJ010000062.1:0-549 GCF_039533345.1 Streptomyces glaucosporus | reverse complement strand
GCGGAAGGCGCGCAGGCGGAGGCTGTTGGTGACGACGAAGACGGAGGAGAAGGCCATGGCCGCTCCGGCGATCATCGGGTTGAGCAGGCCGGCGGCGGCCAGTGGCAGGGCGGCGACGTTGTAGCCGAAGGCCCAGAACAGGTTGCTCTTGATGGTGGTCAGGGTGCGGCGGGCCAGGCGGACGGCGTCGGCGGCGGTGCGGAGGTCGCCGCGGACGAGGGTGAGGTCGCCGGCCTCGATGGCGGCGTCGGTGCCGGTGCCCAGGGCCAGGCCGAGGTCGGCGGCGGCCAGGGCGGCGGCGTCGTTGACGCCGTCGCCGACCATGGCGACGGTGTGGCCCCGGGTCTGGAGGCGGCGGATGGCGTCGACCTTGTCCTGGGGGAGGACCTCGGCGATGACCTCGTCGATGCCCACTTCGCGGGCGACGGCCCGGGCCACGGTCCGGTTGTCGCCGGTGAGCAGGACCGGGGTGAGGCCCAGGGCGCGGAACCGGGCGACGGCCTCGGCGCTGGTGGGCTTGACCGCGTCCGCCACTTCCAGGACGGCGCG
>NZ_BAAATJ010000061.1:0-618 GCF_039533345.1 Streptomyces glaucosporus | reverse complement strand
GTTCAGCAGATCCGTGAAGTCCAGGTTCGACAGCAGCGGCTCCTCGCCGTCCGCGCCGGAACCGGCCCGCAGCGGGGCCAGCTGGCGGGCCAGCGCCTCCGACTCGGCGATCGAGAGGGTGTCGCAGACACCGTGGTAGACCGCACCGCTGGCCGACTCCAGCACCAGCTTGCCCGGCCACACCTGTACGGCCAGACCGCCGCGGATCTCGTTGATGTCGCCGGGCACCACCTCGACGACCGTGACGCCCTGCAGGCCCTCCGCCCCGGCGATCACCGAGTCCATCGGCACCTCGCCGCCGTCGAGCATGACTACCACATGCGGGCTGTCGGTCACCGGAGTGCCCTGCGGGTTGAACCGCCCGCGGCCCTCCAGGTCGTCCGCCAGCAGCTCCTCGATCTCACCGAGGTCGCCGACGACCAGCCGGCGCGTCCCCGCGCCGTCCGTGGTCTTGTCCTGCACCTGCGGCAGCCACTTGGTCCACTCCCACTCGGCCTGCGCACCGGGCGCGGCGACGACCGCCACCACCAGGTCCTCGGGCGAGTGCAGGGTGCACAGCTGGGCGACGATGGCGCGCGAGGCGCCGTAGACGGTGTCGGGGTCACCGGAGACCGTCAG
>NZ_BAAATJ010000060.1:0-792 GCF_039533345.1 Streptomyces glaucosporus | reverse complement strand
GCCGGCGGAGGCGCCGCCCGCGGCCTGCTGGCCCTGCGCATCGGCGTACAGCGCCTGCCCCAGCTTCTGACTGGTGGTGGCCACCTTCTCCGACGCCTCCCGGATCGCCGCGGTGTCCTCGCCCTTGAGCTTCTCCTTCAGCTCGGCCAGCGCGGCCTCCACCTCGCCCCTCACCTCACCGGGCACCTTGTCCTCGTTGTCCTTGAGGAACTTCTCGGTGGTGTACACCAGCTGCTCGGCCTGGTTGCGGGTCTCGGCGGCCTCCCGGCGGCGGTGGTCCTCCTCCGCGTACTGCTCCGCCTCCCGCATCATCCGCTCGATGTCCTCCTTGGGCAGCGCCGACCCACCGGTGACGGTCATCCGCTGCTCCTTGCCGGTGCCCAGATCCTTGGCCGACACGTGCATGATGCCGTTGGCGTCGATGTCGAAGGTGACCTCGATCTGCGGCACCCCGCGCGGCGCCGGCGGCAGCCCGGTCAGCTCGAACATCCCCAGCTTCTTGTTGTACGCGGCGATCTCCCGCTCGCCCTGGTACACCTGGATCTGCACGCTGGGCTGGTTGTCCTCGGCGGTGGTGAAGATCTCCGACCGCTTGGTCGGAATGGTGGTGTTCCGCTCGATCAGCTTGGTCATGATGCCGCCCTTGGTCTCGATGCCCAGGGACAGCGGGGTGACGTCCAGCAGCAGGACGTCCTTGACCTCGCCCTTGAGGACACCGGCCTGCAGGGAGGCGCCGATGGCGACGACCTCGTCGGGGTTGACGCCCTTGTTGGCCTCCTTGCCGCCGGTCAG
>NZ_BAAATJ010000059.1:0-827 GCF_039533345.1 Streptomyces glaucosporus | reverse complement strand
TGAGGCTTTTCCATCATCGGTCTGAGCTGGCCAGATGCAGAGTGAGGACGGCCTGGACGAGGCCGGTGATCCGGGTGGTCGCGCACCGGAGCTTGTGCAGGAGCCGCCAGGACTTGAGGCCGGCGACGGCCTGTTCGACGAGGGCCCGGATCTTCGCGTGGGACCGGTTGTGGGCCTGCTGGCCTGTAGAGAGGGTCTCCCACCGGCCCCAGTAGGGGACACGGACCGTTCCTCCGGCACCGCGGTATCCCTTGTCCGCCCAGCAGCGCGCGCCAGCGCCGGCCAAGGCGTCGACGATGTCCCCGGAGGGGGCGACCCCCAGTGGGTGCGGGCCGCGCGGACGTCGTGGACGGCCCCGGGCAGGGCTGGCGAGGCCCACAGCAGCCGGCCGAAGGGATCGGTGAGGACCTGCACGTTCATCCCGTGCCGTTTGTGCTTCCCCGAGTAGTAGGGCCGGTCGGCGGCGATCTCCCCCCGCCTTCGGCCGGGAGGTGCCCCCAGTCGATCGGCAGCAGGGTGCCGTCCAGGATGACGAACGCTTTCAGCGACGCGGCCCGTGCGGCTTCGGCGAGGGTGGGCGCGAGGGCGGCCAGGAGCGCGACGGCCTCGGTGATGTAGCGGTAGGCGGTGGTCGTTCCGATGCCGACCCCGGCTCCGAGCTGGGCGTAGGTGTGGCCGTTGCGGAGGTGGGCGAGGGTGAGCAGGGCCTGCCGGCCCGCGCTCAGGCGCCGCCGGCGGGTCTTGAGCGCACGGCGGCGCTCCCGCAGGCGGGCGGAGAGGAAGCGCAGGGCAGAGCTGGACACGTCGACGCCGGACGGGTAGACAAG
>NZ_BAAATJ010000058.1:0-905 GCF_039533345.1 Streptomyces glaucosporus | reverse complement strand
TGAACGCTTCTCATCCTGTGGTTCGCGGGTGAGGAGGGCGTCTGGTGGTCGGGGGCCGTAACGCGGCAGGGCCCCTGGTCGTTTCGGCTGGTGATCTCACTCGCCAACGTCTCGACACAGGAGCCCTGGTGGTCCCGTATCGTGCCATGCTCGACGTCCCGCACGAGGTCGTTGAGCACGTTTCCTGGCTCATCTACGCCCGAAGGTGTGAGCTGAACTCCCGCCGGCGCAGACTGGGCTGCTTCCGGCAGGCCCTGCTGGTCCTGGTGCACCTGCGCAAGAACGAGACCCTGGCCCAGGTCGCAGCGGGGTTCGGCGTCTCCACCGCCACCGCCGGCCGGTACGTGAGCGAAACGGTCGACATCCTTGCCGAGCGCGCCCCGAGCCTGCACGAGGCCCTGCGCGAGCTGCCGCCGGAGGAGTTCGTCATCCTCGACGGCACTCTGATCGCCACCGACCGCATCGCGGCGGACGAGCCGTACTACTCCATGAAGCACCGCCGTCACGGCATGAACGTGCAGGTCATGGCCGCCCCAGATGGAACACCTCTGTGGTTCTCGCGGGCGTTGCCCGGCCGCACGCACGACCTGACCGCAGCCCGCGCACACAGTGTGATCCAAGCCTGTCTGTCCCGTCAGCTCCTCGTCCTGGCCGACCGCGCCTACCAAGGCGCCGACGCCACTGTCCGCACTCCCTACTACCGCCACCACGAACTTCCCGAGCACTATCAGCAGTACAACCGGGAACACGCCCGGCTGCGAGCACCGGGCGAACGCGCCTTCGCCCGCCTCAAGCAATGGCGGATCCTCCGCAAGGCCCGGTGCAGCACCAACCGCATCGGGCGCACGGTCGCTGCCATTCACGCCATCGAGATCGCCTGGCACTCAGGGTGAGAAGCGTTCACT
>NZ_BAAATJ010000057.1:0-910 GCF_039533345.1 Streptomyces glaucosporus | reverse complement strand
CTGGAGGTTCGTGACCTCCATGTGGAGTTCAAGACCCGGGACGGGGTGGCCAAGGCCGTCAACGGTGTCAACTACACCGTCAGTGCCGGTGAGACGTTGGCGGTGCTGGGGGAGTCGGGGTCGGGGAAGTCCGTGACCGCGCAGGCGATCATGGGGATTCTGGACATGCCGCCGGGGCGGATTCCGAAGGGGGAGATCCTCTTCCACGGCCGGGACATGCTGCGGATGTCGGCCGAGGAGCGGCGCAGGATCCGGGGCCGGAAGATCGCGATGATCTTCCAGGACGCGTTGTCGTCGCTGAATCCGGTGCTGAGTGTGGGTTATCAGCTGGGGGAGATGTTCCGGGTTCATCAGGGGCTGTCGAAGAAGGACGCCAAGGCCCGGGCGGTGGAGCTGATGGACCGGGTGCGGATTCCGGCGGCGAAGGCGCGGGTGAATGATTATCCGCATCAGTTCTCGGGGGGTATGCGGCAGCGGATCATGATTGCGATGGCGCTGGCGCTGGAGCCGGAGCTGATCATCGCGGACGAGCCGACGACGGCGTTGGATGTGACGGTGCAGGCGCAGGTGATGGACCTGCTGGCGGAGCTGCAGCGTGAGTACCACATGGGGCTGATCCTGATCACGCATGATCTGGGGGTGGTGGCCGATGTGGCGGACAAGATCGCGGTGATGTATGCGGGGCGGATCGTGGAGACCGCTCCGGTGCACGAGTTGTACCGGCGGCCGGCGCATCCGTATACGCGGGGGTTGCTGGATTCGATTCCGCGGTTGGATCAGAAGGGGCAGGAGCTGTATGCGATCAAGGGTCTGCCGCCGAATCTGACGCGTATTCCGTCGGGGTGTGCGTTCAATCCGCGGTGTCCGATGGCGCGGGAGGTGTGCCGCACCGACATCCCGCCCCTGTACC
>NZ_BAAATJ010000056.1:0-1004 GCF_039533345.1 Streptomyces glaucosporus | reverse complement strand
CGGTGAGCCGATTCTGCAGGTGCGGAATCTGGTGAAGCATTTTCCGCTGACGCAGGGGATCCTGTTCAAGAAGCAGGTCGGTGCGGTCAAGGCGGTGGACGGGGTCTCCTTCGATCTGTACCAGGGTGAGACGCTGGGGATCGTGGGCGAGTCGGGGTGCGGCAAGTCGACGGTGGCGAAGCTGTTGATGATGCTGGAGACCGCGACCTCGGGGGAGATCTTCTACAAGGGCCAGGACATCACCAAGCTGTCCGGGCGGGCGTTGAAGGCGGTGCGGCGGAACATTCAGATGGTGTTCCAGGATCCGTATACGTCGCTGAATCCGCGGATGACGGTCGGGGACATCATCGCCGAGCCGTTCGAGATTCATCCGGAGGTGGCGCCGAAGGGCGACCGGCGGCGGCGGGTGCGGGAGCTGCTGGATGTGGTGGGGCTGAATCCGGAGTACATCAACCGGTATCCGCATCAGTTCTCCGGTGGGCAGCGGCAGCGGATCGGGATCGCCCGGGGGCTGGCGCTGAATCCGGAGGTGATCATCTGTGATGAGCCGGTGTCGGCGCTGGATGTGTCGGTGCAGGCGCAGGTGGTGAATCTGATGGAGCGGCTGCAGGACGAGTTCGATCTGTCGTATGTGTTCATCGCGCATGATCTGTCGATCGTGCGGCACATCTCGGATCGGGTCGGGGTGATGTATCTGGGGAAGATCGCGGAGATCGGGACGGATGCGGAGATCTATGATCATCCGACGCATCCGTACACCCAGGCGTTGCTGTCGGCGGTTCCGGTGCCGGATCCGGAGGCGCGGGAGCGGCGGGAGCGGATCATTCTGTCCGGGGATGTGCCGTCGCCGGCGAATCCGCCGTCGGGGTGCCGGTTCCGGACCCGGTGCTGGAAGGCGCAGGAGCGGTGTGCGCAGGAGGTGCCGCTGCTGGCGGTGCCGGAGCGGTTCGCCGGGCAGGACACCCCGGCCGCGCATCCTTCCGCCTGCCACTTCGCCGAGGAGA
>NZ_BAAATJ010000055.1:0-1137 GCF_039533345.1 Streptomyces glaucosporus | reverse complement strand
CTACGCCCACGACTTCCGGATCTTCGGCGGGGCGCTGGGCGAGGCCCACGCGCAGAAGATCCACAAGATCATGGACATGGCCCTGGCGGCCGGCGCGCCGCTGGTGTCCCTCAACGACGGGGCCGGCGCCCGCATCCAGGAGGGTGTGGTGGCGCTGGCCGGCTACGGCGGCATCTTCCAGCGCAACACCCGGGCGTCCGGGGTGATCCCGCAGATCTCGGTGATGCTGGGGCCGTGCGCGGGCGGGGCGGCGTACTCGCCGGCGCTGACGGACTTCGTGTTCATGGTCCGGGAGACCTCGCAGATGTTCATCACCGGCCCGGACGTGGTGCAGGCGGTGACCGGCGAGCAGATCACCCAGAACGGGCTGGGCGGCGCCGACGTCCACGCCACCACCTCCGGGGTGGCGCACTTCGCCTACGACGACGAGGCCAGCTGCCTGGAGGAGGTGCGCTACCTGCTGTCGATGCTGCCGGCCAACAACCGGGAGAACCCGCCGGTGGTGGAGAGCGCCGACCCGGTGGACCGGCGGTGCGAGGCGCTGGTGGACCTGGTGCCGGCCGACGGCAACCGCCCCTACGACATGCGGGCGGTGATCGAGGAGATCGTCGACGACGGCGAGTACGTCGAGGTGCACGAGGCATGGGCGCGCAACGTGGTGTGCGCGCTGGCGCGGATCGACGGCCGGGTGGTGGGCATCGTCGCCAACCAGCCCAGCGTGCTGGCCGGGGTGCTGGACATCCACGCCTCGGAGAAGGCCGCCCGGTTCGTGCAGATGTGCGACGCGTTCAACATCCCGCTGGTGACCCTGATCGACGTGCCCGGGTTCCTGCCCGGGGTGGACCAGGAGCACGGCGGGATCATCCGGCACGGCGCGAAGCTGCTGTACGCGTACTGCAACGCCACCGTGCCGCGGGTGTCGGTGGTGCTGCGCAAGGCCTATGGCGGGGCGTACATCGTGATGGACTCGCAGTCCATCGGCGCGGACGTCACCTACGCGTGGCCGACCAACGAGATCGCGGTGATGGGCGCCGAGGGCGCCGCCAACGTGATCTTCCGCCGGCAGATCGCCGCGGCCGACGATCCCGACGCGGCGCGGGAGGAGCTGGTCAAGGAGTACAGGGCCGAGCTGATGCA
>NZ_BAAATJ010000054.1:0-1181 GCF_039533345.1 Streptomyces glaucosporus | reverse complement strand
CGTGATGTGTATGTGGTTGATGCGGTGCGTACCCCGGTCGGCCGGTACGGCGGTGCTCTGTCCCGGGTCCGCCCGGACGATCTGGCGGCGTACACGATCCGGGCGCTTCTCGACCGGACCCCCGGCCTGGATCCGGGCCGGATCGATGAGGTGTTCCTCGGCAACGCCAACGGGGCCGGGGAGGAGAACCGGAACGTGGGCCGGATGGCCGGGCTGCTGGCCGGGCTGCCGGTGAGCGTGCCCGGGGTGACGGTCAACCGGCTGTGCGCCTCCGGCCTGGAGGCGGTGATCCAGGCGGCCCGGGCCATCGCGCTGGGCGACGCCTCCGTCGCCGTCGCCGGCGGGGTGGAGTCGATGTCCCGGGCGCCGTACGTGCTGCCCAAGAGCGACAGGCCCTTTCCCGCCGGCCATGCCGAGCTGTACTCCACCACGCTGGGCTGGCGGATGGTCAACCCCAGGATGGCGCCGGAGTGGACGGTCGCGCTGGGGGAGGGCGCGGAGCTGATCGCCGACAAGCACCGCATCGGCCGCGAGCGGCAGGACGCCTACGCGCTGGCCTCCCATGCCAGGGCCGCCCGGGCGTGGGCGGAGGGCCTCTACGCCGGTGAGGTGGTGGCGGTGCCGGGGGTGGACCTGGCCCGGGACGAGGCCATCCGGGAGGCCACCTCGCTGGAGGCGCTGGCCGGGCTGGCGCCGTCCTTCCGCGCGGTGGGCGGCACGGTCACCGCGGGCAACGCCTCGCCGCTGAGCGACGGGGCGGCCGCGCTGCTGCTCACCGACGAGGCCGGGCTGCGGGCCTGCGGGCGGGAGCCGCTGGCCCGGATCGGGGCGAGCGCGGTCACCGGGATCGAGCCGCAGTACTTCGGGCTGGGCCCGGTGGAGGCGGTGCGCCGGGCGCTGGCCCGGGCGGGCCGGAGCTTCGCGGATCTGACCACGGTGGAGCTGAACGAGGCGTTCGCCGCGCAGGTGCTGGGCTGTCTGGCGGAGTGGCCGGAGCTGGATCCGGAGCTGGTCAATCCGCGGGGCGGGGCGATCGCCATCGGGCATCCGCTGGGGGCCTCCGGCGCCCGGCTGGCCGGCGCGGTCGCCCACCAGCTCGCCGCCGCCGGCTCCGGCACCGGCATCGCCGCCCTGTGCGTCGGCGTCGGACAGGGCCTCGCCCTGATCCTCGAACGCTGACC
>NZ_BAAATJ010000053.1:0-1216 GCF_039533345.1 Streptomyces glaucosporus | reverse complement strand
CCGTTGAGCAGGTTGCGCTGGCTGACCGCGGGGGAGTCGCACGGTCCCGCACTGGTGGCGACGCTGGAGGGGCTGCCCTACGGGGTGCCGATCACCACCGAGATGGTGGCGGACGCCCTGGCCCGGCGGCGGCTGGGCTACGGGCGCGGGGCGCGGATGAAGTTCGAGCGGGACGAGGTGACCTTCCTCGGCGGGGTCCGGCACGGGCTGACGCTGGGCTCTCCGGTGGCGATCATGGTGGGGAACACCGAGTGGCCCAAGTGGGAGAGGGTGATGGCGGCCGATCCGGTGGACGAGGCCGAGCTGGCCGCGCTGGCCCGGAACGCGCCGCTGACCCGCCCCCGGCCCGGTCACGCGGACCTGGCGGGGATGCAGAAGTACGGGGTGGGCGACGCCCGGCCGATCCTGGAGCGGGCCTCGGCGCGGGAGACCGCGGCCCGGGTGGCGCTGGGCGCGGTGGCGCGGTCGTATCTGAAGGAGACGGCCGGCATCGAGATCGTCAGCCATGTGGTGGAGCTGGGCGGGGTGGGGGCGCCGGCCGGGGTGCTGCCGCGGCCCGGAGACGTGGCGCGGCTGGACGCCGATCCGGTGCGCTGCCTGGACGCGGACGCCTCGAAGGCGATGGTGGAGGTGATCGACCGGGCGCACAAGGACGGCGACACCCTGGGCGGTGTGGTCGAGGTGCTGGCCTACGGGGTGCCGGTGGGGCTGGGCTCCCACGTGCACTGGGACCGGCGGCTGGACGCCCGGCTGGCCGCGGCGCTGATGGGCGTCCAGGCCATCAAGGGGGTGGAGGTCGGCGACGGCTTCGCGCTGGCCCGGGTGCCCGGGTCGCGGGCGCATGACGAGATCGTGCCCGGTGAGGGCGGGATCCGGCGGGTCACGGGCCGGTCCGGGGGCACCGAGGGCGGGTTGTCCACCGGGGAGCTGCTGCGGGTGCGGGCGGCGATGAAGCCGATCGCCACCGTGCCGCGGGCGCTGGCCACGGTGGACGTGGCCACCGGTGAGGAGGCGCGGGCGCATCACCAGCGGTCGGATGTGTGCGCGGTGCCGGCGGCCGGGATCGTGGCCGAGGCGATGGTGGCGCTGGTGCTGGCGGACGCGGTGGCGGAGAAGTTCGGCGGCGACCATGTCGCCGAGACCCGCCGCAACATCACCGGCTACCTGGACGGTCTGGAGATCCGGTGAGCGCCGCGGAGCCACACGGCACCGGCCC
>NZ_BAAATJ010000052.1:0-1375 GCF_039533345.1 Streptomyces glaucosporus | reverse complement strand
CAGGGGCTGTTGCATGATCGCTATCTGTCCGGAAGGCCGGGCTGGCCCGGAGTCGGGGTGGGACGTCCCGGTTCGGGCAGGGGGCGAACGCAGTGCAGGCACGGTCTCGGTGATCATGTGAGTGTCGAAGTCCCATGAACACTTGGCGAGTCCGTGCCTGCTCCTGCATCTTCCCCCATGCTCACCGCGCTGGGCCAACTGGCCCAGACTTCCGCGCCGGTCCCGCTGACGGACGCGGTCCGCCTGTCCGGCTTCCTGGACCTGGTCCCCGACCCACGCGGCGTCCGCGGCCGTCGCTATCGGCTGACCGCGCTGGTGGCCGCCGCCGCTGCGAGCGTCCTGGCCGGCGCCCGCTCACTCACCGCGATCACCGAATGGATCACAGACGCTCCATCCTGGGCCTGCCGGGCCCTCGGCTTCCCCGTCGACCCGCTGACCGGCACGGTGTCCGTTCCGCACCCCCACACCGTGCGCCGCCTCCTCGTCCAGCTCGACGGCGACGCCCTGGACAGGGCGATCGGAGCCTTCCTCACCGCCCGCGCCACTCCCGCGCCCGCTGGACTGCGGGCGATCGCCGTCGACGGCAAAGCCCTGCGCGGTTCGCGCACCGCCACGACCCCGCACGTCACACTGCTCGCCGCGATGGACCACGCCGGCCACGTCCTCGCCCAGCGGCAGGTCGCCGACAAGAGCAACGAGATACCCGCCTTCAAGCCCCTGCTGGACACCATCGACCTGACCGGCACGGTCATCACCGCCGACGCCCTGCACACCCAGCACGCCCACGGCGCCTACCTCCGTGAACGCGGCGCCCACTACATCGCCCAGGTCAAGGCCAACCACCCCGGCCTGTTCGACCGCGTCCGCCACCTGCCCTGGCGGGAGATCACCCTCGACCACCACGAGCGCACCCGCGCCCACCACCGCACGGAGATCCGGCGTCTGAAGACCGCCGCCTTCGCCCACCTCGACTACCCCGACGCCTGCCAGGCCCTCCAAGTCGTTCGCTGGAGAAAGGACTTCACCACCGGCAAGCTCACCATCGAACGGGTCTACCTGATCACCAGCCTCCCGCCCGGCGTGGCGACCGGCGCCCAGCTCGCCGCCTGGATCAAAGGACATTGGAGGATCGAAAATCTTCTGCACCACGTCCGCGACCGCACGTTCCGCGAGGACGACTCCACGATCCATGTCGGCCGTCTCCCGCGCATCATGGCCAGCCTGCGCAACCTTGCCATCGGCGTCCACCGTCAGGGCGGCCACACCAACATCGCCGCCGCCCTACGCCACACCGCCCGCGACTGCCGCAGACCCCTGACCGCCCTCGGCCTCACCGGATGAACCCGGACAGAACGCGATCATGCAAGGGACCCTG
>NZ_BAAATJ010000051.1:0-1382 GCF_039533345.1 Streptomyces glaucosporus | reverse complement strand
GCCGGCGGGTCTTGAGCGCACGGCGGCGCTCCCGCAGGCGGGCGGAGAGGAAGCGCAGGGCAGAGCTGGACACGTCGACGCCGGACGGGTAGACAAGCATGCGAAGCCTCTGGTGGAGATGGTTCTTCTTGGTCGAAAACCCATCTACCAGGGGCTTCACCTGTCCGTCAGCCCAACTGACCAGTCCGAGCGCCAGGTTGGAAAACGCTCACTGTCCTCGTAGCCCAAGGGTTTGCCATCTTCGTTCAACACGATATTACGCAGTTTGTCGAGACGGCTGGTCTGGGGGTAGTCAGGCGCAAGGCCGGGGGGTCGGCCCGGTCACCGCCCTCGCCGACCAGGCCACTTCACTGTCCCGGGACGGGATGAAAGAGGTTCGGCCAACGAACTGGGAAACCTCAGCAGGTACTCCCACCCTCTGGTGGCGATCTAAATCCTTGGGAATCCTCCATTACTTCCTGGACGGCCTGCCTCAAGTCGTCTTCCGGTAGATCCTCCGGTTCTCTCAAGTCCGGATCGATGGAATAATCTTCCAGCAGAAAGAAGACGCGGTCGAGAGCGGCGGCCAGCGGATCACGAATCCTCTCGTCGTTGGCCAGAGAGAGGAGGCGTGCCCTCAGCCAGCCGCGTGCAAAATCCTCTCCGGTGCAGTTGCCGACAACAAAGGACCGCATGAGATCCACCTGCTGGGCAACGCCAGTTCCCGGTGGAACGTCCCAAGCGTGCGCCCAGGCGATGTGGCGAGGAGGCAGTGACTGCGCCACAGCCTGCAAGCCGGGCCACCTTCTTTCCACAGCACGTGCGTAACGGGCGAAGCGGGCCCGACTCTCGTCCACTCCTTCTGGTACGGCCCTCCGCAGGAAGAGCGGGGTGCCTGCTACGAGCGCGTACCCAGGCATGGGGAACAATACTGCGCCGTGTAGGTCCGCATCAGTCAGCAGGACAGGAGGCATGAGTCCCAGTAGCTTGGAACCGGCTGCGCCCAGTGCCATTCGGGTCCAGGAACAAGTGGACGAGAAAACCTCTCCTTCCGCAATCAGTATGCTGGTGGCGCCAACCGCCCGACATCCTCTGGAAAGTCGGCGGGCAAGGGAATCGTCGACACGGTTCCCAGCAGGGACAGGCGCAATAGCTTTCTGCCCCTCTGAGATCCATTGATCGCTATAGGAGTGCCAGTTGGAAAGGATTTCTTGGGGTCGGGGGTTGCTGTTCTTTGGATCTTTATTTCCCATCAAAATAGAAACCCATCGTCGATGATAGTTTGGAACTGGTTTTTCCTGGAGCTAGTGAACGCTTCTCACCCTGAGTGCCAGGCGATCTCGATGGCGTGAATGGCAGCGACCGTGCGCCCGATGCGGTTGGTGCTGCACCGGGCCTTGCGG
>NZ_BAAATJ010000050.1:0-2947 GCF_039533345.1 Streptomyces glaucosporus | reverse complement strand
TGCACTGCGTTCGCCCCCTGCCCGAACCGGGACGTCCCACCCCGACTCCGGGCCAGCCCGGCCTTCCGGACAGATAGCGATCATGCAACAGCCCCTGTCACGTCCTGGCGGCTCCTCCGCAGGCTCCGCTGCTCGACCACCCGGATCACCGGTCTCGTTCAGGCCGTCCTCGCCCTGCATCTGGCCAGCTCAGAGTGAGGACGGAAAAGGCTCAGTTCCTGTAGAATCTTCTATAATAACTGCCTTCCATCTTTCATATTCGGTCCGTGCCTGACTTTTTCCGTCAAAATAATCCTCCCAGAAGCCTGCTGACCCCCAAGCTGAAGGTCCGATGAACAATGATCCATGATTGGTTGCTCTCAGGCTCCAGCAGCGCGGCATCTCGGCGGATGTGATATCGAAGTAGCGTGAATCGAATAGAGCGGGCGCAGCGCCCTGGCCGGGGTCGATTCGAAAGTATGTGGGCCCATCGGATTTTGCATAGATTTCAAGCACCACATGATCCACATCGCTGCGGAGGGGAACGTCCACGGCCTGGACTCCAGGCCTCGGTTCCTTCGCCACTCTGACAAGCATCCGATCACCACCTTCTGTTCATGACTGCCTTGTAGTCGATATCGTATGACACCTCGCCTTTTTTCGAGTTGTAGCAGTAGTGGACTTGGAAGTCTCCGTACGGGCTCTGGTGGACCCTAGTGCTGTACTTTCCCCAGTCAGCGATGTTACTCTCGTCGGCCGTCAGGACTCTGATCACCTCAGGATCGTCGAGTTGCTCTCCTGGGATGATCATCCGCGATTCCCTTATTGCCTGAGGGGTTGGACCGCCATCCGGTGTGAAAATTGACTCCGCTGACTCGCGGCGCAGTTGCTCGGCGAGCCGCTGACCGTCAAGCGTTCCTGATATTGGCCAGAAACTCAAAGGGTTCCATTCCAGGGGGTAGCGGACATGCGGGCCGCCGAAGCAGCCGCGGACGATGTGTGGCTGACGCCGGCGTCGGTGGAAGAACCGACAGGTCTCGGCGGCGAGTTGGACCCGGTCCCGGGCCCGGCCGTGCATCGGCAGGCTCCGTTTGAGGTCGGCGTTGACCAGTTCGTCGGGGTTCAGCTCCGGTGAGTACGACGGCAGGAAGTGCGGCTCGACGCGGTTCGGGTGGTCGGCAAGCCAGGTGCGGACCTTCCGAGAGGGTGGGCGGAGCGGCCGTCCACGATCAGGTGGACCTGGCGGTCGAAGTGGCCGATGAGCCGGTCCAGAAAGCGGACCATCGCCTCGGCGGTGAACGCCTCGGTGAAGACCATGAGGTGCATCCGGCCCCTGATGCTGATCGCCGACATCGCGTTCACCGAGAACTGGTTCCCCGTCCGCCGCACGACCGGGGTGCGACCCTTCTCGCCGCAGGCTCGGCCGCCGACCTGGTCGGAACGGACACCGACCTGGTCGGCGAAGAGAATCTCCCCGTCGTCGGCCCTCGCCTTCGCGCGGATCTTGGGCCATGTCTCCTCGCGCCGGCGCCGCACCGCCTGCGGGTCCTGCTCGACGGCCCGCTGGTCCGGCCGCTGGAACGACAGCCCCCAACGCTTGAGGTACGTGCCCACCCCGGGTTCGGTCAGCCGCACCGGTACAGCCTGGCGATCAGCTCACCCACCAGCCGCCGCGTCCACGGCTGCTCGCCCAGAGCCACGTCACAGGGCCGGTGCTCGAGAATCGCCTGTGCCGGACGGCCGTCTGCTCGGCCTCGCCCAGCGCCTGGTGCACTCCGACCGGCTTGCCGCGCGGCCGCATCACCAGCGCCTCCCGGCCGTCGGCCTGCCACTTCGCCCACCAGCCGTCCACGGCCTTCCGCGACACCCCGAAGATCGCCGCGACGTCCTCACGGTGATGCCCGCCACCAGCGCGGCCACCGCCCGCAGCCGCAGAGCCTCCTGCACCGACGGCGACAGATGCCGCGCGTCCCCCATCAGATCGTTGACACCCCATCAGCGACCCAGAACTCCCAACGTTTCGGATCAATAAAGTCATTCAATGCTTTCCGGAAAGGTTTTCTCATGCTTCCGGGAAGGTCCCATCAGGTGGATGGAATGATTGAGCTTCAAGTGTCTCGCCTCGCCTTTTCCGAGAAAGTCGAGCAGCACGCTTCACGGGTTTATTTGTAGATTGATCGACAATCTATGCATCTATCCGGTGAAAAGTCGCCCTCCTTTCTCCCTTGCCGCTTTTTCAAGTCCCCGAAGAATCAACTCCATGTCCGTGTTCGCCTGAATGCAGAAGTCTTGGTCTTCTTGCGCCACGGAAACTGCGGAATCCGCAAAATTGCCACCCTCTCGATCCATTACTTCGATCAATCGACAGGGGACAATGAACCAATTTCTGAAAGATGCCTCAAAGCACCAATCTACAGATTCTGGGCAATCCTCGACGATCCCCCGGAAGAATTTCTTCATCTTGCTTTCCGGGTTTTCGTAGCGCCATCCAAGGATTGGAGCCTGCCAGCGTTCGAAAACTGCATTGAAGGCCACAGGCGCCCTGATCCACTTCAGCTCTCCGAACGCAGCCAGAGCAGCGCCGAAGCGCCTCCCGTCAAACTCGATTTTCCTCCGAGGGAATTCAGTCACCACAGCGTCCCCTTGCAGGATTCGTCTTTCACTATCAGCTTCTCGCCCTGGTTGGCCGGCCTCAGCGCTCTTCCGTAGTCTCCAGCGGATATTGGATCTTGACTCAATTCCGGGCCGTAGACACACTGAGCGTTTTCCAACCTGGCGCTCGAACTGGTCAGTTGGGCTGACGGACAGGTGAAGCCCCTGGTAGATAGATTTTCGACCAAGAAGAACCATCTCCACCAGAGGCTTCGCATCCTTGTCTACCCGTCCGGCGTCGACGTGTCCAGCTCTGCCCTGCGCTTCCTCTCCGCCCGCCTGCGGGAGCGCCGCCGTGCGCTCAAGACCCGCCGGC
>NZ_BAAATJ010000049.1:0-4141 GCF_039533345.1 Streptomyces glaucosporus | reverse complement strand
TGTGCGCAGGAGGTGCCGCTGCTGGCGGTGCCGGAGCGGTTCGCCGGGCAGGACACCCCGGCCGCGCATCCTTCCGCCTGCCACTTCGCCGAGGAGAAGGACGTGGTGCACGCGGCCTGACCGCGCCGCCCGGCCCGTACGCGAGACACGGGTCGCGCACAGGGGCGCCCGGACCGTCAGGTCCGGGCGCCCCCGCGCGTTCCGGGCCGGGATCGCGGACGGGCGCCCCACCCGCCCGTCCGGCGTCCGGCATCCGGGGGTTTCTCACGGGCGGTCCGGGCCCACGGCGGGGCATCGGCGGAGAATGTTCGCTCATGGGGTGATATGGGTCTTGTCGGAAGAACGGTCAGGACCCAGGGAGGCACTCCATGCGCACAGCCACGCGCGTCACCGGGGCCGTCGCGGTGGTGGTCACCCTCGCCGTGGTGACCGCGGCCTGCAGCAGCGGAGCGACGGGCAGCGGCGGATCCGAAGTGGTACGGGCCTCGTGGGGTGACCCGCAGCACCCCCTGGAACCCGCCAACACCAACGAGGTGCAGGGCGGCAAGGTCCTCGACATGATCTTCCGGGGCCTCAAGCGCTACGACCCGAGGACCGGCAAGGCCGTCGACGCCGTGGCCGAGTCGATCGAGACCGAGGACCAGCGGAACTTCACCGTCACCCTCCGGAAGGGCTGGGAGTTCAGCGACGGCACACCGGTCACGGCCGAGTCCTTCGTGGACGCCTGGAACTACGGCGCCCTGGTCACCAACAACCAGGTCAACTCGTACTTCTTCCAGTACATCGAGGGCTACGACGACGTCCACCCCGAGGAGGAGGGCGCCGAGCCGACGGCCAGGACCATGTCCGGGCTGAAGGTGAAGGACGACCGCACCTTCACGGTGAGGCTCAACCAGAAGTTCTCCCAGTGGCCGCAGACCCTCGGGTACAACGCCTACGCGCCGCTGCCGAAGGCGTTCTTCGAGGACCGCGAGGCATGGCTGAGGAAACCCGTCGGCAACGGCCCCTACAAGATCGACTCGTACGCCAGGGGACAGAGCATGACGCTCTCCCGGAACGAGAACTACAGCGGCGAGGACAAGGCCCGGAACGAGGGCGTCGAGCTGAAGGTCTACACCGACAGCAACACCGCCTACACCGACCTCCAGGCGGGCAACCTCGACGTCGCCGACGACATCCCCGCGTCCCAGCTGAAGAACGCCGAACGGGACCTGAACGGCCGCTACGTCAACCAGCCCGCGGGCATCCTCCAGACCCTCAGCTTCCCCCTCTACCGCGAGGAGTGGCAGGGCGAGAGGGCGCGCAAGGTCCGCCAGGGCATCTCCATGGCGATCGACCGCCAAAGGATCACCGAGCGGATCTACCACGGCACGCGCATCCCGGCCACCGACCTCACCTCGCCCGTGCTCGGCCCGGACGGCGGCTACGCCGAGGGACTGTGCGGCCGGACGTGCGCCTACGCCCCCGAGAGGGCCAGACGGCTCATCGAGGAGGGCGGCGGCCTGCCCGGCGGGAGCATCACCCTCACCTCGAACGTGGACACCGGGTCGCACCGGCAGTGGCTGGACGCCGTCTGCAACAGCGTCAACAACGTCCTGGACGACAACGACGCCTGCCGGGTCAGGCCGGTGGGCACCTTCGCGGACTACCGCAGGGACATCGCCGCCAAGGAGATGAAGGGCATGTTCCGGGCCGGCTGGCAGATGGACTACCCGCTGATCCAGAACTTCCTCCAGCCGCTCTACTACACGGACGCCTCCTCCAACGACTCCGGGTACAGCAGCGAGGAGTTCGACGAGCTGGTCGACCGGGCCAACGCGGCCGACGGACCGGAGGCGGTCGGGATCTTCCGCGAGGCGCAGAAGATCGTGCTCCAGGACCTCCCGGCCATCCCCCTGTGGTACCAGAACGGGACCGCGGGCTACTCCGACCGCGTGAAGGGCGTCAGACTCAACGCCTTCTCGGTCCCGGTCTTCACCGACATCGAGGTCGCCTGACGTCCCCACCGCCCGACGCGTCCGACGAGGAGGCCCGCCAGTGGGACGCTACGTCATCCGCCGGCTGTTCCAGATGGTCCCGGTGTTCATCGGGACGACCTTCCTGATCTTCGTGATGGTGTACGCGCTGGGGGACCCGGTCGCCGGACTCTTCGGCGACCGGGCGCCCGACCCGGCCACCGCCGCCCTGCTGCGCGAGGAGTTCGACCTCGACAAGCCGCTGTGGCAGCAGTACCTGCTCTACCTGGGAAAGATCTTCACCGGCGACTTCGGCACCGCCTTCAACGGCCGGCCCGTCACCGAGCTGATGGCCACCGCGTTCCCGGTCACCGTGCGGCTGATGCTGGTCGCGCTCGTCATCGAGATGGTGGCCGGCATCCTGCTCGGAGTGGTCTCCGGGCTGCGCCGGGGCCGCGGCGTGGACACCTCGGTGCTGCTGCTGACCCTGCTGGTGATCTCCGTCCCGACCTTCGTCACCGGCGCCACGCTCCAGTTCCTGCTGGGCGTGAAGTGGCCGCTGGTCAACCCGGCGGTCAGCGCGGAGGCGCCGCTGGGCGAACTGCTGCTGCCCGGCCTCGTCCTCGCCCTGGTCTCCCTGGCCTACATCGCCCGGCTCACCCGCACCTCGGTGGCGGAGAACGCGCGGGCCGACTACGTGCGCACCGCCGTCTCCAAGGGGCTCCCGCGGCGCCGGGTGGTCACCCACCACCTGCTGCGCAACTCGCTGATCCCGGTGGTCACCTTTCTCGGCACCGACATCGGGAGCCTGATGGCCGGGGCCCTGGTCACCGAGCGGATCTTCAACATCCAGGGCGTCGGATACCAGCTCTACCAGGGCGTCCTGCGGCAGAACTCCCCGACGGTCGTCGGCTTCGTCACGATCCTCGTCCTGGTCTTCCTCACCGCCAACCTGCTGGTGGACCTCCTCTACGCCGTGCTCGACCCGAGGATCCGGTATGCCTGAGTCACCCCTCCGAAGCCCCTCCGAGGAACCGCCCGCCCTCGGCGGCGCGAGCGTCGCACCGGCCCCGGACGGCATCGGGATCGGACCCGTGGAGGACCTCCCGGCGGTGGGCAGACCCGGCCGGAGGGCGCACGCGCGGCCGAGGGGACGGAGGCGGACGCGCGGCCTGTGGTCGGACGCCTGGCACGACCTGTGCCGCAACCCGGTCTTCGGGATCTCCGCCCTGCTGATCCTGTTCCTGCTGGTCGTCTCCGTGTGGCCGGGGCTGATCGCGAGCCGCGACCCGCTCTCGTGCGATCTGGGCAGGGCGCTCGACGGGCCGGCGCCGGGCCACTGGTTCGGCTTCGACGCGCAGGGGTGCGACGTCTACACCCGCACGGTCCACGGGGCCCGCGCCTCCGTCGCGGTCGCCGTGTGCGCCACGCTCGGAACCGCCCTCGTCGGCGGGGTGCTGGGCGGCCTGGCCGGTTTCTTCGAAGGCTGGGCGGACGGGGTGCTGTCGCGGATCACCGACATCTTCTTCGGCATCCCGATGGTGCTGGGCGGCCTGGTCTTCCTGGCCATGGTCAAGGCCGAGGGAATCTGGCCGGTGGTCTGGGTGATCGTCGCCCTGGGCTGGCCGCAGGCGGCCCGGATCGCGCGCGGCTCGGTGATCACCGTGCGGCAGAACGACTTCGTCCAGGCCGCACGGGCGCTCGGCGCCGGCAGCACCCGGATGCTGGTGAGGCACGTCCTGCCGAACGCCGTCGCCCCGGTGATCGTGGTGACGACCATCGCGCTGGGCACCTATGTGGCGCTGGAGGCCACCCTCAGCTTCCTGGGCATCGGACTCCAGCCGCCGACGGTGTCGTGGGGCGTGGCGATCTCCGACGCCTCCAGCGGCATGCAGTTCCGCAACGCGCCGCACATCCTGCTCTACCCCGCCGCCGCGCTGAGCGTCACGGTGCTGGCGTTCATCATGCTCGGCGACGCGGTGCGCGACGCCCTCGATCCCAAGATGCGCTGAGGGAGGCGTACGTGGCCACTGCCCACGAGACCGTGGACACTCCCGGACCGGGGAGGGAGGGAAGCGGTGTTCCGCTTCTGGAGGTTCGTGACCTCCATGTGGAGTTCAAGACCCGGGACGGGGTGGCCAAGGCCGTCAACGGTGTCAACTACACCGTCAGTGCCGGTGAGACGT
>NZ_BAAATJ010000048.1:0-4987 GCF_039533345.1 Streptomyces glaucosporus | reverse complement strand
ATGGACAAGCCCTCGGCCTATTAGTACCAGTCAACTCCACACGTTGCCGTGCTTCCATCTCTGGCCTATCAACCCGGTCGTCTCCCGGGAGCCTTACCCCCTTCACGGGGCGGGAGTCCTCATCTCGAAGCAGGCTTCCCGCTTAGATGCTTTCAGCGGTTATCCCTCCCGAACGTAGCCAACCAGCCATGCCCTTGGCAGAACAACTGGCACACCAGAGGTTCGTCCGTCCCGGTCCTCTCGTACTAGGGACAGCCCTTCTCAAGACTCCTACGCGCACAGCGGATAGGGACCGAACTGTCTCACGACGTTCTAAACCCAGCTCGCGTACCGCTTTAATGGGCGAACAGCCCAACCCTTGGGACCGACTCCAGCCCCAGGATGCGACGAGCCGACATCGAGGTGCCAAACCATCCCGTCGATATGGACTCTTGGGGAAGATCAGCCTGTTATCCCCGGGGTACCTTTTATCCGTTGAGCGACGGCACTTCCACACGTAACCGCCGGATCACTAGTCCCTGCTTTCGCACCTGCTCGACCCGTCAGTCTCACAGTCAAGCTCCCTTGTGCACTTACACTCACCACCTGATGACCAACCAGGCTGAGGGAACCTTTGGGCGCCTCCGTTACCCTTTAGGAGGCAACCGCCCCAGTTAAACTACCCACCAGACACTGTCCCCGATCCGGATCACGGACCCGGGTTAGACATCCAGCACGACCAGAGTGGTATTTCAAGAACGCCTCCACACGCACTGGCGTGCGCGCTTCACCGGCTCCCACCTATCCTACACAAGCCGAACCGAACACCAATATCAAGCTGTAGTAAAGGTCCCGGGGTCTTTCCGTCCTGCTGCGCGAAACGAGCATCTTTACTCGTAGTGCAATTTCACCGGGCCTATGGTTGAGACAGTCGAGAAGTCGTTACGCCATTCGTGCAGGTCGGAACTTACCCGACAAGGAATTTCGCTACCTTAGGATGGTTATAGTTACCACCGCCGTTTACTGGCGCTTAAGTTCTCAGCGTCGCGGTACCGAAGCACCACTAACCGGTCCCCTTAACGTTCCAGCACCGGGCAGGCGTCAGTCCGTATACCTCGCCTTACGGCTTCGCACGGACCTGTGTTTTTAGTAAACAGTCGCTTCTCGCTGGTCTCTGCGGCCACCCCCAGCTCACACCGCACGGGTGATCACCAGAAGCGGCCCCCCTTCTCCCGAAGTTACGGGGGCATTTTGCCGAGTTCCTTAACCATAGTTCACCCGAACGCCTCGGTATTCTCTACCAGACCACCTGAGTCGGTTTAGGGTACGGGCCGCCGTGCAACTCGCTAGAGGCTTTTCTCGGCAGCATAGGATCATCCACTTCGCCACACCGGCTCGGCATCAGGTCTCAGACATCCTGCCACGCGGATTTACCTACGTGACGTCCTACACCCTTACCCCGGGACAACCACCGCCCGGGCTGGACTACCTTCCTGCGTCACCCCATCACTCACCTACTACCGGATCGGGCCGTCGGCTCCACACCACCCGCACCCGAAGGCACGGGCAGGCTTCACGGACTTAGCATCACCGGGCTCGGCCCTTGCGCTGCACCGCGGGTACCGGAATATCAACCGGTTATCCATCGACTACGCCTGTCGGCCTCGCCTTAGGCCCCGACTTACCCTGGGCAGATCAGCTTGACCCAGGAACCCTTGGTCAATCGGCGCAGGAGTTTCCCACTCCTGTCTCGCTACTCATGCCTGCATTCTCACTCGTGTACCGTCCACCACTGCCTTCCGGCGCGGCTTCACCCGGCACACGACGCTCCCCTACCCATCCACACGGCCGTTGGGCCTGTTGTGCGGATGACACGACGTCGGCGGTGTGCTTGAGCCCCGCTACATTGTCGGCGCAGAATCACTTGACCAGTGAGCTATTACGCACTCTTTCAAGGATGGCTGCTTCTAAGCCAACCTCCTGGTTGTCTCTGCGACTCCACATCCTTTCCCACTTAGCACACGCTTAGGGGCCTTAGTCGATGCTCTGGGCTGTTTCCCTCTCGACCATGGAGCTTATCCCCCACAGTCTCACTGCCGCGCTCAACTTACCGGCATTCGGAGTTTGGCTAAGGTCAGTAACCCGGTAGGGCCCATCGCCTATCCAGTGCTCTACCTCCGGCAAGCAACACGCGACGCTGCACCTAAATGCATTTCGGGGAGAACCAGCTATCACGGAGTTTGATTGGCCTTTCACCCCTAACCACAGGTCATCCCCCAGGTTTTCAACCCTGGTGGGTTCGGGCCTCCACGACCTCTTACAGCCGCTTCACCCTGCCCATGGCTAGATCACTCCGCTTCGGGTCTTGGGCACGCTACTCAACCGCCCTGTTCGGACTCGCTTTCGCTCCGGCTACCCCTCCCGGGTTAACCTCGCAACGCACCGCAAACTCGCAGGCTCATTCTTCAAAAGGCACGCAGTCACGACACACCAGCAAGCTGGTGTGCGACGCTCCCACGGCTTGTAGGCACACGGTTTCAGGTACTATTTCACTCCGCTCCCGCGGTACTTTTCACCATTCCCTCACGGTACTCTCCGCTATCGGTCACCAGGGAATATTTAGGCTTGGCGGGTGGTCCCGCCGGATTCACACGGGATTTCTCGGGCCCCGTGCTACTTGGGTGGTCCTCAAACGAGCCGCACAGATTTCGGCTACGGGGGTCTTACCCTCTACGCCGGGCCTTTCGCATGCCCTTCGCCTATCCCTGCGGTTTCTGACTCGTCTCACGGCCGGCAGACCGCGACCGAGAACTCCCACAACCCCGCACCGGCAACCCCTGCCGGGTCTCACACCGATACGGTTTGGCCTCATCCGGTTTCGCTCGCCACTACTCCCGGAATCACGGTTGTTTTCTCTTCCTGCGGGTACTGAGATGTTTCACTTCCCCGCGTTCCCTCCACGCACCCTATGTGTTCAGATGCGGGTGACAGCCCATGACGACTGCCGGGTTTCCCCATTCGGACACCCCCGGATCACAGCTCGGTTGACAGCTCCCCGGGGCCTATCGCGGCCTCCCACGTCCTTCATCGGTTCCTGGTGCCAAGGCATCCACCGTGCGCCCTTAACAACTTGGCCACAGATGCTCGCGTCCACTGTGCAGTTCTCAAACAACGACCAGCCACCCATCACCCCGGAACCACGTTCCGGGAACACTGGGGCCGGCACCGAAGACCCGGCCGTCACGGCCGTGCCCTCAGACACCCAACAGCGCGCCCAGCTCCCCGCCGACCACCGGCACCGCGTTCCCCGCCTCTTCACCGAAGAGGCCGTACTAGCGTTCCGGCCGATCACCGAGAACTGAATAGTCAACGTTCCACCCATGAGCAACCGGCACCAGACACTCGCTGGTGCACCGGCCTCTGGACCACCGGGCACAGACCCGGCGGCCAAGAAGTGCTCCTTAGAAAGGAGGTGATCCAGCCGCACCTTCCGGTACGGCTACCTTGTTACGACTTCGTCCCAATCGCCAGTCCCACCTTCGACGATTCCCTCCCACACGGGGTTGGGCCACCGGCTTCGGGTGTTACCGACTTTCGTGACGTGACGGGCGGTGTGTACAAGGCCCGGGAACGTATTCACCGCAGCACTGCTGATCTGCGATTACTAGCGACTCCGACTTCATGGGGTCGAGTTGCAGACCCCAATCCGAACTGAGACCGGCTTTTTGAGATTCGCTCCACCTCGCGGTATCGCAGCTCATTGTACCGGCCATTGTAGCACGTGTGCAGCCCAAGACATAAGGGGCATGATGACTTGACGTCGTCCCCACCTTCCTCCGAGTTGACCCCGGCAGTCTCCTGTGAGTCCCCATCACCTCCGAAGAGGCACGCTGGCAACACAGGACAAGGGTTGCGCTCGTTGCGGGACTTAACCCAACATCTCACGACACGAGCTGACGACAGCCATGCACCACCTGTACACCGACCACAAGGGGGACCCTGTCTCCAGGGTTTTCCGGTGTATGTCAAGCCTTGGTAAGGTTCTTCGCGTTGCGTCGAATTAAGCCACATGCTCCGCCGCTTGTGCGGGCCCCCGTCAATTCCTTTGAGTTTTAGCCTTGCGGCCGTACTCCCCAGGCGGGGCACTTAATGCGTTAGCTACGGCACGGACGACGTGGAATGCCGCCCACACCTAGTGCCCAACGTTTACGGCGTGGACTACCAGGGTATCTAATCCTGTTCGCTCCCCACGCTTTCGCTCCTCAGCGTCAGTATCGGCCCAGAGATCCGCCTTCGCCACCGGTGTTCCTCCTGATATCTGCGCATTTCACCGCTACACCAGGAATTCCGATCTCCCCTGCCGAACTCCAGCCTGCCCGTATCGAATGCCGACCCGGGGTTAAGCCCCGGGCTTTCACATCCGACGTGACAGGCCGCCTACGAGCTCTTTACGCCCAATAATTCCGGACAACGCTCGCACCCTACGTATTACCGCGGCTGCTGGCACGTAGTTAGCCGGTGCTTCTTCTGCAGGTACCGTCACTTGCGCTTCTTCCCTGCTGAAAGAGGTTTACAACCCGAAGGCCGTCATCCCTCACGCGGCGTCGCTGCATCAGGCTTGCGCCCATTGTGCAATATTCCCCACTGCTGCCTCCCGTAGGAGTCTGGGCCGTGTCTCAGTCCCAGTGTGGCCGGTCGCCCTCTCAGGCCGGCTACCCGTCGTCGCCTTGGTGGGCCGTTACCCCACCAACCAGCTGATAGGCCGCGGGCTCATCCTGCACCGCCGGAGCTTTCCACCCCACGAGATGCCTCGCGGAGTCGTATCCGGTATTAGCTCCGGTTTCCCGGAGTTATCCCAGAGTGCAGGGCAGATTGCCCACGTGTTACTCACCCGTTCGCCACTCTTCCCCTCCCGGAGGAGGTTCATCGTTCGACTTGCATGTGTTAAGCACGCCGCCAGCGTTCGTCCTGAGCCAGGATCAAACTCTCCGTGAATGTCTTCCCCCGC
>NZ_BAAATJ010000047.1:0-10364 GCF_039533345.1 Streptomyces glaucosporus | reverse complement strand
CCCCCCTCGCTCTCCCTCACCGCCCGGTCTCCGCGTCCCGGTCGGTCCGGGCGCGGGGCCGGGCACGGACGTGCATGCGCTCGCCCTGGCGGCCGAAGAGGCTGAGGATCTCGACGGGACCCTCGCCCGTGGAGCCGAACCAGTGCGGCAGCCGGGTGTCGAACTCGGCCGCTTCTCCCGCGCCCAGCACCAGATCGCGGTCGGCGAGGACCAGGCGCAGCCGCCCGGAGAGGACGTAGAGCCACTCGTAGCCCTCGTGGGTGCGGGGCTCGGGGGTGTTCCGGTCGGCCGGGAGGACCATCTTGTAGGTCTGCAGCGGCCCGGGCTGCCGGGTCAGGGGCACCACGACGTTGCCGTGCACGCGCCGGGGGGTGAGGCGGATGCGGGGGTCGCCGACCTCGGGCGCGCCGACCAGTTCGTCCAGGGGGACCCGGTGGGCCTGGGCCAGGGGGAGGAGGAGTTCGAGGCTGGGGCGGCGCTGCCCGGACTCCAGGCGGGACAGGGTGCTCTTGGAGATGCCCGTGGCCTCGGACAGCTCCGCCAGGGTCATCCCCCGCCGGGTGCGCAGGCGTTTGAGGCGGGGGCCGACCTCGGCCAGGGTCTGGGCGATGGCGGGTGAGGAGTCCATGCCGCCCATTGCACCGCCTTTTCCCGGGAACGGCAACGAAGTTTGCCGTCTTGGGATGGAGTGCGCAGCCTGGGGAGCGGAGGTGGTCGTCATGAGCGACACGATGAGCGGACCGCAGAACGGTCCGGGGTACGACGTGCTGGTGGTCGGCGGGGGCGCGGCCGGGCTCAGCGCCGCGCTGGTGCTGGCCCGGGCCCGCCGCCGGGTGGCGGTGGTGGACGCCGGGGAGCCGCGCAACGCCCCGGCCGCGCACATGCACGGCTTCCTGTCCCGGGACGGGATGTCTCCGGCGGCCCTGCTGGAGGCGGGGCGCGCCGAGGCCGCCGGCTACGGCGCGGAGCTGATCGGGGGCCGGGTGGACCGGATCGACCGGACCGGATCGGGTTTCCTCGCACACCTGGCCGGCGGCCCGACGCCGGGGGCGCGGCGGCTGCTGGTGGCCACCGGGCTCCGCGACGAGCTGCCCGGTCTTCCCGGTGTGCGGGAGCGGTGGGGCAGGGACGTGCTGCACTGCCCGTACTGCCACGGCCACGAGGTGCGCGACCGGCCGGTCGCGGTGCTCGGCACCGGACCGGGCTCGGTGCAGCAGGCCCTGCTGGTGCGGAAGTGGTCGGACGACACCGTCTTCTTCCCGCACATCCTGTCCCTGTCGGGCGACGAGCGCGAGTGGCTGGCCGCCCGCGGCGTGCGCGTCGTCGACGGCGCGGTCCGCCGTCTGGTGGTGGAGGACGACCGGCTGCGCGGGGTCGAGTTGGCCGGCGGCCGGGTGGTGCCCCGTGAGGCGGTGTTCGTCCTCCCCCGTGCGGTGCCCCACGACGCCCTGCTCACCGGCCTGGGGTGCGAGAGGGACGAGGACGGCTGGGTGGTCACCGACGCCTCGGGCCGGACGAGCGTGCCGGGGGTGTGGGCGGTCGGCAACGTGGCCGACCGGCGGGCCCAGGTGATCACCGCGGCCGGCATGGGGTCGGTCGCCGCGGTCGCCATCGACCACGACCTGGTGGACGAGGAGGTGGCCCGGGCCGTCGAGGAGCACCGCGCGACGCACGCGACCCCGCCCTCCTCCCCCGTGCGGTAGGGACGCGGCCCGTGCCCGGCGGGCCGCGCCCCGGCGCGGGCCACCGGGGAGCGTTCCGGATCCGCCGCGCAAAAGGCGCTCCCCGGTCATGCCCGGATGCGCTTCTCCGCT
This sequence comes from Streptomyces glaucosporus, assembly GCF_039533345.1. Taxonomy (NCBI): domain Bacteria; kingdom Bacillati; phylum Actinomycetota; class Actinomycetes; order Kitasatosporales; family Streptomycetaceae; genus Streptomyces; species Streptomyces glaucosporus. Next base: position 8,550 of record NZ_BAAATJ010000047.1, on the reverse strand, counting down.
CGGTTGATAGCTTTCTGAGCATCCGCAGAGCGCGAGGAGGTCCCGGCATGACCGTGGAGGGCGGCGGGCCCCGCCGCGGACCGGTGGGCCCCGAGGTGTGGGAGGTGCTGCACTCCGCCGACGCCGGCGCCTATCTGGTGGACGTCCGCGGGCGGATCCTCGCGGTCAGCGCCCGGGCGGAGGAACTGCTCGCGCGGCGCGGGGAGGACATGGTGGGCCAGGACGCCCACGACCTGCTGCACCGGCGGGAGGGCGGGGTGGCCGTGCAGCGCTCGGAGTGCCGGATGGCGCAGGCCCTCATGCGCGGCCGGACGGAGCAGGGCGGGCAGGAGTGGCTCGCCCGCGGGGACGGCACGCTGTTGCCGGTGGCCTGGACGGTCACGCCGTACCGGGCCGGCGGGCGGACGGCCGGGGCGCTGCTGCTCTTCCACGGTCTCGACCTCCCGGGCGGGGAGGCGGAGGAGCGCCCGGCCGGTCTCCTGGGACTCGTCGAGCGGCTGGCCCTGCTCGCCGAGGCCACCACGACGCTCTCGTCCACCCTGGAGGTCGAGAACATGCTGGACCGGCTGGCACCGCTGACCGTGCCCCGGCTGGCGGACTGGATGGCGGTGGACCTGTTCACCGAGGAGGGCGAGCTGTGGCGCCGGAGGGTGGTCCGCCAGGAGGAGGACGGGTACGCGCGCCGGGAGGACCTGGAGGGTCCGCTGCCTCCCGTGCCCCTGAACTCCTCCCTCCCGCCCGCCAGTGTGCTGCGCGGCGCGCCCTCGGCGCTGGTGGGCCCGGGGGACTACGCGGCGCCCGATTCGGGGCTCGCCGCCGTGCAGGGCGACCTGCTCCGGGCGACCGGCATCCGCTCCGCGGCCGTCGTTCCCCTCAGGGCCCCGCGGAGGGTGCTGGGGTCCCTGACCCTGGGCCGGGCCGCGCACCGGCGGCCCTTCGAGGTCTCCGAGCTGGCCCTGGCCGACGACATCGCCCGCCGGGCCGCCCTGGCCATGGAGAACGCCCAGCTCTTCGAGCGCCAGCGGGCGGTCGCCGAGACCATGCAGCGCCATCTGCTGCCCCACCCGCCGGAGATCCGGGGGCTGGAGCTGGCCGTGCGCTATGTGCCCGCCCCGCACGCGTCGCAGGTCGGCGGCGACTGGTACGACGTCTTCCGGCTGCCGGACGGGACCATCGCCCTGGCGATCGGCGACGTGGTCGGTCACGACCTGCAGGCCGCGGCCAGCATGGCGCAGGTCCGCAACATGCTCCGGGCGTTCGCCTGGGACTACGGGCAGCCGCCCAGCGTCGTCGTCGGCCGACTCGACCAGGCGCTGGTCCCCCTCAGCGACGCGCCGATGGCCACCATGCTGTTCGCCCGTCTGGAGGGCGCGGGCGATCCGGAGGGCGGACCGTGGACGGTGCGCGGCACCAACGCCGGCCACCTGCCGCCGCTCCTGATCAGCCGGGACGGGCAGGCGCGCTACCTCCACGGGGGGCACGGCGCCCTCCTGGGCACCGGCCTGGAGACGGAGCGCACCGACGCCCTGGTGTCGCTGCCGCCGCTGACCACCCTGGTGCTCTACACCGACGGTCTGGTCGAGGAGCGGAGGCGCTCGCTGGACGAGGGACTGGCCAGGCTCCGGCGGCACGCCGCCGCACTCGCCGACCGGCCGCTGGACGTCTTCTGCGACCTGCTCCTCGAACGCGTCCGGCCGCCGGACAACGACGACGACGTCGCCCTGCTCGTCGTGCGCGTGCCCGGCGGCTGAGACCGGGGCAGGGGACCCGCGGGGGCCGGGGCCTCCCTCACTCCGGTGCCGGGCCGGGGCCGGGCGGGGACGCGGCCGGCTCGTCCAGCACGGAGGGGTCGTCCAGCACGGCCGGCACCTGCGACAGCGACGTCAGGGCCGGTCCGGTCCAGGCGTACCGGCGGGCGCGGGCCGCGTCCGCCCGGTCCGGGTCCCTCAGCATGACCGCCGTCATCCCGTACGCGGAGGCGCCCCGGAGTTCGTCGCCGCCCCCGTCCCCGACGTACAGGCACCGGCCGGGGTCCGCGCCGAGGCGGCGGACCACCGTGCCGAAGAACTCGGGGTCGGGCTTGCGCCGCCCCTCCAGGCACGACAGCACCGCGGCGTCCACCCGCGACGCCAGGGGCAGGGCGGGCCAGTCCTCCGCCAGCTCCACGGTGCAGTCGCTCAGCACGCCCACCCGCAGTCCGCGGGCCCGTATCCGCTCCACGGCCTGAAGGGCCTCCTCGCGCAGGACGAACAGCTCCCGCTGGGCGGCGCGCCTGGCCTCGCACGCCGCGGCCAGCGCGGCCTCGCCGGGATCGGCGCCGCAGCGGCGCGCCAGCGTCCGGAGGGTCTGCCGCAGGTCTCCCAGGGCTCCGACGGCCCGTTCGGGGAAGGAGTCGTCGAGCGCCGCCCGCCAGGTCCGGGCCGGTATCCCGAGGGGTGCCGCGCTGCGGGCGGCGTGCTCGTCCCACACCTCGGCGGGCGTGTGCGGCGTCAGCGTTCCGAAGAAGTCGAAGACCACGGCGGTGAAGACCATGCCAGGACCCTAGCCGCGCCCGCCCCGCGTCCGGCCGGCCGGCCCCGCTCCCCGCCCTCCCCGTACCGGCGCGCGCCCCGACCGGCGTCCGGACGTACCCCGTCCGGGTGCGGGGAAAGCGGGGAAACCGGACGGGAAACCAACTGATTGTCACACTTCTTCCGGAAGTATCTCTTCATCCCTCACGGGGAGGTTTTCGGATGGTGGGCAAACGACGGTCCGGCCGTGCGGGCGCGGTCGCGGCAGGAGTGCTGCTGGCGGTGGTCTCCCTGGGGCTGCCGTCCTCCGCGGCGCCGCGGACCGAACAGCAGCCGGAGCGGGTCTCGCTCCGGCCGGCGGACGCTCCCGGGCAGGCGGCCACGGTCGCCGGCGCGTCCCGGCAACCGCGGGCGCGGGTCGTCGGGGCGCCGTGGGCGGCCGCCTCCCACCAGCTGTGGGAGCTGAGGCCCACGGCCGGCGGCCACTACCAGCTGGTCTCGGTCCACAGCGGCCTGTGCCTGGACGTGTCGGGGCAGGCCGACCTGGACGGCGCCCCGGCCGTCCAGGACGGCTGCAGGGTCGGCGACTGGAGCGACGGCCGGACGCACGGCCAGCAGTGGCGATTCGTCCGGGACGGCGACGGCTACCGGCTGGTGGCACGCGGCAGCGGGAAGTGCCTCGCCGTTCCCGGGAGCGGCGGAAGCACCCCGCAGCTGGCCCAGTACCCCTGCGACCGCCGCGGTCGGGCCACCTGGCTGGCGGTCTCGCACCCGGTCGCCTGACCCGGGAGCCGCCACCCGCTCGCAGCTCCCGCCTCCCGTCCGCCGGACGGCACGGACTCACCCGCGGGCGCGGCGGGGTGAGCGGCGGGGCGGGCCCGGGCGCGCGGCGGGGCCGGTCCCGGCCGGGCGGGGCCGTCCGTGCGGAGGCCGTCCCAACTCCGCCCCCTCACCGCCGAGTCGGAACGCGAGGGGGGTAACGGGGAGCACGGAGGCGCGGTTCGCGGGCGGTCCGCGGTCCGGCGGGGCCGCCCCCGGCGGGCGGCCGGCACGGCCGGGGCACTGCTCGTCCCGGCAGCGCCGGTGGTGGCCTTGGCGGACGGCCCCGGCGGCGGGGTTCCCGGCGCGGCCGGGGCCGTCCGTCCGCCCGACGGCCCGTCCTCGGGGGCCGTCCCGGCCGTACCGCACGCCCGGCGCGGCCGGGGCGGGGCGCGCCGGGCGGCGAACGGAACCGCCGGCCGGCCCTCCGCTGCGCCGTTCAGTCCGCGTGGTGCTTTCCGGGGCTGATGATCTCGTCCAGCGCCTCGCGGACCGCCGCGAAGGCGACGTGGCTGATGCTCGCCGCCGTCGCCTCGCCGCCGCTGCCGCTGTTCGCCCGTTCCCCGAACTCGGTCTCCTGCTCCGCCGCCCAGTCCCGCGCGACCCGGATGCGGCGGAGGAGTTCGTCTGCGTCCACGACATCAGTCATGAGGAACGTTTACCCGCACGGGCAGCCTCACAGCCGCACCGGACGGCGTCCGGCCGTCCGGGCGGCCCGCTCCCCGGCCTCCCGGGTGTTCCGGCCGGCGGGTTAGGGTGCGGCAATGTCCCTCACCGCCTCCGGTCCTGCCTCGGACCTGTCCGCTCTGGGCGACCTGCCGCTGCTCTCCCGCACCGAGCCGGACGGCGCCGGCGCCTGGCCCCTGCTGCTGTGGGTTCCGGGCGAGGGCCGGCGCATGATCTCCAGCGCTCCGCTGGGCGGCGGCCTCGGGGAGCGGCACTGGGTCCTCAACGCGCAGGTGCCGCCCGGCTACCGGCGGCTGGATCCCGCGGCGCACCTGGCCCGGCTGGCGGCGGACGCCGGAGCGCCGGGGCCGGGCGTGGGGCTGATGACGGCGGCGTCCGTCGGCGACCGGTGCTGGTCCGCCGACGAGGGGGTGGAGGCCCTGGTGACCGCCGGGATCGGCGTGCGCGGCTGGGCCGCCGACCCGGCGCCCGGCCGCACGGGCCCGGAGCCCGCGGGGACAATCAACATCGTGGTGTCCGTTCCGGTTCCGCTCTCCGACGCGGCGCTGGTGAACGCCGTCGCCACCGCGACCGAGGCCAAGGTTCAGGCTCTGCGGGACGCCGGCGTCGACGCGTCCGGCACCCCGACAGACGCCGTGTGCGTCGCCGCCCCGCTGCCGGAGGAGGGCATGGCGCCGGAGCCGTTCGCCGGTCCGCGCTCGCTGTGGGGTGCGCGGATCGCCCGCGCGGTGCACCGGAGCACTCTCCGGGCGTGCGAGCGCGCGTCCCGCCTGGGGTGACGGGCCGCCCACGCACCGGATTCGGTCAATCGTCCGGGAGTGTCATGGGTCATACCGGATTCGTCCGTTCGGTGCGGAATGGCCGGGGCGGGGTGGTGGTTGTACTCGTCGCGGGCGCCGGTGGCGGGACAGTGTCCCCGGGCCTCACCCACAGCCTGCGAGGACGATCGTCCGGCTGAAGCCTCGCAGAGCCACTCGCCGCGCAGGCGACCGCCGTCACCGGCGCCCGCACCCCTCAGACCGGCCCCGGCCGAGACTCCCCCCTCTCGGCCGGGGCCTTCCCGTGCCGTCTTCCGCGTTCCGGTCTCCTCCGCGTTTCCGTCCGTCCCGCCGGGCCGGTCAGACGGGGGCGGAGGCGAGGATCCGCCCCATGGCGGCGAGCACCGACGGCTCGACGCGGTAGTACACCCAGGTGCCGCGCCGCTCGGAGGTGAGCAGGCCGGCCTCCTTCAGCTTCTTCAGGTGGTGGCTGACGGTGGGCTGGGAGACGCCCACGTCGGAGATGTCGCAGACACACGCCTCGCCGCCCTCGTGGGAGGCGACCAGCGAGAACAGCCGCAGGCGCACCGGATCGCCGAGCGCCTTGAACATCACGGCGGCCCGCTCGGCCTCCTCTGCGGTCAGCGGGCGTTCGGTCAGCGGCGGGCAGCACGGCGCCGCGTCTGTCGCCCGGACCGGCAGCACCTTCGCGTTCGGCATACGCCCATGTTGACACATGTCGAATCAGCGGGACCGGGTCCGCCGACCGGCCGCGAGACCGCCGGGCAGGCGCGCCGCCCCCGGAGGGGACCTCGGCGCCACGCGTGGCGGGTCCTCGGCCGCCCCGTCCCCATGGCCCCGGGGATCCGGATCGCCGGCCCGCCCGGGCGGGAGTGCCGCCGGGGTCCGTGGCGCAGGTCCTTCCACCCGGTGCGCAGGTTCCCGGCGCCGGGGATCGCGTCGCGGGGCACCGTTCCTCCGCCGGGCCGGGGCGGTCCGGTCAGTGTCCGTGCTCACCGCTCCCCCGGCTCCTCCCCCCACCGTGCTCCCGGCCCTCCTCCCCGCCCGCGGTGACGGTGAGGGCGGCGGTGCGGACCTTGCCCTCGTGCTTGAAGTCCAGGAACAGGCGGTAGGCGCCCGCGCTGGGCGCGGTGGCGGTGAAGGAGACGGTGGGACCGGGCCGGGTCGCTCCGTCGCCGGGTTCTCCGTCCGGGTGGGTGTGCAGGTAGGCCAGGTCTCCGGAGCGCAGGGCGACGAGGTGGCCGTAGGCGCCGAGGTGGGGCTCCAGATCGGTGACCGGGCGGCCGTCCCGGGTGACCGTCAGGTCGAGTCCGCTCGCCTCGCCGGGCCGCAGGGCGCCGTCGAGGGTGACGGTGTAGCCGTCGACGGTGGCCCGGGAGGACGGTTCGGGGAGTCCGCCGGGCTCGTAGGCGCCGGAGACGGCCAGGTCGGCGCCGAGCGTCAGGTTCTCCGCGCCCTCGGCGGCGGGGGTGAAGTCGGCGAAGACGCGGTAGTCGCCCGCCCCGGGAAGCTCGACCGGCGTGCTCCAGGTGCCGTCGGCGGCCCGGACGGGGTGCAGGTGGCGGTAGGTGTCCAGGTCCCGGGAGGCCAGGATCAGGTGCAGTTGCCTGCCGTGTTCGGTGCGGTAGGCGGTGACGGGCCGTCCGTCGTCGCCGCGGATGGCGAAGCGCAGCTCGGTCCTCTTCCCGGCGGTCACGCGCGGGGTCGCCAGGTCGAGGGTGTAACCCCCCTCGGAGACGTTGAGGCCGCCGGCGGGTGCGGCCGTGTGGCCGCCCTCCCCATGGCCGCCCCCGTCGTGCCCGCCGTCCTCCCCGTGGTCGCCGCGTTCGGCATGGGCGGCGGGGGCCGGGCCGGCGAGGGGGTCCACGGCGTTCCCCACCCCGTACGCGGCTCCGAAGGACGCCGCGAGCGCGGCGGTGAACGCGGTGATCTTCAGCGCGGTGTTCATGGTGTTCTCCATCGATCGGCTCCGCCCGGACGGGCGCAACACCTGGAGAATATACCCCCGAGGGGTATCCGCAAGCCCCCGTCGGCGACTTGCGGCGGATACGGGGAGGGGGTATACATGACCACGCCCGAGGTACCCCTGGGGGGTATCTCCTGATCCTTCCCGGAGGAAGAACCATGTCGTCCTGCTGCACTCCCGGCGGAAGCTGCTCGACCGGTACCGCCCAGTCCCCGGCCGCCGAAGGCGCCACCACCGTCTACGCGGTCGCCGGCATGAGCTGCGGTCACTGCGCGGCCACGCTCACCCGGGTCGTCGGCGGACTCGACGGCGTCCTGTCCGTCGAGGTGGACGTCGCGGCCGGCCGTGTCACCGTCACCACCGGCGGCGCGCCCGACGACGCGCTGCTGGCCGAGGCGGTCGGCGAGGCGGGCTACGAGCTCACCGGCCGCATCGCCTGAACCCCTTCCCCCACCCCCGTGCGGGGCCGCGCACCCGCGGCCCCGCACCCGCCCCCTTCACCGAGGAACCGCGATGACCACCCACGCCGGCGAAACCACCGAGGTCGAACTCGCCATCGGCGGGATGACCTGCGCCTCGTGCGCCGCCCGCATCGAGAGGAAGCTCAACCGCATGGACGGGGTGAGCGCCACCGTCAACTACGCCACCGAGAAGGCCAGGGTCGCCTACGGCGAGGGCGTGGAGGTGGCCGACCTGATCGCCACCGTCGAGGCGACCGGCTACACCGCCGCCCCGCCGGCCCCCGAATCCGCCTCCCCCGGCACCGGCACCGGCGCGGGAGCGGGAGAGCGGACGGCCCCGGCGGACGACGGCGACGAGCTGCGTCCGCTGCGGCAGCGGCTGGTCACCGCGGTGGTGCTGGCCGTGCCCGTGATCGCCATGGCCATGGTCCCGGCCTGGCAGTTCGAGTACTGGCAGTGGCTGTCCCTGACGCTGGCCGCCCCGGTCGTCACCTACGCCGCCTGGCCCTTCCACAAGGCGGCGTTCACCAACGCCCGGCACGGCGCGGCCACCATGGACACCCTGATCTCGGTGGGCACCTCGGCCGCCTTCGGCTGGTCGCTGTGGGCGCTGTTCCTCGGCACCGCCGGCACCCCGGGCATGACCCACCCCTTCGAGTTGACCATCGCCCGCACCGACGGGGCCGGCAACATCTACCTGGAGGCCGCCGCCGGCGTCACCGCGTTCGTCCTGGCCGGGCGGTACTTCGAGGCCCGTTCCAAGCGGAAGGCCGGCTCCGCCCTGCGCGCCCTGCTGGAACTGGGCGCCAAGGAGGTCACCGTCCTGCGGGAGGGCCGCGAAGTGCTCCTACCCGTCTCCGAGTTGAGGATCGGCGACCGGTTCGTGGTGCGTCCCGGCGAGAAGATCGCCACGGACGGCACCGTCGTCGAGGGCTCCTCCGCGGTGGACGCCTCCATGCTCACCGGCGAGTCCGTACCCGTCGAGGTGGGGGTCGGCGACACCGTCACCGGCGCCACCGTCAACGCGGGCGGACGGCTGGTCGTGGAGGCCGGCCGGGTCGGCGCGGACACCCAGCTCGCCCGGATGGCGAAGCTGGTCGAGGACGCCCAGAGCGGCAAGGCCGCCGCCCAGCGCCTCGCCGACCGGATCTCCGCCGTCTTCGTCCCCGTCGTCATCGCCCTCGCCCTGGGCACCCTCGGCTTCTGGCTCGGCAACGGCGCCGGCTGGACGGCCGCGTTCACCGCCGCCGTCGCCGTCCTGATCATCGCCTGCCCCTGCGCCCTGGGCCTGGCCACCCCCACCGCGCTGCTGGTCGGCACCGGACGCG
>NZ_BAAATJ010000046.1:0-19643 GCF_039533345.1 Streptomyces glaucosporus | reverse complement strand
GGCGGCGACCATGTCGCCGAGACCCGCCGCAACATCACCGGCTACCTGGACGGTCTGGAGATCCGGTGAGCGCCGCGGAGCCACACGGCACCGGCCCGGCCGTGGTACTGGTGGGCCCGCCCGGCGCGGGCAAGACCACCGTGGGCACGGTGCTGGCCCGCAGACTGGGCACCACCCTGCGCGACACCGACGCCGACATCGAGGCCGCCGCGGGCAAGCCGATCCCGGACATCTTCGTCGAGGACGGCGAGCCGCGCTTCCGGGAGCTGGAGCGGGAGGCGGTGCGGGCGGCGCTGACCGGGCACGACGGGGTGGTCTCGCTCGGCGGCGGGGCCGTCATGGACGGCGGCACCCGCGCACTGCTCACCGGACTGCCGGTGGTCTTCCTGGACGTGTCGCTCGCCGACGCGGTCCGGCGCGTCGGCCTGGACGCCCCGCGGCCGCTGCTGGCCGTCAACCCCCGGCAGCAGTGGCGCACCCTGATGGAGCAGCGCCGCCCGCTGTACACCGAGGTGGCCCGCACGACCGTCACCACCGCCGGCCGCGACCCGGAGGAGGTCGCCCAGGCGGTCCTGGACTCACTCGACTTGAAGGACGCATGACCACCACACCCCCCACCCGCATCACGGTCGGCGGCACCGCCGGCACCGCCCCCTACGACGTCCTGGTCGGTCGGCAGCTCCTGGGCGAGCTGCCGGGCCTGATCGGCGCCGAGGCCCACCGCGTGGCGGTGATCCACCCCGAGGCGCTCACCGAGACCGGCGAGGCGATCCGGGCGGACCTGGCCGAGCAGGGCCTGGAGGCCATCGCCATCCAGGTGCCCAACGCCGAGGAGGCCAAGACCGCCGAGGTCGCCGCGTACTGCTGGAAGGCGCTGGGCGCCTCCGGCTTCACCCGCACCGACGTCATCGTCGGCGTCGGCGGGGGAGCCACCACCGACCTGGCCGGGTTCGTCGCCGCGACCTGGCTGCGCGGCGTGCGCTGGATCGCCGTGCCCACCACCGTGCTCGGCATGGTGGACGCGGCGGTCGGCGGCAAGACCGGCATCAACACCGCCGAGGGCAAGAACCTGGTCGGCGCCTTCCACCCCCCGGCCGGGGTGCTGTGCGACCTGGCCGCGCTGGAGTCCCTGCCGGTGCACGACTACGTCTCCGGTCTGGCGGAGGTCATCAAGGCGGGCTTCATCGCCGACCCGGCCATCCTCGACCTGGTCGAGGCCGACCCGCAGGCCGCCCGCACCCCCGCCGGCCCCCACACCGCCGAGCTGATCGAGCGGTCGATCAGGGTCAAGGCCGAGGTGGTCTCCGCCGACCTGAAGGAGTCGGGCCTGCGGGAGATCCTCAACTACGGCCACACCCTCGCCCACGCCATCGAGAAGAACGAGCGCTACAACTGGCGGCACGGTGCGGCCGTCGCCGTCGGCATGGTCTTCGCCGCCGAGCTGGGCAGGATCGCGGGCCGGCTGGACGACGCCACCGCCGACCGCCACCGCGCGATCCTGAAGTCCGTCGGACTGCCCGTCACCTACCGCGGCGACCAGTGGCCCAGGCTGCTGGAGACGATGAAGGTGGACAAGAAGACCCGCGGCGACCGGCTGCGCTTCATCGTCCTGGACGGCCTGGCCAGGCCCACCGTCCTGGAGGGCCCGGACCCGGCGATGCTGCTCGCCGCCCACGCCGAGATCGCCGACTGACCGCCGCCCGCGGGCCCGCGGGCACTCCTTCGCCGCCCCGGCCGTTCACACGGAGTCGGCCGGGGACGGTACGGTTCGGTACCGGACAGGCGGTGACATCCGGCCGTACCCGGCCGGGCCGCGCGGGACACCTGTACGGAAACGGAGTTGGGACCGGATGCAGCAGTACGGGACGCAGCGGCCCGTCCCGCCCGCGGGTTCCCCCCGGGGGCACCTCCAGGGACATCCACCGCATCCCCACCCCCAGGCGCCCCCGCAGCACCGGCAGCCCGCCGTCCACCCGGGCTGGACCCCTCCGCAGGCCCCGCCCCTTCCCCCTCCTCCGGCCGCCGCGCCGCCCCCTCCGCACCCGCCCGCGCCCGCGGCAGTGCCTCCCGGGCCGGTACCCGAGGCCACCGGGCACCTCCACCTGCCGGCCGGGGCTCCGGTGCAGATACCGGGGGGCACCGAGCAGACCGTCGATCCCGCCACGGTGGAGGCCGCGCACACCGCCGCCGTCGCCGTCCTGCTCATCGGCCCGGCCGGCGCGGGCAAGACCACCGTCGCCCGGTACTGGGCCGACCACCGCCGGGTGCCCACCGCGCACATCAGCCTGGACGACGTCCGCGAATGGGTGCGCTCCGGCTTCGCCGACCCCCAGTCGGGCTGGAACGAGCACTCCGAGGCGCAGTACCGCCTGGCCCGCCGCACCTGCGGCTTCGCCGCCCGGAACTTCCTGGCCAACGGCATCTCCTGCATCCTCGACGACGCCGTCTTCCCCGACCGGCCCGCCATCGGACTCGGCGGCTGGAAGCGCCACGTCGGCCCCGGTCTGATCCCCGTCGTGCTGCTGCCCGGCCTGGAGGTCGTCCTGGAGCGCAACGCCGAGCGCACCGGCAACCGCCGGCTGTCCGACGAGGAGGTCGCCCGGATCCACGGGCGGATGGCGGGCTGGTACGGCTCCGGCCTGCCGATCATCGACAACTCCCGGCAGGACGTGGCGACCACCGCCCGGCTGCTGGACGAGGCCGTCGCCCGCAGTCTCGCCAGCCCGCCGAGCTGGTAGCCCGCGCCGGAGGGTCCCCGGGCGGGACGGAGGACGGGAAGGGGCCCGGCCGCCCGTCCGGACGTGTCGGAAGGGTCCCCGCCCGCCGCTCTGCGTAGGCTCGGAAGCATGTCCGAGGTGCACGTGGCCCGCCGTTCACGGCTGCGCGACCGGTGGGCGGCGGCAGGCAGCGAGGCCGCCCTGATCTCACGGTCCGCCAACATCCGCTATCTGACCGGCTGTGCCGTGCCCGGCGCCGCCCTGCTGCTCGGACCCGACGGCGGGGACACCCTGCTCACTCCGCGGGGACCGGCCGCCGGCGGGCACACGGAGCCGCCGGGGGACACCGGTGGACTGCGCCGCCTCGTCCTCCCCGGCACCGCCTCCGACGCTGCCGTCGCCGCCGCCGGGCTGGCCGCCGCGGCGGGCACGGCGGTGCTGGCGGTGGAGGAGCACGACCTCACCGTGGCCCGGCACCGGGCCCTGGCCGCGGCGGCGCCGGGGCTGCGCCTGACCGACCTGGGCTGCGCGGTGGAGCAGCAGCGCCTGGTCAAGGACGAGGAGGAGCTGGCGGCCCTGCGGATCGCCGCCGAGATCACCGACCACGCCCTCGGCGAGCTGCTGGAGTCCATCCTGGTCGGCCGTACCGAGCGCCACCTGGCGCTGGAGCTGGAGCGGCGCCTGATGGACCACGGCGCCGACGGCCCGGCCTTCCCCACCTCCGTCGCCACCGGCCGCAACTCCGGTCTGGCCGGCCACCGGCCCACCGACCGCCGGGTGGAGGAGGGCGACTTCCTCACCGTGCGGCTGGGCGCCCGCTACCGCGGCTACCGCTGCCGGATCGGGCGGACCTTCGTGATCGGACCCGCCCCCGCCGACTGGCAGATCGAGCTGTACGAGCTGGTCTTCGCCGCGCAGCGCGCCGGGAGGGAGGCCCTGGCCCCCGGCGCGGAGTACCGTGAAGTCGACCGGGCGGCCCGCCAGCCGCTGGAGGCGGCCGGGTACGCGGAGGCGCTGGAGCCGTGCACCGGGCACGGGGTGGGGCTCGAAATCGGCGAGGACCCTCAGTTGTCGCCCACGGCCATGGGTAAACTGGACGCTTGCGTGCCGGTCACCGTCGGACCCGGGGTTCACCTCCCGGGGCGGGGCGGCGTCCGGATCGACGACACGCTCGTCGTTCGCCCGCAGGCGGACGGCGGACCCGAGCTACTCACCATCACGACCAAGGAACTGCTCGCCCTCTGATCGGTCCCCGATCGGAAGGCCGCGGTTCCTGGTTCCCGCAGCAGCAGTCTCAGGAGATTCCGCGACCGTGGCCACCACGAACGACCTCAAGAACGGCATGGTGCTCAAGCTCGAAGGGGGCCAGCTCTGGTCCGTTGTCGAGTTCCAGCACGTCAAGCCCGGCAAGGGCGGCGCCTTCGTGCGCACCAAGCTCAAGAACGTGCTCTCGGGCAAGGTGGTCGACAAGACCTTCAACGCAGGCACCAAGGTCGAGACGGCCACGGTCGACCGGCGCGGCATGCAGTTCTCGTACAAGGACGGCGCCGACTTCGTCTTCATGGACACCCAGACATTCGACCAGCTCACCATCTCCCCGGAGACCGTCGGCGACGCCGCCAACTACCTGCTGGAAGGCCAGGAGTGCACGGTCGCCATCCACGAGGGCAACCCGCTGTACATCGAGCTCCCGGCCGCCGTGGAGCTCACCATCGAGTACACCGAGCCGGGCGTCCAGGGCGACCGCTCCACCGGCGGCACCAAGCCCGCCAGGCTGGAGACGGGCTACGAGATCGGCGTCCCGCTCTTCATCACCACCGGTGAGAAGATCAAGGTCGACACCCGCACCGGTGAGTACCTCGGCCGGGTGAACAGCTAACCGTGGCAGCCCGCACCAAGGCCCGCAAGCGGGCCTTCCAGATCCTGTTCGAGGCCGATCAGCGCGACAGCGCCGTGACGGCCGTACTGGCGGACTGGATCCGGCACGCCAGGACCGACAGCCGGCAGCCGCCGGTCGGCGAGTACACGATGCAGCTGGTCGAGGGGTACGCGGAGCGCGCGGACCGGATCGACGAGCTGATCTCCACCTACTCCGTCGGCTGGACCCTGGACCGGATGCCGGCCGTGGACCGCAATCTCCTGCGCCTCGCCGCGTACGAGCTGATCTGGGAGGACGAGGTTCCCGACGCGGTGGTGATCGACGAGGCGGTGCAGCTCGCCAAGGAGTTCTCCACGGACGACTCCCCGGCCTTCGTCAACGGCCTGCTGGGCCGTCTGAAGGAGCTCAAGCCGACGCTGAGGCGCGGCTGAGCGTCCGGCGCACGCGACGCGAAGCGAACGCCGCGGGGCCCGCGGGACACGAGACGTCCCCCGGGCCCCGCGGCGTTCGCGTTCCCCCCGGGCCCTCCCGGGCGGGACCGGGGCACGGAGCGGGAACCACCACCGGGCGGGCCCTCCTTCCGGGCCCGCCCGGTGGCGGTACGTTTCTGCTGTTCTGGCCGATGATCCGCGGGACGGACTCCGCCGGCGCTCGCCGGGAGCCCTCAGGCCTCCTCGTGCTGGACCGCGCGGCGCGCGTCGGCGCCCAGCACGCCCCAGCTGATGAGCTGCTCGGTCAGCACCGACGGCGACTGGTCGTAGATGACCGCGAGGGTGCGCAGGTCGTCCTGGCGGATCGACAGCACCTTGCCGTTGTAGTCACCGCGCTGGCTCTGGATGGTCGCGGCGTACCGCTGCAGCGGGCCCGCCTTCTCGGAGGGCACGTGGGCCAGGCGCTCCAGGTCCAGGACGAGCTTCGGCGGCGGCTCGGCGGCCCCGCCCGGCGTGCTGCCCGGCAGAAGCTCCTGCACCGGGACGCCGTAGAAGTCCGCCAGCTCGGCCAGGCGCTGCACGGTCACGGCACGGTCACCGCGCTCGTACGAGCCGACCACGACCGCCTTCCAACGGCCCTGGGACTTCTCCTCGACACCGTGGAGGGAGAGGCCCTGCTGGGTGCGGATGGCCCGGAGCTTGGCTCCGAGCTGTTTGGCGTATTCGCTGGACATATGGCTCCCCGGGGGACGTCTTCGTAACTCATTGTGATGTTACGCAGCGTAATGTCGGGCGTCAAGCCGAGCGGATCCATACCGGGGGCGGGCGCGGGCCCGGCCACGCGCCTTTGACCTGCACCGGGATCCCCCCTGAGCGCCCCCGGGCGGGCCTGGTACCGTTGACGGCGCACCATCCGACTCCTTTAAGACCCGTCCCGTGAGGCGGGGAAGGAGGACCGTTCCGCATGAGCGGCAACACCACCGCCGGCAACACGGCCGGCAACACCGACAGCACAGCCGGCACCGCTCCGGCACGCCCCGTCCTGGAGGCGCCGGACATCGCGCGGGTCCTGACCCGCATCGCCCACGAGATCGTCGAGCGCGCCAAGGGCGCCGACGACGTGGTGCTCCTCGGCATCCCCACCCGCGGCACGCACCTGGCCCGGCGGCTGGGCGCCAAGCTGGAGGAGATCACCGGACGGCCCCTGCCCGTCGGATCGCTCGACATCACCATGTACCGCGACGACCTGCGGATGCGTCCGGCCCGCGCCCTGGCCCGCACCGAGATCCCCGGTGAGGGCATCGACGGGCGGCTGGTCGTCCTGGTCGACGACGTGCTTTTCTCGGGCCGCACCATCCGGGCCGCGCTCGACGCGCTGAACGACATCGGCCGCCCCCGCGCCGTGCAGCTCGCGGTCCTCGTCGACCGCGGCCACCGCGAACTGCCGATCCGCGCCGACTACGTCGGCAAGAACCTCCCCACCTCGCTGCGGGAGACGGTCAAGGTCCAGCTCACCGAGGAGGACGGCCGCGACGGCGTGCTCCTGGGCGTCCGCGGGACCGCCCCGGCCGGCGAGCAGTAGCGCCCCCTCCCACCCGTTCCGGCCCGCGCCCGGCGCCCGGGGTCCCGCTCGTCCGGGGCCCGGCGCACCCGTGCGCGCGGGCGCTGCCCGCCGCCCCGCCCACCATCCACGGAAGGCAACAGATGATGCGCCACCTCATCTCGGCCGCCGACCTCACCCGCGACGACGCCGTCCTGATCCTGGACACCGCCGAGGAGCTGGCCCGGGTCGCGGACCGGACGATCAGGAAACTCCCCACCCTGCGCGGCCGCACCGTCGTCAACCTCTTCTTCGAGGACTCCACCCGCACCCGGATCTCGTTCGAGGCCGCCGCCAAGCGGCTCTCCGCCGATGTGATCAACTTCTCGGCCAAGGGCTCGTCGGTCTCCAAGGGGGAATCCCTCAAGGACACCGCGCTGACCCTGGAGGCGATGGGCGCGGACGCCGTCGTCATCCGCCACCACGACTCCGGCGCCCCGCACCGCCTGGCCACCTCCGGCTGGATCGGCGGCTCGGTCGTCAACGCCGGCGACGGCACCCACGAGCACCCCACCCAGGCGCTGCTGGACGCCTTCACCCTCCGCCGCCGCCTGGTCGGCGGCCCCGACGGGGGAGCGGGACGGGACCTGTCCGGACGCCGGGTCACCATCGTCGGCGACATCCTCCACAGCCGCGTCGCCCGCTCGGGCGTGCACCTGCTCACCACGCTCGGCGCCGAGGTCACCCTGGTCGCCCCGCCCACCCTGGTGCCGATCGGCGTGGAGGCGTGGCCCTGCGAGGTCTCGTACGACCTGGACGCCGTGCTGCCCAAGTCCGACGCCGTGATGATGCTGCGCGTCCAGCGCGAACGGATGAACGCAGCCTTCTTCCCCACCGGGCGCGAGTACGCCCGCCGCTACGGCCTGGACGGCCGGCGCATGGGGCGGATGCCCGACCACGCCGTCGTGATGCACCCCGGCCCGATGAACCGCGGCATGGAGATCACCGCCGAGGTCGCCGACTCCGACCGCTGCACGGCGGTGGAGCAGGTCGGCAACGGCGTCAGCATCCGGATGGCCGTCCTCTACCTGCTGCTGGGCGGCGCCGAACCCGCCCTCGGCGCCCCCGCCACCACCCGTTCCGAGGAGACCGAGTGACCATGAGCACCTACCTGATCCGCGGCGCGAGGATCCTCGGCGGCGACCCCGCGGACGTACGGATCGCCGACGGGACCGTCGCCGAGATCGGCACCGGCCTGGACGCCGGAGGGGCCACCGTGATCGAGGCCGACGGCCAGGTCCTGCTGCCGGGCCTGGTCGACCTCCACACCCACCTGCGCGAGCCCGGCCGCGAGGACTCCGAGACCGTCCTGACCGGCACCCGCGCAGCCGCGGCCGGCGGCTACACCGCCGTCCACGCCATGGCCAACACCTTCCCCGTGGCCGACACCGCCGGCGTGGTCGAGCAGGTCTGGCGGCTGGGGCGGGAGTCCGGCTACTGCGACGTGCAGCCCGTCGGCGCCGTCACCATCGGCCTGGAGGGCAAGCAGCTCGCCGAACTGGGCGCGATGCACGAGTCGGCCGCCTCCGTGCGGGTCTTCTCCGACGACGGCAAGTGCGTGGACGACGCGGTGATCATGCGCCGGGCGCTGGAGTACGTCAAAGCCTTCGACGGCGTCATCGCCCAGCACGCCCAGGAGCCCCGGCTCACCGAGGGCGCGCAGATGAACGAGGGCGTGGTCTCCGCCGAGCTCGGCCTGGGCGGCTGGCCCGCCGTCGCCGAGGAGGCGATCATCGCCCGCGACGTGCTGCTGGCCGCGCACGTCGGCTCCCGGCTGCACATCTGCCACCTGTCCACCGCCGGGTCGGTGGAGATCGTCCGCTGGGCCAAGTCCAAGGGCTGGAACGTCACCGCCGAGGTCACCCCGCACCACCTGCTGCTCACCGACGAGCTGGTGCGCTCCTACGACCCGGTCTACAAGGTGAACCCGCCGCTGCGCACCGAGGCCGACGTGACGGCCCTGCGCGAGGCGCTGGCCGACGGCACCATCGACTGCGTCGCCACCGACCACGCCCCGCACCCGCACGAGGACAAGGACTGCGAGTGGGGCGCCGCGGCCATGGGCATGGTCGGCCTGGAGACCGCCCTGTCCGTCGTCCAGCACACCATGGTCGACACCGGCCTGCTGGACTGGGCGGGCGTCGCCGACCGGATGTCCTTCCGCCCCGCGGCCATCGGCCGCCTCACCGGTCACGGACGTCCCATCTCGGCAGGTGAGCCCGCCAACCTCACCCTGGTCGATCCGTCCTACCGTGGAGCGGTGGATTCCGCACAGTTCGCGTCCCGCAGCCGCAACACCCCCTACCAGGGCCGGGAGCTGCCGGGCCGCGTCACGCACACCTTCCTGCGGGGCAGGGCGACAGTCATGGACGGAAAGCTCGTATGAACCTCTCACCGGCGTCACTCGCCGCCCGGTACACCGCCGCTCCCGAGTCGCAGCAGGTGACGGACTGGAGCGCCCGCATCGCCTGGGTGATCGGCCTCGCGCTGTTCGTCGCGCTGCTGTACTGGCTGATGCGGGAGGGCTGGAAGTGGCGGGCGGTCCTCCAGTCCGACCTGCCCGACCTCCCCCGCAGGCCCGCCGACCCGGGCGAGCCGGAACTGACCATGACCGGCCGCTACCACGGCTCCACCACGGCGGGGCAGTGGCTCGACCGGATCGTCGCCCACGGCCTGGGCGCCCGCAGCCGCGCCGAGCTCACCCTCACCGAGCGGGGCGTGGACGTCGTGCGGCCCGGGGCGACCGACTTCTTCATCCCGGCCGACCGGCTCCGCGACGCACGCCTCGACAAGGGCATCGCCGGCAAGGTCCTCACCGAGGACGGCCTGCTGGTGATCACCTGGGAGCACGGCGGGAAGCTGCTGGACTCCGGCTTCCGCTCCGACCGCGCCGCCGAGCACACCGCCTGGCGGGACGCCGTCCGGGCGATGGCCGCCGGACCCGCCGGCACCGCAGAAGACCCCCACGGCACCACCGACGCTGCCGCCACCACGCACCATGAGGAAGGCGCACGATGACGACCTCCGCTCGCAAAGCCTCCAGGGTGCCCGCCGTACTCGTCCTGGAGGACGGCCGCACCTTCCGCGGCCGCGCCTACGGGGCCGTGGGCGAGACCCTCGGCGAGGCCGTGTTCTCCACCGGCATGACCGGCTACCAGGAGACCCTGACCGACCCCTCCTACCACCGCCAGGTGGTCGTCATGACCGCCCCGCACGTCGGCAACACCGGCGTCAACGACGAGGACCCGGAGTCGAAGCGGATCTGGGTGGCCGGCTACGTCGTCCGGGACCCCGCCCGCGTGCCCTCCAACTGGCGCTCGGTGCGCACCCTGGACGAGGAGCTGACCGCCCAGGGCGTCGTCGGCATCAGCGGCGTCGACACCCGGGCGCTCACCCGCCACCTGCGCGAGCGCGGGGCGATGCGGGTGGGCATCTTCTCCGGCGACGCCGTCACCGACGAAGCGACCATGCTGGCCAAGGTGCGCAGCGCCCCGGAGATGGCCGGCGCCGACCTGGCCGCCGAGGTCGCCACCGCCGAGCCCTACGTCGTCCCCGCGGTCGGCGCCAGGCGGTTCACGGTGGCGGCGGTGGACCTGGGCATCAAGGGCATGACCCCGCGCCGGATGGCCGAGCGGGGCATCGAGGTCCACGTCCTCCCCGCCACGGCCACGCTGGAGGACGTCTACGCGGTCGATCCGGACGGCGTGTTCTTCTCCAACGGGCCCGGCGACCCCGCCACCGCCGACCACCCCGTCTCCCTGATGCGCGGCGTCCTGGAGCGCTCCACGCCGCTGTTCGGCATCTGCTTCGGCAACCAGGTGCTCGGCCGCGCGCTCGGTTTCGGCACCTACAAGCTGAAGTACGGCCACCGCGGCATCAACCAGCCCGTGCAGGACCGCCTCACCGGCAAGGTCGAGGTCACCGCGCACAACCACGGCTTCGCCGTGGACGCCCCCGTCGACGCGCCCAGCGACACCCCCTACGGACGCGCCGAGGTCTCCCACGTCTGCCTCAACGACGGAGTGGTCGAGGGCCTGCGCCTGCTCGACCGGCCCGCGTTCAGCGTCCAGTACCACCCCGAGGCCGCGGCCGGCCCGCACGACGCCTCCTACCTCTTCGACCGGTTCGTCTCCCTGATGGAGGGCCAGCGTGCCTAAGCGCACCGATATCCAGTCCGTCCTGGTCATCGGCTCCGGTCCGATCGTCATCGGCCAGGCCGCCGAGTTCGACTACTCCGGAACCCAGGCGTGCCGCGTGCTCAAGGCCGAGGGCCTGCGGGTGATCCTGGTCAACTCCAACCCCGCCACGATCATGACCGACCCGGAGATCGCCGACGCCACCTACGTCGAGCCGATCACCCCGGAGTTCGTCGAGAAGATCATCGCCAAGGAGCGGCCCGACGCGCTGCTGCCCACCCTGGGCGGCCAGACCGCGCTGAACACCGCGATCGCCCTCCACGAGTCCGGCGCCCTGGAGCGCCACGGGGTGGAGCTGATCGGCGCCAACGTCGAGGCGATCCGCAAGGGCGAGGACCGCGACCAGTTCAAGGAGGTCGTGGAGGCGGTCCGGCGGAAGATCGGGCACGGCGAGTCGGCCCGCTCGGTCATCTGCCACTCCATGGAGGAGGTCCTGGCGGGCGTCGAGGAGCTCGGCGGCTACCCCGTGGTCGTCCGTCCCTCCTTCACCATGGGCGGCGCGGGCTCCGGCTTCGCGCACGACGAGGACGAGCTGCGCCGCATCGCCGGCCAGGGACTGGCGCTCTCCCCGACCACCGAGGTGCTCCTGGAGGAGTCCATCCTCGGCTGGAAGGAGTACGAGCTGGAGCTGATGCGCGACCGCAACGACAACGTGGTGGTCGTCTGCTCCATCGAGAACCTCGACCCGATGGGCGTCCACACCGGCGACTCCATCACCGTCGCCCCGGCGATGACGCTCACCGACCGCGAGTACCAGGTGCTGCGCGACATCGGCATCGCCGTCATCCGCGAGGTGGGCGTGGACACCGGCGGCTGCAACATCCAGTTCGCCGTCAACCCCGCCAACGGCCGGGTCATCGTCATCGAGATGAACCCGCGGGTCTCGCGCTCCTCGGCGCTGGCCTCCAAGGCCACCGGCTTCCCGATCGCCAAGATCGCAGCCAAGCTGGCCGTGGGCTACACCCTGGACGAGATCCCCAACGACATCACCGAGCAGACCCCGGCCTCCTTCGAGCCGACCCTGGACTACGTGGTGGTCAAGGTCCCGCGGTTCGCGTTCGAGAAGTTCCCGGGCGCCGACGCCGCCCTGACCACCACCATGAAGTCGGTGGGCGAGGCCATGGCGATCGGCCGGAACTTCCCCGAGGCGCTGAACAAGGCGCTGCGCTCGCTGGAGAAGAAGGGCAGCCAGTTCGACTTCACCGGCGAGCCGGGGGACAAGGACGAGCTGCTCGCCGCGGCCCGCCGCCCCACCGACGGACGGATCAACACCGTCATGGCCGCCATCCGGGCCGGCGCGACCCCGGAGGAGGTCTTCGAGGCCACGGCGATCGACCCCTGGTTCGTCGACCAGCTCTTCCTGATCAAGGAGACCGCCGACGAGCTGGCCGCCGCCGACCGGCTCGACCCCGAGCTGCTCGCCGAGGCCAAGCGGTACGGCTTCTCCGACGCCCAGATCGCCGCGATCCGCGGACTGCGCGAGGACGTCGTCCGCGAGGTCCGCCACACCCTCGGCGTGCGCCCGGTCTACAAGACGGTCGACACCTGCGCCGCCGAGTTCGCGGCGAGGACCCCGTACTTCTACTCCTCCTACGACGAGGAGAGCGAGGTCGCGCCGCGCGAGAAGCCCGCCGTGATCATCCTCGGCTCGGGCCCCAACCGCATCGGCCAGGGCATCGAGTTCGACTACTCCTGCGTGCACGCCTCCTTCGCGCTGCGCGACGCCGGCTACGAGACCGTGATGGTCAACTGCAACCCCGAGACGGTCTCCACCGACTACGACACCTCCGGCCGGCTGTACTTCGAGCCGCTCACCCTGGAGGACGTCCTGGAGGTCGTCCACGCGGAAGAGCAGGCCGGCCCCGTCGCGGGCGTGATCGTCCAGCTCGGCGGCCAGACCCCGCTCGGCCTGGCCCAGGCACTCAAGGACAGCGGCGTCCCCGTCGTGGGCACCTCCCCGGAGGCCATCCACCTCGCCGAGGACCGCGGCGCCTTCGGCCGCGTCCTGGCCGAGGCCGGCCTGCCCGCGCCCAAGTACGGCACCGCGTTCTCCTTCGCCGAGGCCAAGGAGATCGCCGCCGGGATCGGCTACCCGGTCATGGTCCGCCCCTCCTACGTGCTGGGCGGGCGCGGCATGGAGATCGTCTACGACGAGCCCTCGCTGGCGGAGTACCTCCGGCGCCACGCGGGCCTGATCTCCGAGCACCCGGTGCTGATCGACCGGTTCCTCGACGACGCCATCGAGATCGACGTCGACGCGCTCTACGACGGCTCCGAGCTCTACCTCGGCGGCGTGATGGAGCACATCGAGGAGGCCGGCATCCACTCCGGCGACTCCGCCTGCGCGCTGCCCCCCATCACCCTGGGCGGGCACGACATCAAGCGGCTGCGCGCCTCCACCGAGGCCATCGCCCGCGGCGTCGGGGTGCGCGGACTGATCAACATCCAGTTCGCGCTGGCCGGGGACATCCTCTACGTCCTGGAGGCCAACCCGCGCGCCTCCCGCACCGTCCCCTTCACCTCCAAGGCCACCGCCGTCCCCCTGGCCAAGGCCGCCGCCCGGATCTCGCTGGGAGCCACCATCGCCGAACTGCGCGCCGAGGGGATGCTGCCGGCCGCCGGCGACGGCGGCGACCTGCCGCTGGACGCGCCGATCTCGGTGAAGGAGGCCGTGCTGCCGTGGACCCGCTTCCGCGACGTCCACGGCCGCGGCGTGGACACCGTCCTCGGCCCGGAGATGCGCTCCACCGGCGAGGTGATGGGCATCGACGCGGTCTTCGGCACCGCCTACGCCAAGTCCCAGGCCGGCGCCTACGGCGCGCTGCCCACCAAGGGCCGCGCGTTCGTCTCGGTCGCCAACCGCGACAAGCGCTCGATGATCTTCCCGGCCCGCGAGCTGGTCGCCATGGGCTTCGAGCTGCTGGCCACCTCCGGCACCGCCGAGGTCCTGCGCCGCAACGGCATCGAGGCCACCGTGGTGCGCAAGCACAGCGAGGGCCCCGGCCCGAACGGCGAGAAGACCATCGTCCAGCTCATCCACGACGGCGAGGTCGACCTCATCGTCAACACCCCCTACGGCACCGGCAGCCGCCTGGACGGCTACGACATCCGCACCGCCGCCGTCGCCCGCGGCGTGCCGTGCCTCACCACCGTCCAGGCCCTGGCCGCCGCGGTGCAGGGCATCGACGCCCTCAACCGCGGTGAGGTGAGCGTCCGCTCCCTCCAGGAACACGCGGAGCGCCTCATCGCCGCCCGCGAGGGGTGAGGCGGCGGAGGGGGGACACCGGCCGGTGTCCCCCCTCCGCCGCGAGAGCCCCGGCCTCACGGGGAACAAGCCCACGTCCCGCCGCCCGGAAGACCCCGCATGTACTCCCTGCTGTTCCGCCTGGTCCTCACGCGCCTCGATCCCGAGCGGGCGCACCACCTGGCGTTCGCCCTGATCCGCCGCGTCGCCCGCGTCCCCGGCCTGCGGGCCCTCGTCGCGGCCGTCCTCGCCCCCTCCCGGAGCCAGGCGCGCGCCCTGCGCACCGAGGCCTTCGGGCTGACCATGCGCGGCCCCTTCGGGCTCGCCGCCGGCTTCGACAAGAACGCCGCCGGCATCGACGGGCTCACCATGCTCGGCTTCGACCACGTGGAGGTCGGCACGGTCACCGCCCGCGCCCAGCCGGGCAACCCGAAGAAGCGGCTGTTCCGCCTGGTCGCCGACCGCGCCCTGATCAACCGCATGGGCTTCAACAACGACGGCTCCGCCGCCGTCGCGGCCCGCCTCGCGAAGCGCCGGGCGGTCTTCCCGGCAACCGTCGGCGTCAACATCGGCAAGACCAAGGTCGTCCCGGAGGGCGAGGCCGCGGAGGACTACGCGACCTCCGCCGGGCGACTGGCGCCGTACGCGGACTACCTCGTCGTCAACGTCTCCTCGCCCAACACCCCCGGCCTGCGGAACCTCCAGGCCACCGAGCACCTGCGCCCGCTGCTGACGGCGGTGCGCGCCGCCGCCGACGACGCGGCGCCCGGCCGCCGGGTGCCGCTGCTGGTCAAGATCGCCCCGGACCTGGCCGACGAGGACGTCGACGCGGTCGCCGACCTCGCCGTCGAACTGGGTCTGGACGGCATCATCGCCACCAACACCACCATCGCCCGCGACGGCCTGGGCCTGACCTCCGACCGCGCGGAGATCGAGGCCATCGGCGCGGGCGGCCTCTCCGGCGAGCCGCTGAAGGACCGCTCCCTGGCGGTGCTGCGCCGCCTGTACGCGCGCGTCGGCGACCGCGTCACCCTGGTCGGGGTCGGCGGGGTGCGCACCGCCGACGACGTGTGGGAGCGCATCCTGGCCGGCGCCACCCTCGTCCAGGGGTACAGCGCCTTCGTCTACGAGGGCCCGGCGTGGTGCCGCCGCGTCCACCGGGGCCTGGCCGCGAGGCTGGCCGCGAGCCCGTACGCCACCCTCGCCGACGCCGTCGGCGCCGACACCCAGAAGGTGACCTCCCGATGAACTCCCCGACGGGCATCCCGGCGAACTCCCCGGCGAATCCCCCGGCGACCTCTCCGGCGGAGGCGGCCTCCCCGCAGCCGTCCCCCGAGCCCTTCGGCGCCCGCCTGCGCCGCGCCATGGACGACCGGGGCCCGCTGTGCGTGGGCATCGACCCGCACGCCTCGCTGCTCGCCTCCTGGGGGCTGGACGACGACGTGGCGGGCCTGGAACGGTTCACGCGCACGGTCGTGGACGCCCTCGCGGACCGGGTGGCCGTCCTCAAGCCGCAGTCCGCGTTCTTCGAGCGCTTCGGGTCGCGCGGCGTCGCCGTGCTGGAGCGGGCGATCGCCGACGCCCGCTCGGCCGGCGCCCTGGTGCTCACCGACGCCAAGCGCGGCGACATCGGCTCCACCATGGCCGCCTACGCCGCCGCCTACCTGGAGCCGGGCAGCCCGCTGTTCTCCGACGCGCTGACCGTCAGCCCCTACCTGGGGTTCGGCTCGCTGCGGCCCGCCCTGGACGCCGCGCGGGCGGCGGGCGCGGGAGTCTTCGTGCTGGCCCTCACCTCCAACCCGGAGGGCGCCGAGGTGCAGCGCGCCACGGCGGCGGGAGGGGCGGCGGTCGCGCAGACGGTGCTGGACCACATCGCCCGGGAGAACGCCGGCGCGGAACCGCTGGGCTCGGTGGGCGCGGTGGTGGGCGCCACCCTGGGCCGGGCGGACGCCGACCTGGCGGTGAACGGTCCGTTGCTGGCCCCGGGGCTGGGGGCCCAGGGAGCCACCGCCGAGGACCTCCCCGGAGTCTTCGGGGACGCCGTGCGCAACGTCCTGCCGAGCATCAGCCGGGGCGTCCTGGGACACGGTCCCTCGCCGCGGGCCCTGCGGGAGGCCGCGGAGCGGGAGACGGGCCGCCTGGCGGAGGTCCTGGGGTGATCCTCCCGGGCCCCGGCGGGGGCCCGGGACGGCGCGGGGGCCCCGCCAGCACCCCGATCGTGTGGTGATTTGCCCGGGAATGTCCCCCTGAACTTGAGTCTGACCTGGACTTTTCGCCTGTTCTCGCTGACTGTGGCGCTCGGGGCCGCTAGTCTCCGACGAGAGCACTGCGAATTCGGAGTTCTCCCAGGCCGGGAGGGTCCGGGGACGTGTTGCTCGTTGCATCCGCAGACGCGGGGCTACTAGGTTCCTCACCGATCCATATCCGACCAGTTCTACATCCGAGGTGACGTAGGCGTGGCTCTTCCGCCCCTTACCCCTGAACAGCGCGCAGCCGCGCTCGAGAAGGCCGCCGCGGCTCGCCGGGAGCGCGCCGAGGTCAAGAACCGACTGAAGCACTCCAACGCCTCGCTCCACGAGGTCATCAAGCAGGGCCAGGAGAACGACGTCATCGGCAAGATGAAGGTCTCCGCTCTCCTGGAGTCCCTGCCCGGCGTCGGCAAGGTCCGGGCCCGCCAGATCATGGAGCGGCTCGGCATCTCCGAGAGCCGCCGGGTGCGCGGCCTGGGCTCCAACCAGATCGCCTCCCTCGAGCGCGAGTTCGGCGGCGGTTCCGCCTCCTGACGTTTCCGGGCCTTCCCGGGAACCGGGATAATCGCCGTATGAGTGAACGTCCGCGGCTGACCGTGCTCTCCGGCCCCTCCGGGGTCGGCAAGAGCACGGTCGTCGCTCATCTGCGCAAGGTCCACCCCGAGATCTGGCTCTCGGTGTCCGTCACCACCCGCAAGCCCCGCCCCGGGGAGCAGCACGGCGTCCAGTACTTCTTCGTCGAGGACGAGGAGTTCGACAAGCTGGTCGCCAACGGCGAGCTGCTGGAGTGGGCCGAGTTCGCGGGCAACCGGTACGGGACCCCCCGGAGCGCCGTGCTGGAGCGGCTGGAGGCGGGCGATCCGGTGCTCCTGGAGATCGACCTCCAGGGCGCGCGCCAGGTGCGCGCGTCGATGCCCGAGGCCCGGCTCGTCTTCCTCGCCCCGCCGAGCTGGGACGAGCTGGTCCGGCGGCTCACCGGCCGGGGCACCGAGTCCCCCGAGGTCATCGAGCGGAGACTGGAGGCGGCCAGGACCGAGCTGGCGGCCGAGTCCGAGTTCGACACGACCCTGGTCAACACCTCCGTCGAGGACGTCAGCCGCGAGCTGCTAGCCTTGATGAAGGATTCGTGATCGCCGCCGGACCGCCCCCGGGCCCCGGAGCACCGGCGGTGGGCTCCCGGCCCCGGAGCACCCGGCACAGGGTCTCGCCGGACTCGGACACCACCAGGCCCGGCCGCCCGATCACTGACCGTCTTATCCACCGCAGCGGAAGGTAGAGCGTGTCCTCTTCCATGACCACGCCCGAGGGCATCATCAACCCGCCGATCGATGAGCTGCTTGAGGCCACCGACTCGAAGTACAGCCTGGTGATCTACGCCGCCAAGCGCGCGCGCCAGATCAACGCCTACTACTCGCAGCTCGGCGAGGGCCTGCTGGAGTACGTCGGCCCGCTGGTGGACACCCACGTCCACGAGAAGCCGCTGTCGATCGCGCTCCGCGAGATCAACGCGGGTCTGCTGACCGCCGAGTCCACCGACACCCCGGCGCAGTAGGCACACGGCAGTAGGCACACGTCGTCGTCAGGCCGCCGAGGGCGGTCGCACCGGCACACACCACGGGCCCGGCAGCCGCGCTGCCGGGCCCGTGGTGTGTCATGGAAGGCCGGCGGCGCGCCCGCGGACCCGGGGCACGGGCAGGGCGCGCGGGCCGTGAGGACGGAAACGGTGCCACGGGAACGGTGCCACGGAGAGAAGCGGGGAGAGGCGAAGGATGGACACCAGCGGCAAGCCCAGGGTGGTCCTGGGGGTCAGCGGCGGCATCGCCGCCTACAAGGCGTGCGAACTGCTGCGGAGGCTGACCGAGTCCGGCCACGACGTGCGGGTGGTGCCGACCGCGTCGGCGCTGAACTTCGTCGGCGAGGCCACCTGGTCCGCGCTGTCCGGCAACCCCGTGGCGACCGGGGTCTGGGACAGCGTCCACGAGGTCCCCCACGTCCGCATCGGCCAGGAGGCCGACCTGGTCGTCGTCGCGCCCGCCACCGCCGACACCCTGGCCCGGGCCGCCCACGGACTCGCCGACGACCTGCTGACCAACACCCTGCTCACCGCCCGCTGCCCGGTGGTCTTCGCGCCCGCCATGCACACCGAGATGTGGGAGCACCCCGCCACCGCGGAGAACGTGGCCACGCTGCGCCGCCGCGGCGCGGTCGTGATCGAGCCGGCGGTCGGACGGCTGACGGGCAAGGACACCGGCAAGGGCCGGCTGCCGGACCCCGCCGAGATCTTCGAGGTCTGCCGCCGGGTCCTCGCCCGCGGCGCGTCCCGGGAGCGGGACCTGGCCGGACGCCACGTCGTGATCAGCGCGGGCGGCACCCGCGAGCCGCTGGACCCGGTGCGCTTCCTGGGCAACCGCTCCTCGGGCCGGCAGGGGTACGCCCTGGCCCGCACCGCGGTGGCGCGCGGCGCACGGGTGACCCTGGTGGCGGCCAACACCGCCCTGCCCGACCCCGCCGGCGCGGACGTGGTGCGGGTGGGGACGGCCGCCCAGCTCCGGGAGGCCGTCCGCGGGGCCGCGGCGGACGCGGACGTGGTGGTCATGGCCGCGGCCGTGGCCGACTTCCGGCCCGCCCACTACGCCCAGGGGAAGATCAAGAAGCGGGAGGGCCGGGACCCGGAGCCGATCGCGCTGGTCCGCAACCCCGACATCCTGGCCGAGCTGTCCTCCGTGCGGTCCCGTCCCGGGCAGGTGGTCGTCGGTTTCGCAGCCGAGACCGACGACGTCCTGGCCAACGGCCGCGCCAAGCTCGCCCGCAAGGGGTGCGACCTGCTGGTCGTCAACGAGGTGGGGGAGGACAGGACGTTCGGGTCGGAGGAGAACGAGGCCGTCGTCCTGGGCGCGGACGGCAGCGAGACGCCCGTGCCGCGCGGCCCCAAGGAGGACCTCGCCGACACGGTGTGGGACAGGGTCGTCCGCATCCTGGACAAGGAGTGAGCGGCCGGAGGGCCGCGCCGCCGCGTCGTGCCAGGTGAGCCGCTCGCCGCGGACGCACCGCCGCACTCCGCTCGCCGCCCGTGACACGGGGTGAATGTGCCGGAGTGCGAGACGCCATGGCCATTCCGTGGAAGGCTGCGGATAAACTGACGGCGGACCGTGTCCGGGCGCAGCCCGGTGCCGGTCCGCCGACGACATCAGCCAGCAGCCGCTGCAACCCCAGGGAGCGATGTGTCCCGCCGCCTGTTCACCTCGGAGTCCGTGACCGAGGGCCACCCCGACAAGATCGCCGATCAGATCAGCGACACCATCCTCGATGCCCTGCTCGCCCAGGATC
>NZ_BAAATJ010000045.1:0-20783 GCF_039533345.1 Streptomyces glaucosporus | reverse complement strand
GGGCCAAGCTGCCGGCCGAGCGGGTGAAGGCACTGGAAGAACTGGGAGCGTAGGAGCAAGGAAGACGCCGAACACCCAGGCAAGCACCAGACGGTCCACCCAACAGAGGGACCACCCCACCCACCTGCGGTCCTTGCACGCGCCACCCCTTGCCCACCATGCTTCCCAGGCAAACACCCCCTCGGCAGCCTAAGAACCACAGGGCGCCCGGTCATCGTGGACCAGGCGTCAGGAACCGCTTGCGCTCCAAATTTTCAGGGCTGAAGTGGTGGGCGCTTTGGGCGTGCCCGGAAACTTCCGCATCAGGCACCCGGCCCAGCAGCCCCTTCAAGGCCCCATCCATGCACGGATGGGGCCTTCTGCGTGCCCGTCACCCGCCCGCCAAGGGCCAGGTAAGAAGGGGGTTGCGGAGTTAAGGGCTGCCTCCTCCACCATGCCGCCCAAGCGCTCCCGGCCCATCGACCCATAACGAGCGAGCAGGAAAGTCGAACCGGCGGGCGGGGTTGCGGAGCTAACCCCCACACCCTGCACGGTCGGTCCACCGAATGCCGCGCCCTTGGAGAACTTCGGGGGCGGGGCCAGTCCTGTCCCGTCACCTGCCCAGGGCGCGAGGGGACGGGAGCACCTCAGCTGTCCACCACACGCGTGCGATGGGCGCACGCCCGACACCACTAGAAGGAGCACATCATGACCATGACCGAGCCGACGAACCCGTCGCAGATCCCCGAGCCGACCCCGCCGCGCATCCCCGACCCGGACCCGGGCCGTGACCGGCTGCTGCACCGGCTGGTCACGGGTGTTCTCGCGCTCGCGCTCCTCGGCTATGTATT
This sequence comes from Streptomyces glaucosporus, assembly GCF_039533345.1. Taxonomy (NCBI): domain Bacteria; kingdom Bacillati; phylum Actinomycetota; class Actinomycetes; order Kitasatosporales; family Streptomycetaceae; genus Streptomyces; species Streptomyces glaucosporus. The sequence goes on along the minus strand of NZ_BAAATJ010000045.1, from coordinate 19,953 downwards.
CCACCAGCACCCGACGGTCCGAGAGACCGCGGTCGCCGTGGGCGGCGTTGGCCCGTTCCTCCTGGCAAGCGTGCTGGCCACCCGAGGCCGTCGGTGACAGCTTGTCGGGTGCGGCGGCTCGGGGCCGCCGCACCCGACAAGCACCATCACCCGAGCAGACGGTGAAGACGCACGTCAGCCGCGTCCTCACCAAGCTCGGTCTGCGCGATCGCGCCCAGGCGGTGGTCTTCGCCTACGAGTCGGGGCTGGTGACCGCGGGCGAGTAGGACCCGCCCCCGCCCCTCCTCCACCCCCTACCGCGGTAGCACCCCCACATTGGCTCCCCGGTATGACGCCCGGCGCTCAGCCGTCCCCGCACTCTTCACCCGTCACAGAAGGTGCACGTGAGAGGGAGACGGGACATGAGGCTACGCAGAGGCAAGCGGCAGAAGGCGGACGACCGGCCCGAGGTCCCGGCCGCCACGCCCGGTTTCGCCGTCGAACTGCGCGACGTCCGGCGGCAGTACGGCCGCGGGCCGGGCATGGTGCACGCCCTTGCGGGCATCGACCTCGCCCTGCCGCGCGGCACGTTCACCGCGGTCATGGGCCCGTCCGGGTCCGGCAAGTCCACCTTCCTGCAGTGCGCTGCCGGGCTCGACCGGCCGACGGCGGGATCCGTGCGCCTCGGCGGCACGGAGATCACCGGCATGAGCGAGAACGAGCTCACCGAGCTGCGCCGCAGCCGCCTCGGCTTCGTCTTCCAGGCGTTCAACCTGCTGCCGTCGCTGACCGTGGAGCAGAACGTGCTGCTGCCCATGCGCCTGGCCGGGCAGCGCCAGGACCGGCGCCAGGCGCAGGCGGTGCTCGCCCAGGTCGGACTCGCCGACAAGGCGAAGCGCCGGCCCGGAGAGCTCTCCGGCGGTCAGCAGCAACGCGTGGCCGTCGCCCGCGCCCTGGTCACCAGCCCCGACGTGATCTTCGCGGACGAACCCACCGGCTCCCTCGACACCGGCACCGCCGCCGAGGTCCTCGGCCTGCTGCGCAATGCGGTGGACGCTCTGGGCGCCACCGTTGTCATGGTCACCCACGACCCGGCCGCGGCCGCCTGGGCCGACCGTGTGCTGTTCCTCGCCGACGGCGCCTTCGCCGACCACCTCGAGCGCGGTTCGGTGGAGCAGATCGCGGCACGGATGGCCGTGCTCACCTCGCGCGCCTCCCGCTCCGGTGCGATGGCGGGGGCGGCGGCATGAGGCGCCCCAACGGGCTCGCCCGTGAGGCCGTCCGCTTCAAGCCCGCGTCCTTCGCGGGGACCTTCCTCGCGCTGCTGATGTCCGCACTGATCGTCTCGGCCTGCGGAATCCTGCTCGAGACCAGCCTGCGCGCCTCCGTGCCGCCGGAACGGTACGCGAACGCGCCGGTCGTCGCGGCGGCGGACCAGAACAAGTACGTCGTCACCGGCAGCGGCGAGGACCGCGAGAAGGAGGCGACGCCCCTGCCGGACACGGCACGGATGGACGCCGGGCTGGCTGCGAAGGCCGCCGGGGCGCCGGGTGCGGCCACCGCCGTCGCGGACTTCACCTTCCCGGTGCGTGCGGTGGACGCCGGCGCCCGTGCACTGGCTGTTCCGGGAGGTGTGCTCACCGCGCACGGATGGGGCTCGCACGCCTTCACCGGCACCTCGCTGACCACCGGCTCCGCACCCCGCGAGGGGGAAGTCGTCCTCGACGCGGGAACGGCCCGCGCCGCGCACGCCGCGGTCGGCGACACCGTCGTACTGGAGACCGCCGCCGGCCGGCAGGACTTCCGCGTCGCCGGCGTCGCCGAGGCCGGCCCCGCGGAGACCGCCCGCGGCTTCGGCGACGCGGGCGCCCTGGCCTGGTTCGCCGACACCCAGGCCCCCCTGCTCGCCGGGCATCCCGGCAAGGCCGACGCCGTCGTCGTGCTGGCGGAGGACGGAACCGACGCCGACGCCCTCGCCGGCGCCGTGAAGCAGGCCCTGGCCGGCTCCGGCGTCCAGGTCCACACCGGCGACGACCGCGGTGCCGTCGAAGACCCGGGCCTCGGGTACGCCAAGGTGACGCTCTTCGGAATCGGCGGCTCCTTCGGCGGCATCGCCGCCGTCGTCGCGGTCTTCACGGCCGCCGGAACCGTCGCGCTCTCGGTCGGTCAGCGGGCCCGCGAGTTCGCCCTGCTGCGCGCCGTCGGCGCCACCCCGCGGCAGGTCCGCCGCGCGGTCGCCTCCGAAGCACTGCTCGTCGCGCCGCTCGCCGGGATCATCGGCTGCCTGCCCGGCATCGGGCTCGCCCACTGGTGGTTCGGGCAGCTCCAGGACCGGGACGCCATCCCGCGCGCCGTGGACCTGCACGTCTCCGGGCTTCCGCTGCTCGCCGCCGTCGTCATGGGGCTGCTCACCGCGCTCGGCGCAGGCTGGATGGCCGGGCGCCGACCCGCGAGGATCAAGCCCGGGCAGGCGCTGTCGGACACGTCGGTGGAGCGGCTGCGGCCCGGTCTGGTCCGTACCCTCCTCGGCGTCGGCGCCCTCGTCGGAGGCGCGATCCTCACCGGCGTGTCCGCCCGCTCCGCCGGGGACGACGCGGCCGGCGCCGCCCTCGGCGTCGTCATGCTCTTCATGCTCGCCGTCGCCCTGCTCGGTCCGTTGGTGGCACGGCTGTGCGCCGGTCTGTTCGGCCTCCCGCTGCGCGGCGCGGGCCCGCCCGCCGAGCTCGCGGCCGCCAACTCCCGTGCCAACGCCCGCCGTCTCGCCTCCGCGATCACCCCGATCGTGCTCGCCGTGGCCTTCTCCTCGACCCTCCTGTTCATGCACACGAGCGAGACCCACGCCGCCGACAAGCAGCTGCGCGCGGGCATCACCGCGGACCACGTGGTGACGGACCCGGCCGGGCTCCCGGCGGACGCGGCGGCACGCGCCGCCCGCGCGCCGGGCGTGGAGGCGGCCGTCGGGCTGCTGAACACGCAGGTGCTGGTGCCGACCGGCTCCGGCGAGTCCAAGTCGCTCCAGGGCGCGACCACTCAGGGCGTCACCGGCTCTGGCGCCGAGCTGGCGAAGGTGCAGGATCTGGACGTACGCGACGGCAGCCTCGACCGGCTCGGCGAGGGGCGTATCGCCATCGACAAGACCCTGGCGGCCTCGGCGGACGCCGGTGTCGGCGACCGGCTCCCGCTCTACCTCCCCGACGGGACGGAGGTCAGCCCCGAGATCGTCGCGGTCTACGGCCGCGGCCCCGGCCTGGCCACGGTGACCATGGACCGGGCGTCCCTGGCCGGGCACGTCACCTCGGGCTTCGACAGCACGCTCCTGGTACGGGGCGGCTCGGAGAAGTCGCTCACCGCCCTGGGCGAGGTCACCGACGCCTCCGGCCACGCCGCCGAGCGGAACCGCGACGCGAAGCTGGGCGCCTGGATGAACAACACCATGGCCGCGGTCCTCGGCGGGTTCGCCGCCGTCGCCGCGGTCAACACCCTGGTGATGACGGTCCTGGACCGCCGCCGCGAGCTGGGCATGCTGCGTCTCGTCGGCTCCACCCGGCGTCAGGTGATGACGATGCTCCGCTGGGAGGGCCTGCTGGTCGCCGTGGTGGGCCTGGTCCTCGGCTCCGCGATCGCCGCGGCCACGCTGATCCCGATGATGAACGGTGTGACCGGTGACATGCCGTACGTGCCCCCGCTGGCGTACGGATGCTTCGCGGTCGCCGCCGGCGGCCTGGCCCTGCCGGCGGTCACGCTGCCGGCCCGGGCCGCGCTGCGCCGCTGGTCCTAGCCCATCCGGGGCGGCAGCGCCACATGCCGTGCGCGCCCCCCGTTGTCCCCTTCCTCACCCGGCAATTGCGGAAAGGACGCCCATGACCACACCCCTGGCCCCCCCGGTCCCCATCGGGAAGGCCGCTGTCGGAGCCCTCGGTTTACTGGCACTGTCCACCGGCGCTCTGGAGTCGGTGGTGTCACCGACGATCCCGCTCCTGGAACGCGAACTGGACATGAGCCAGTCCGAAGGGGCGCTGCTCAGCATCGTGCTCCTCATCACCGGGGCACTCGTCACGCCGTTGGCAGGCAAGTTCGGCGACCGCTACGGAGGGAAACGAGTCCTGATCCGGCTGATGGCGGTCGTCGCGGTCGGCGGCACGGTGTCCGCCCTGGCCCCGAACCTGCCCGTGCTGCTGCTCGGGCAGGTGCTGCAAGGGGCGATGGTGGGCGCGCTTCCCCTGTCGTTCATCGTCATGCGCAAGAACCTGCCTCCGGGAGAGTCGAGGGTCGCCATCGGGGTGGTCAGCGGACTCTTCGTCGGGGGAGGGATGGTCGGCATGCTGTCGGCCGGGCCGGTGGCGGAAGAACTCTCCCGGCACTGGATGTTCGCGTTGCCCACGATCGCGGTCATCGGGGCCACCCTGCTCGTGAACAGGCTCATGCCGTCCGACCAGCCGGACGGGTCGGACGACGCCGGCATCGACTGGCCCGGCCTGCTGCTCCTGAGCGGGATGCTGGTCACGCTCATGCTCGTACTCGCGCTGGCGCCCGAAGCGGCCTCGCAACCACTCGTGCTCGGCGCCCTCGTCGTGTTGCTGGCCGTCTTCGTCACCGGTTGGGTGTCCGTCGAACGGCGCGCGGCCTCTCCGGTGATCGATCTGCACATGCTGGCACGGCCCGCGATCTGGAAGGCGTGTGCGCTGACATTCGTGATCTGCCTCGGCACCTCGATGGCGGCCTATCTCGTTCCGCAGCTGCTCGACGAGCGCGGCGACGGGTACGGATTCAGCGCCAGCGCCACCGAGATCGGCTTCCTCCTGCTGCCCGGCGTCGTCGCCGCGACGCTGGCCGGGCCGCTCGGCGGGATCGGGGACCGGCGTTTCGGCTCGCGTGCCGTGGTCAACACCGGGGTCGTCATGACGGCCGTCTCCCTGGTCGTCCTGGCGTCCGTGCACACCGAGGTCTGGCACGTCGTCGTCGGCAAGGCGCTGATCGCGCTGGCCAACGGCTTGTGCGTCACGGCGATGATGACCAGCACCGCCACGGCCGTCGATGCCAAGGACACCGGCATCGCCACCAGTCTGATCCTGGTGAGCCGCGTGCTCGGCTACGCCGTGGGCGGGCAGCTCGGTGGTGCGCTCCTCACCGCCGCAACCCCTTCCGGGTCGAAGGTCGCGGCCGAATCGGCCTATGTCACCGGCTTCGTCCTAGCCGGCGTCGTCACGTCGCTGGCCCTGTTCGTCACTCGCACCATGCCCAAAGGAGTCAAGGAATGACCCTCACCGATCAGCTGACGGATGTCCGTAGCACGCCGAGGCGCAAGGTCCTGATATCCGGGGCCAGCATCGCGGGGCCCGCCCTCGCGTTCTGGCTGAACCGCTACGGATACGCGGTCACGGTCGTGGAGAAGGCGCCCACCCCGCGTGGGGGTGGCTATCCCATCGACGTGCGTGGCACCGCACTGGAAGTCGTCCGGAGGATGGGGATCCTGCCGCGGCTGCGGGACGCGCACATCGACCTGCGGCGGCTGACCTTCCTCGACTCGGACGGCAGCGAGGTGACCTCCCTGCACCCGCATGCCGTCACCGGCGGCGTCGCGGGACGGGATCTGGAGGTACGGCGCGGGGATCTGACGGAAGCGCTGTACACGGCGGTCCGTGACGACGTGGAGTTCCTGTTCAGCGACTCCATCGACACCCTCGACCAGAGCGACCACGGGGTCGACGTCACCTTCCGCGGGGGCGGCAGCCGTACGTTCGACATGGTGTTCGGTGCGGACGGCATGCACTCGCGCACCCGGGAGATGCTGTTCGGCCCTGAAGAGCGGTTCCACCGCTACCTCGGCTACTGCTTCGCTGTGTTCACCATGCGCAACACCTTCGGGCTCTCCCACGAGACCGTGATGTGGAACGCCCCGGGCAGGGCCGCGGCACTCTACGCCGTGGGGGACGACGACGAGGTGCACGCCTTTTTGAACTTCGCCCGGCCGGAGCCGCCCATGGACGCGTTCCAGGACCCGCAAGCCCAGCGCGACCTGCTCGCCGAGGTCTTCGCCGACGCGGGATGGGAGGTCCCGGGCATGCTGGCGGCCCTGCGCGAGGCGGAGGACCTGTTCTTTGACGGGGTCAGCCAGATCCACATGCCCCGCTGGTCCAACGGCAGGGTCGCGCTGGTCGGCGACGCCGCGTACGCGCCCTCGTTCCTCACCGGACAGGGCACCAGCCTCGCGCTCGTCGGCGCGTACATGCTCGCCGGCTGCCTCGCGGACCGGGGTCACGGCGCGGGCTTCGCCGCCTATGAACGCGACACCCGACAGTTCGTGACCGCGAACCAAGGGCTGGTCGGCCAGGGCGGCGCCACCCTCTTCCCCACCACCGCCCAGGCCCTGGAGCAGCGCAACGAACGACTGCGCAGCCTCAGCGCCATGCCCCCGGCGGAGGGAAAACCGGCTCATTCGGCGCTCACTCTGCTCGAGCCCCCGTGCCGGCATGACCGCCGAGCCGGGTCGGGCCCTGCTGGCTGATGGAACTCCATCTGGAACAAGTCGAGCCGTTCCGTCACCGGCCCGTGTCATGTCGTCAGCGCGGATCGACGCGCGGCCGTAGCGGGCGGTCGTCTTGTGCAGCTGTTCCTCGTCGGCAGCCTCGACGAGCTCGTTCTCCAGCTTCGTGGCGAGCGTGTAGCGCACCCGGTGGCTCCGGGCGGCCCCGTCGCTGTCGTTCTCGTACCGGCCGTCACCGGGGATGCTGGGCGGTCTTCTCCGCATGGGCCACGCCGATGTAGTGCATGGCGGTCTTCTCCGTGATGCCGAACAGGCGCATCAGCTTCAGCGGATCGCCCATGTCGAACACTTCGTTGAGGATCCGGTTCTGCCGCAGGCGTCCGGCGTGAACCTCTTGGGCAGGTGGGTCTTGGTTCCTGATCCTGGGCACACGAGACACTGAGCCTTTTCCATCCTCACTCTGAGCTGGTCAGATGCGGGGCGAGGGCGGCCTGAACGAGGCCGGTGATCCGGGTGGTCGAGCAGCGGAGCCTGCGGAGGAGCCGCCAGGACGTGAGGGGGCGGCGGCCTGCTCGGCGAGGGCCCGGATCTTCGCGTGGGAGCGATTCACCGCCTTCTGGCCTGCGGAAAGAGTCTCCCACCGCCTCCGGCACGGGATGCGGACCGTGCCGTCGGCGCCCCGGTAACCCTTGTCTCCCCAGCACGGGATTGCCGGCCTCGGCGAGGGCGTCGACGATGTCCCCGGAGGGGGCGACCCCCAGTGTTCGCGGGCCGCGCGGACGTCGTGGACGGCGCCGGGCCGGTGAGGCCCACAGCAGCCGGCCGAGGAGATCGGCGAGGACCTGCACGTTCATGCCGTGCTTCTGGTGTTTGCCAAAGTAGAACGGCCGGTCCGCCGCGATGTCCCCCGGCCTCCGGCCGGGAAGGTGCCCCCAGTCGATCGGCAGGAGCATGCCGTCCAGGATCGGATAAGCCTTCGCCGACGCGGCCCGCGCCGCGTCGGCCAGGCCGGGGGCGAGGGCGGCCGGGAGCTCGACGGCCTCGGTGACATGGCGGTAGGCGGTCGTGGTTCCGATGCCGAACCCGGCCGCGAGCCGGGTGTGGGGGTGCCCCCGGCCGGAGGCTGAGGCTGGGGGAGTGTGCCCCGCGGCCACAGCGGAGTGGTCGGCAGTCGCCGGCGACTGCCGACCACTCCGCTGACGCGAATCCGACGCATCGCACGCCGGGCCAAGCCGGCCCCGGAGCCGGTGGTCGCCGCTCTGAACACCCTTGGCATGCGATGAACGTAGAAGGCCGCGGGTGTCTGCCTGCAGGGCCGGGTGGGATGAACGGAGCCCCACCCGGCCCGGACCGCGGCCGGAACGGGAGACCGGCCTCGGCTGCCCCGGGGAGCGGCATGGCGGCCTGGCCCATGAGGGTGACCGGGGCCGCACCCCGTCAACGCTCCGGTGCGGTGGTCGGGCACCGGTCGAGGTGGAGGGTGCACTTGATCGGGAGTGCGGACCGGGCGACCGGTGAGCCGGGGTACCAGCGGGCTGCCCCGGGTACTCACCGGGATCTGCGGCTCGCCCACTCGTCCCGGAATCAGCGGGCGAGCAGCCGGAGGCCGCCGGTGATGTGTTCGGTGCGAATGGTGCCGTAGCCGAAGAGCAGGCCGGCCTGGGGAAGGTCATCGGCGCAGTGGGCCGCCAGGCTTTCGACGGCGACGCCGTGCTCGCGCGCCGCCCGGACGGTGGTGCGGACTTTCTTCCCTCGGCGGGAGCCCTCAAGGCCGAGGTCGCGGTCGCCGCGCATGCCACAGTCGGCAAGGTGCGGCATCGGCCACTCATTACCTTCGGGGTAATCGACCGACTCCCCCTCTCTCGGCAGGATCAGGCACATCGGCGGGAACCCCCGCCGGGATCCGGCCGCAACCGCAGGGAGAACGCCATGTCCGTCACGTCCACCACCAGTACGGCGATTCCAGCCACCACCGTGGATTCCGTCGCCGAGGCCACCCGGGCCGTCGTGCAGGAGTTCCTTGCCGCCCGGCTGGCCGGGGACACCGGGCGGCTCGTTGAGCTCTTCGCCGACGAGGTCGACTGGCTGCTCGCCGAGAACCCCGCCGTCCCGTGGATCCGTCCGCGGTCCACCGCTGCTGAATGCGCCGCCCAGTTCACGGAGTTGATGGAGCACACCGTGCCCGAGGACGCGCGCGCCTCCGTGGACGCCTTTCTCGTCGACGGCGTCGACGCCGTTCTGACGGGGCACCTGTCGGGGACCGTACGCGCGACGGGAAAGTCCTTCGCGGGCCCGTTCGCGCTGCGCCTCACCGTCGAGGACGGCCGGATCACCCGACACCACCTCTACGAGAACAGCCTGTCGATCGCCGAGGCCTGCACCCCGTGAGGGTACGGGCGGCCGTCCGGCGAAACGAGGACGGGGCTGCGGGTCAGAACGGGGTCTCTGCGGAGCCGGCTGTTCCCTGCTCGGGCACGTTCACGGCCTGCGCGAAGGCTGCGATCCCCGCCCGCAGCCTCTTGTTTCCCGTGACCACCTTCGCGAGCCGTTCCTTGGTCTTGTTCGGCTCTTTCCCCGGCTTGCGTTCGGTGCCCGGGAGTTCGTCATGGCGGTTCCCGTCCTCACCGACGGCCACCCGTACGCGGTCGTCCGCCCCGACGCTGCGCGATCGCCTCGCCCCAGTCGTTCCCTTCACCACCGCCGAACGCGAACGGGCCGGTCGCAGCCCGCGGGTCGGAGGCGATGATGGAGTCGATCTGCGTCAACCCGGTCGATATCACCGACCGTATCCGCGCGAGCCCGGAGCCGGCCGAGGACACGATGCCAGGGACCGGCGGCGGACACGATCACCGTCCAAAGCGCGGGCCTGGCATCGGCCCGTCCTGGCCGGCGCATCAAGGCCGTCACCGTCGCCTTGCCGGTCATGCAGGCGGTACCGTCTTCATCGGTGCCGGCACCGCCGCCCTGGCGCACCCGGCCGTGTTGTGCCCCCTGACACCCGCCCGGAAAGCGCCTCTGGAGGAGCGGTGGCCACACCGCGGGCGCAGGCGAGGCCGTCCGAGGGCGTGGGCGTCCGATTCCTCCCGTCCACGGTTCCTTCCTCTTTCGGCCGATGATGGCGGCGTGCCGGGTCGGTTCCCGTCTCGCGGGCCGTTTGAATCGGCCGACGCTGTTGCACCTCCCGCCCACAAATGCAAATCTATGCTGGACCATGCAATATGATGCATCTCGTTCGGGGGGCTCGGATGTCCGACGTTGCCGTGGTCGCGGTCCCGCAGTGGCAGGGCTCCCCCACCCCGCATGCCCGCAGCCTGAGAGAGGGCGCCATCGCCCTCGCCGAGCTCGTCCCGGCCTCACGGCGGTTAGTGGTGGACACGGCCGCGGACGCTGGACCTGCCAGGGACGGTGTCCGCGCCCTCGATTCCCTGATACACAACCTCGACTTGACACGGCAGGCTCTTGCCGAGGTCCGGGGTATGTTCCCGGTCACGCTGGGCGGTGACTGCGCGGTCGACCTCGCACCGATCGAGGCCGCAATCGAAGCGCACGGTGACCGAGTGACGGTGGTGTGGTTCGACGCCCACGGGGATCTCAACACTCCTGCGTCGTCTCCCTCCGGTGCCTTTCACGGAATGGTCCTCCGCACCCTCCTGGGCAGTGGCCCGGCAGAGCTGGTGCCACATCGTCCCCTCCGGCCCACGCAGGTGGTGCTGGCAGGTACGCGCTCCCTCGACCCGGGCGAGCACGCCTTCATCGAGCGGACAGGGATCCGATGCGTCGGAGTGCAGGAACTGGCCACACCCGACCCCCTGGTGCAGGCCGTGACTGACACCGGCGCGACGGCCGTCCACATCCACGTCGACCTCGACGTTCTCGACCCTGAAATCTTCGACGCGGTGGGCACACCGGAACCCAACGGCCTCGCGCCACACGAGCTCGTCCACGGTGTCCGTGCGCTGGCCGCTCGTTTCTCGCTGACCGGGCTCACCGTCACGGAATACGAGAAGAACGAGGAGGAAGTTCCTCCGGTGGTCTCACAACTCCTCGAAGAACTCCTCCTCGCCCGCATTCACCGCTGACACACTTCGCCTCCGCGACGGACACTGAGCCTCTTTCATCCTGAATAGCCGCAGGTCATCAGGGTGTGGATGGCTTGGACGGTGCGGCTGACGCGGCGGGTCGAGCAGCGTGCTCCGCGCATGATGCGCCAGGACTTGAGTCGGGCGAAGGCGCGTTCGCCGGGGCTCTCAGTCGTGCGTGGTCGCGGTTGAACTGCCGGTAGTCCTCGGGCTGTTCGCCGTGGTAGTAGGGGGCGCGGAAGGTGGCGCCGACGCCCTGTAACCGCCCTCGCCATCAGAAGGAACACCCGATGGACACCATCGTCTCGGCAGAACGCATACTGCTCGGCCCTCGCGGCCACCGGCTGGTCGACGGCGCGGTGCTCGTCCAAGGCGGCATCATCACCGATGTCGGTCCCCGGGCGGACATCGAAGCCCGCGCTCCGCATGACCTCACCCGATTCTTCTACCCGAACAGCACGCTGCTGCCCGGACTCATCGACGCCCATGTGCATCTGGTGCTGGACGCCGGGCCGGACCCGGTCTCCGGTCTGGCCAGCACGGACGACACGACGCTGGGTCAGGCCATGGCCGATCGGGCGCTCCGGCTGCTGGACACCGGCATCACGACGGTACGCGACCTCGGCGACCGCAACGGACTGGCCGTCCGACTGCGCGAGGACATCGCCACCGGACAGAGCCCCGGCCCTCGCATCCTGGCCGCCGGCACCCCGGTGACGGCGCCCGGCGGCCACTGCTGGTTTCTCGGCGGCCAGGCGAAGGGAGCGGACGCCATCCGTGCGGTGGTCCGCCGCAACATCGAACGCGGAGTCGACCTGATCAAGGTGATGGCCACCGGCGGCGGCATCACCAAAGACGGCCCCGCAATCTGGGAGGCGCAGTTCACCGAGGAAGAACTGCGCCTGATCGTCCGGGAGGCACACCATGCCGGGCTGCCGGTCGCGGCCCACGCCCACGGCACCGCGGGAATCGCCGCCGCGGTCGCCGCCGGCGTGGACACCATCGAGCACTGCACCTGGATGGGCCGGGACGGGTTCGATGTGCGCGAGGACCTGGTCACCACCATGGCGGCCAGGGGCATCGCGGTCTGCCCGGCCGCCAGCCCCGACTGGCGCGGCTTCGCCCAGCGTTTCGGCCCCGAGCGCGCCGAGGAGATGTTCGCCCGGATGCGCTGGATGCGCGAGCAGGGGGTGCGGCTGATCACCGGGACGGACGCGGGCATCAGCCGAGCCGTCTTCGACGACTTCGTCTCCAGCCTGGAGTTCTTCCAACACATCGGCTACTCCACCGCCGAGATCATCGACCTGGCCACGCACGAAACCGCCCAAGCCCTCGGTATCGCCCACGACACCGGCCTGCTCCGCCCCGGCCACCGCGCCGACCTCCTGGTCGTGGACGGCAACCCCCTCGACGACCTCCAGGTCCTGCGCAAAGTGCACCTGGTCATGGCGGGCGGGCGCCCCCACCTCCCCAGAACCTCACGCGCCTGTCCGTGAATTTCCCACCGCCGCGCCCCGGACAGGCGAAGGTTTCCAGCCGGTGGGGGATGAACCGCTCCGGGCCTGACGAAAGGCTCTGGTGTGTCTCGGTAGCGGAAGATGTCACGATCGTGGCCGGTCCGGGTTCTTCGTCGGCGGGGTGCTCGGTGCCTCTCGCAGCGGCGCGGTCACCATGGTGTTCCGGGCAACCGGCTCCTTGCCGAACCGCTCCTACGGCCCAGCCCCTCCTCTCGGAACGAGTCACCCCCACCGACTGGCCCGCAACGGCCGCGCTCCCACCCCGGCTCCCCGCCCGCGGTGCCCACCCCTCGGCGCCGCGGACGGGCTTGCCTTCGCCGGTCCGGCCTGGCCGGCAGCCGGCCGCGGCCGCGGCAAAGGAGGGTCGGCGCCTTGCCGCTGTTGCGATTGACCAGGGCGTACCAGGTACCGGTGTCCACTGCGCCGCCTTAGCGGGTGCCGGATTCACTGCGGCGAGCAGGCCGATCACGAGGGTCGCCGCCATCACGGCGGCGACCCGTGACCGTCAGCGACGACCTCGTGGAGGGGCGGGGGAAGCCGCACCGTAGGCCGTCACCGATTCACCCTTTCGTCGGTGGCGGGCCTTGTCAGGCGCGGGTCCAGCGCTGGTTGCTGCCGTTCGAGCAGGAGTAGAGCTGGATCAGGGTGCCGTTGGCGGTGCCGGCCCCGACGGCGTCGAGGCAGAGGCCGGACTGGACGCCGACGATGGATCCGTCGGAGTTGAGGCGCCACTTCTGGTTGTCGCCACCCCAGCAGCTGTAGATCTGGACCTTGGCACCGTTACCGGTGCCGGCGGCGTCCAGGCACTTGTCGCCGTAGACCCTGAGCTCGCCGGCATCGGTGTACGTCCACTGCTGGTTGGTGCCGTTGTGGCAGTCCCACAGCTGGAGCTGGGTGCCGTCGGTGGTGCTGGCGTTGGGCACGTCCAGGCAGCGGCCCGAACCGACGCCCTTGATCGTGTTGCCGTCCCCGGGCGGCGGAGTGGTGGAGCCGCCGTTGAGTGCGTCGAGGACGGCGGTGTACGCGGGCTTCTTGCTGCCGTTGTTGTAGAACAACAGCGGCGTGTGCTCCGAACGCCACGAGTCGCTGTCGCGCACGCCCCAGACGGTGACACCGAGGCAACGGGAGACGGCCAGGCAGTCGTTGACCACGGCGGCGTAGGTCGAGGGCGAGGCTCCCTGGATGTCGAGTTCGGTGACGGCCACGTCGACGCCGAGGGCGGCGAAGTTCTGCAGGGTGGTGCGGAAGTTGCTGTTGTAGGGGCTGCCACTGTTGAAGTGCGACTGGAAGCCGACACAGTCGATCGGCACGCCGCGCTGCTTGAAGTCCCGCACCATGCGGTACATGGCCTGGGTCTTGGCCCAGTTCCAGTTCTCGACGTTGTAGTCGTTGTAGCAGAGTTTGGCGGACGGGTCGGCGGCGCGCGCGGTGCGGAAGGCGACCTCGATCCAGTCGCTGCCGGTGCGTTCCAGGTTGGAGTCGCGCCTGGCTCCCGAATTTCCGTCGGCGAAGGCCTCGTTCACGACGTCCCACTGCGCGATCTTGCCCTTGTAGTGGCTCATCACGCCGTTGATGTGGTCGATCATCGCCTGGCGCAGTGCGCTGCCGCTGAGGCTCTGCATCCAGCCGGGCTGTTGGGAGTGCCAGGCCAGGGTGTGGCCGCGCACCTCCTTGCCGTTCTGCACCGCCCAGTTGTAGACGCGGTCGGCGGCGGTGAAGTTGAACTGGCCCCGCTGCGGCTGGGTGGCGTCGATCTTCATCTCGTTCTCGGCCGTCACCGAGTTGAACTCACGGGCCGCGATCGTCGCGTACGTCGAGTCGCTCAGCCTGTTCGCGGCGATGGCGACGCCGAAGTAGCGGCCGCTCTGCGCCGCCGCGGCGCCGAGCGTGCTCTCGGCGGCCTGGGCGGACGGTGGCGCGACCAGTGCGGCGACCACACCGAGGACGCCGGCGACCAGCGCCGGCAGCAGAGCGCGGAGCTTCCGCCGGACAAAGGATCTGGGAAGGGCATGAGAGCCCATGGCTGTGCCTCCAAGGTAGGAATAACGGAACCACCGGAAACCGCGGTCATGGGAGCCGGGAGGGTCTCGACCGGCACGGACGGCGCCCGGTCGGTCGCCGAGTGACGTACGCCGGGCGGCAGCGGCCTTTCGACACAGGCACGGGGGTACTCCATCGCTGCTCAGCCGGGGGCGTCACGCGGCGTCGCACACCTCTCCGCCTGCACGAGGCGTCAGGGTGCGTCGGGGTGAGCCTCACCGGAACGAAAAACGGGGTGGCGCAGGTGTTTCGGCGTGCGGATCTGTCGTGCTGCTGTGCGCGGCTCTGCCGTACAGCGCAGTCCGCACAGGACCATGACGTTCGAAATATCGAACTATGGTCGACTGCTCAGACAAGATATTGAGGAGTTGACAGCGTCTCGTCAACCCTCGTGACGCGGAAAATTTTCGCCCTACGTGCGAAACTTTCGGATCTTCGCGAGCCGGGCGGATCCCTGGCCGGCGAGCCGCATCGTGAACTCGCGGGGGTCCGGCCGACGTGGCGGCTTGTCGCGTCCTAGGGGAAGCAAGCGTTTACGGACAACTCGGCGACAGGCCTTGACCGGAAGGCCCCACCTTCCTAGCTTGTGGCGTCACAGAACCGGGACACCTTCGAAACTTTCGAACCTGCCCTTGCCCCCCGGCACGGCCGTTCCACGGTTCATCGGTGTCACCTCACCCCCGCCCCCCAAGGAGGCCCTCTGATGTGGCTTCGCCACTCGTCTCCAGCCCACCCAAGGCGCTTACTCAGCGTCTTCGTTTCCTTGCTGCTGGCCGCCGCCTTCCTCGGTGCCCAGCCCGCCGAAGCCGCGACCGTAGACCCCAACGCCTCGTATGTGCTGATCAACCGCAACAGCGGCAAAGCCCTGGACGTCTACAACATGGCGACCGACGACGGCGCCCGCATCACCCAATGGACCAGGAACAACCAGAACCAGCAGCAGTGGCAGTTCGTCGATGCCGGAGGCGGCTACTACCGCATCAAGTCCCGCCACTCGGGCAAGGTACTGGACGTCTACAACTGGTCCACCGCGAACGGCGGCTCGATCGTCCAGTGGACCGACCTGAACGGCACCAACCAGCAGTGGCGGCTGGCCGACAGTTCGGACGGCTACGTGAGGCTCATCTCGCGCCACAGCAACAAGGCCCTCGAAGTGCAAGGTGCCTCCACCGCCGACAACGCGAACATCGTCCAGTACGACGACTGGGGCGGCACCAACCAGCAGTGGCAGCTCGTCAAGGTCGGCACCGAAACCCCCGGCTCGTGTGATCTTCCGTCGACCTACCGCTGGACATCGACGGGCGCGCTGGCGCAGCCCAAGCAGGGGTGGGTCTCGCTCAAGGACTTCACCGTCGCCCCCTACAACGGCAAACAACTCGTCTACGCCACCACGCACGACACGGGGACGAGGTGGGGTTCGATGAACTTCGGCCTGTTCAGCAATTGGTCGGAGATGGCCTCGGCCAGCCAGAACACGATGTCCAACTCCACCGTCGCACCCACGCTCTTCTACTTCGCTCCGAAGAACATCTGGGTGCTCGCCTACCAGTGGGGCAGGACCGCCTTCTCCTACCGGACGTCGAGCGACCCCACCAACCCGAACGGCTGGTCGTCCGAGCAGGTGCTCTTCTCCGGAAGCATCTCCGACTCCGGAAC
Source organism: Streptomyces glaucosporus (assembly GCF_039533345.1). Taxonomy (NCBI): domain Bacteria; kingdom Bacillati; phylum Actinomycetota; class Actinomycetes; order Kitasatosporales; family Streptomycetaceae; genus Streptomyces; species Streptomyces glaucosporus. Next base: position 4,198 of record NZ_BAAATJ010000045.1, on the reverse strand, counting down.
AGGGCCCATTGACCAGACGCTCATCGGTGACGGCACGAACATGTACCTGTTCTTCGCCGGCGACAACGGCAAGATCTACCGGGCCAGCATGCCGATCGGGAACTTCCCGGGCAGCTTTGGCTCGACCTCGACAGTGGTCATGAGCGACACGACGAACAACCTGTTCGAAGCCCCGCAGGTCTACAAGTTGCAGGGCCAGAACCGCTACCTCATGATCGTCGAGGCGATCGGCTCGCAGGGCCGGTACTTCCGCTCCTTCACGGCCACCAGCCTGAACGGCTCCTGGACACCCCAGGCCGCGACCGAAAGCAACCCCTTCGCCGGCAAGGCCAACAGTGGCGCCACCTGGACCAACGACATCAGCCACGGCGAACTGATCCGCACCAGTCCCGATCAGACCATGACCGTCGATCCCTGCAATCTGCAGTTGCTCTACCAGGGACGCAGCCCCAACTCCGGCGGCGACTACGGCCTCCTGCCCTACCGTCCGGGTCTGCTGACACTGCAGCGCTGACGGCATGACACGAGTCCGGCTCCGGTGAGGAGCCGGCGTGGCGGGCTCGGCCTTCCGCCGAGCCCGCCACGCCGCAATCTGAAAAGCCCAGGTCCCTCGTCGGCACAGTGAAGGACGTTCAGTGACCTTCCTCTGGTGCGTGGACCATGCTGCCGAGCGGAGCAAGGCAGCGGCGCACCAGGACGAGGGTGTGCTCCGCGACCGCGTGGAGCGGGGCGCCGCCGTCGACGACGGCGAGGACCCTGTGCGGCATTCCGGCGATCAGGCCCGCGCGAGCGCCGACCGCCGCGAGCGTGACGGCGGCGCCCTCGTTCACCAGGATGTCGCTCGCCGCCCCGATCAGTGCCTCGCGCCGCTGGGCGCGGTGCCCGGCGGCAGTGGGGGCGTTGATCTTCGGCATACGGGACAAACTCCTGGCCGGCGAACAGGGCCGGGAGTGAGACGCCGACCTGCTGCTGTCACGTCAGGTCCTGTCGGTGTCGCGAACCAGCCACGGCGCCCGGCCGGCAAACCGTCATCGGCGCACAACGGGTCGCCGCCCCGTCGACGAGGCACGTTCTGACCGTCCGAGCCCTTGGGTGGTTCGAGCGTTGTCCGGGGCGAGGCCCTTTCCGTGCGTCGCCTGCCGGTTGAGGCCGAGAAGGCGATCACGAGCAGCACGTCACACGACCGCTGCGGTCAGCGGCCGGCAGCACGTCGCCACGTGCTGCCGGTTGGCGACGGCCCACTCGGCGCCGTTGAAGTCGGCCCGGTGAAGCCCCCGGCCGGCGCCTGGACGGGCGTCCGCCTCTGGCTCTCCGTCAGGCTCTCTCCGCGTGTTCCTGCAGGCGGGCGGAGACCAAGGACTCGAGCGCGTCGGCCGCCGCTTGGCGTACCGGGCGAAGTCGGTGTCGTCACCGGCGGCCGCGGCCGTTCGGAAACCGTCGGTGAGGGACCGCCCCATGACCGTCGTGTCGTGCGCCGGCTCTGCCGCCACTTCGTCCGTCACCCCTGGTGCGAGGCGCGCAACCGGGACGCGATGAACTCGAACATCTCCTTGCGGATGGCGAGGTACCGCTGCCGGGCAGGGTTGTCCTCCAGCCGCCGCTCTAACGCGAAGACGAGGCCGATGCTCCAGAACGCGGCGGCCGGGTCGGCGAGGTTCCCGGATGCCCGGCCGAATCGCTGATGCCGCGCCTGCCGCTCCCTGGCAGTGGCGTAGTCGGTCGCGGCGGCGTACCGCTGCTGGTGTATGAGGCCGTGGGCCACCCGCCGGGCGGCCGCGCCGATGGCCACGGGGTCCCCAGAGGTCTCGGCGGCGGCCGGGGCCCGGTCGGCGGCGAGGACGGCCGGGGTACGGGCCAGCGTCCCGTACTTGAACAGCAGGGACGCGGTGAGCTGGTAGGCGCGGGACAGCAGCACCGCGGTTTCGCTGCTCGCCGCGGCGGTGCGGTGCCCGTCGGCCAGGGTCCCGGGAAGGTCGCGTGCGGCGGCGGCGTAGTGGCACGAAGCCCACGCTCGGCAGCGGGAGGTGACGCGCCGCCGCAGGGCGGCCAGGTCGACGACCCGGCCGCCCCGGGCGGGAGTGTGAAGGGAGTCGGCCAGCGCCACCACTTCGGCGGGGAGCACGGTGGCGGGAGTGGGCGGGGCTGCGGCCTTCTTCGCCCCTCATCGGTCACGTCCTCCGTGACCAGCGGGGACAGCCCCGAGGACACCGTAGCCAGAAGCTCGTCGGCGTCCTTCACACGGATGTCAACGGCCCTCGCGACTCTCCGTCACCACCGGAAGTGAGACAGGGCCGCTCGTTTGACAGACCCGGAGGCGGGACGGACGGTGCGGCCGCTGCCGGGAATCGACGCGCGCTCGCCGGTGTTGCGCGCCGGACGGGGGCGCCGCCCATCCGCTGGGCGGCGACCCCACTGCCTGCGGCTCGGACAGCGACGCCGGAATCAGGTCGGGTCCGCCTCCAGGTCGACTCGCTTGGCCAGCTGCCCTGCCGCCCACATCTCGCGGGCGCGTTGCAGGCACTCCTCCTCGGATTCCACTTCGTCCGCCAGACGAAGACCGATACCGTTGTTGATCTCGTCCGCCCTGTTGTCCGCGTCGGATCCCGGGCGGCCACGCTCGTGCGCGTCCCCCATAGCGATGGCGAACTCCTCGCCCAGCCTCTTCTTGAGCAGGCACTGCCAGTACACGTGACGTACGGCGTTCTGCTCCTCCGCGTCCGTCATGTGCTCGACGACCTGGTACACCCTGCGGTGCACCCCGAGCCACTGGAAGAGGTTGGCGGGGTACCGGAGGATCACCTGGTACTCCTCGTAGGAAATGTTCTTCCCGACCAAGTAGACGTACTTTCCGAGCGCGGAAAATCCCTCTTCCTTCAGGTCCTTCATCACCTTCGACAGGATTCCTGCGACTTCTGTCATGTTCTGCGACACTGCCGCTTTGGTCCCTGAATGCGTGAACCCCAGCCACCCGACCCCGGTGACGGCCAGAATCAGGCCCCTGGCGGCGAGCCCCAGCGGGAAGGGAAGCAGGAGCGTTGTCGCCGCCACGGCCAGGTATGCCGCGATCTGGCCCCCGCTGACGTCCCGAGTGGCGATGCCCTGGTTCTCCGCGAGTTGCTGCCAGGTTTCCACCATGGTGTCGAAGACGTCCGCGTCCGGGACGGTGTTGCATTCGCAGCGGAACCCGGCATCGCTCGGCACGCTCATCCTCATGGTCCAGTTGCCCGGCTCGGGGTCCTTGATGATCAGGCACCGGATCGAGGAACCGGACATCATGACGAATTGGTTGTCGTCCTGGATGTCGCGATCGTAGGTGGTCCCGCTGGGGTCCTGGATGGTCATGACGACCCCGTCGGGGAAGTCGACCGAGTCGTCGTCCCGCGTGACGACCGAGTAGAGGTAGGGCGTGCCCTCCCTGACGAGCATCGTGGTCGTCAGATTCACCCGTACCACGTTGCCCTGCGGAGGCAGGGTGTCGATCAGACAGTAGGAGCAGTCGTTGGGCCCCATGGCCTGCGCCACGAGCGCGGGTGAGGTGCTCGATTCGTGGCTGACGTCGAACAGACCGTAGAGACCGCCGACGCCCAGGTCCTCGATTTCCGTCGGCTGGTCGAAGTAGTGCCCCTCGATCAGCGCCGGGGTCTGCCTCGCGCCGGCCTTCCAGTCGTCGCTGAGGGAGAGCCCCCACAGGCGCGACCGGTACCGCGTGAACCCTGACGGTCCCCCCTCCACCGGTTCCATGTGACCCCAGTACCAAGCCGGAACGTCATCCGTCTCAAGGACGTCGAACTCTCCCCACAGACCCAGGGCACCCTTGTCCACGATGCGGGTCGGCCTGTTGAAGTACTGCCTTTTGATCACCGCCGGAGAGCGTTGGGCGATGGCCACCCAGTCCTCGCCGTCGGGGATGTTCCACAACCGGGCCGAGAACTGTCGCACACCGGGCCGGATGATTCCGTCGTCCTTGAACTGAAGGTCGTCGGTCGAGAAGCCCAGGAACCCGACCGAGTCCCACAGACAGTGGCTGACCGCCAGGACCGGCGGTTGCGTGATGGGCGAGGGCTCTGGGTTTCCGGAGGCGCGATGGAGGGCCTTGATGATCCAGGGTCCCTTGCATGATCGCGTTCTGTCCGGGTTCATCCGGTGAGGCCGAGGGCGGTCAGGGGTCTGCGGCAGTCGCGGGCGGTGTGGCGTAGGG
>NZ_BAAATJ010000044.1:0-22402 GCF_039533345.1 Streptomyces glaucosporus | reverse complement strand
CCGACCCGGACGCCCCCGGCGGCCTGCGCCGCCTCGCCGCCGGGGAGGCCCGCCCGACGCTCGCCGCCTGGGCCGCCCGCCAGGGCTGGATCGCCACCGCCGGCGCGGTCCTGCTCGCCTGCGGCTGCCCCTCCGGCGCCCCGCCGCACCGGGTGCGCGCCGCGCACCTGGGCGCCGGGCACGCCGCCGGAACCGCACAGGCCGTCGCCACCCGCCTCGGGCTGCGCTCCCGGCCCGTCGGCTCCTGGCAGGGCGCCGACCTGGGCGCCGCGCTGGGGGAGCGGCCGGGACGCACCTGGGTGGTGCACGGCCTCGCGCTGGCGGCGCCCGGGGAAACCGGCCGGTCCGGACGGACCGGCCGGAGGAACGAACGGAAGGAGGGGACACGGCCGTGATGCTCCACCGGGAACTGCTCGCCGCCGCCCGCACCGCCCCCGGGCCCCTGACGGGCGCCGCGGCGCTGCTCGCCGCGGTCGCCGCCTGCCACCTGGCGCAGGCCGTCCTGCTCGCCCACGCCCTGTCCGCGATCGCCCGCGGCACGCCGGAGGGGGTGTCCGGCCCGCTGGCCGCGGTCCTGGGCACCGTGGTGGCGCGGGCCCTGCTGGGCCGGTGGCAGCGGCGCGTCGCGGTCCGCGCCGGCGCGCTGGTGCGTGTACGGCTCCGCGACGCCCTGCTGGACCGCCTCGGCCGCCTCGGCCCGGCCCACCTGACGGCCTCGCGGGCGGGCGCCGTGCGGGCCACGGTGGTGGACGGCGTGGAGGGCGTGGACGCCTACGTCTCGCGCTACCTGCCGCAGCTGGCCGTCACCTGCCTGCTGCCGCTGCCGCTGCTGGCGGCCGTCGCGGCCGTCGAGCCGTACGCGCCGCTCGTCCTGGCCCCCGCGCTGGCCCTGGCCCTGCTCGTCCCGCGCTGGTGGGACCGGCTGCTCGCCCGGCGCGGCACCGAGCACTGGGACACCTACGAGGCGCTGGGCGCCGACTACCTGGAAGCCCTCCAGGGCATGCCCGCGCTGCGCGCGGCCGGGGCCGTCGGCCGGGTCCGCGAGCGGCTGGAGGAGCGGTCGGCGGCCCTCCACCGGGCCACGGTCGCCAAACTGCGGGCGTCCCTGGCGGACACCGCCCTGACCGACCTCGCCGTCCAGGGCGGCACGGTCGCCGCGGCCCTGCTGGCCTGCGCCTCGGCCGCCTCCGGACACGCCACCGCCACCGGCACCTACCTGCTGCTCCTGCTCGCCTCGGAGTGCTTCCGGCCGGTCCGCGACCTGGCCCGGGAGTGGCACGCGGGCTACCTGGGGGTCTCGGCGGCCGACGGCATCGCCGCCCTCCGCCGCGCCGAGCCGGAGGTGGCCGACACCGGCCGGCTGCGCACACCCCCGCAGGCGCCGCCCGGGATCCGCTTCGAGGACGTCCACCTGACCTACCCCGGCGCCGCGCGTCCCGCCCTGCGCGGAGTGACCTTCACCGCCGAGGCCGGACGCACCACCGCCCTCGTCGGCCCCTCCGGCGCGGGCAAGTCCACGCTGCTGGCGCTGCTGCTGCGGCACCGCGACCCGGACCGGGGCCGGATCACGCTCGACGGCACGGAGAACACCGAGTACACCCTGGAGGCGCTGCGCCGCGGCATCGCCGTCGTCTCCCAGGAGACCTACCTCTTCCCCGCGAGCATCGCCGAGAACCTGCGGCTGGCCCGTCCCGGCGCGAGCGACGCGGAGGTGGAGCGCGCCGCGCGGGCCGCCGGCGTCCACGACGAGATCGCGGCGCTGCCCGACGGCTACGCCACCGTCCTCGGCGAGCGCGGCGCCACCCTCTCGGGCGGGCAGCGGCAGCGCCTGGCGCTGGCCCGCGCGCTGCTGGCCGACGCGCCCGTCCTCGTCCTGGACGAGGCCACCAGCGCCGTCGACGAACGCCGCGAGGCCGCCATCACGGCCGAGCTGCTGCGCGCGGGCCGGGGCCGCACCCGGCTGGTGATCGCCCACCGGCTGCGGACGGTGCGGGACGCGGACCGCATCGTCGTCCTCGACGGCGGCCGGGTCGAGGCGGTCGGCGACCACCGCGGCCTGCTGGCCCGGGGCGGGGTGTACGCCGAGCTGGTCGCGGCCGGAGAGGAGCGGGCCGCATGAGCGCGAACCCCGCCACGAACCCCGCCGCGCCCGCCCCCCGCGTGCCGTCCGGGGCGCTGCGCGCCCTGCTGCCCGCGCTGGCCGGGCACCGGGCCATGGCCGTGCGCACCTGTGCGGCGGCCCTGGTGGACCAGGCGGCGCTGGTCGCCCTGGTCACCCTGGCCGCGCACACCGTCGGCACCGCCCTGCTGGAGCGCGCCGCCCCGCCGCCGGCCGCCGTCGCGGCGCTGACCGTCCTGGTGCTGGTGCGGGCGGTGTCCACCTGGCGCGAGATGGACCTCTCCCACGACCTGGCCTACCGGGTGCTGGCCGCGCTGCGGGTCCGCGTCTTCGACGGGCTGGCCCGCAGCGCGCCCGCCCGGATCGCCGGGCGCCGCAGCGGCGACCTGGCGGCCACGGCCATGGCGGACGTGGAGGCCCTGGAGTTCCTCTACGCCCACACCACCGCCACCCTCCTGGCCTCCGGCGCGGTGTTCGCCGCGGGAACGGCCGTCCTGGCGGCCGTGGAGCCGTGGACAGTGGCCGTGGTCCTGCCCGTCGCCGCGCTGCTGGCGGCCGTCCCCCTGCTGGACGCCCGGACGCGGACCGAGCGCGGGGCCCGCGTCCGCGAGGAGGCGGCACGGCTGTCCGCCGAGGCCGTGGAGACGGTGGACGGACTGCGCGAACTGCTGGCCTTCGGCGCGCTGGACCGCCGGCGCGCCCGGCTGGCCGAGCGGGGGCGCGCACTGGGCGCCGCCCAGCGCGCCGAGGCGTCCTGGGAGGCCGGTGCGGCGGCGGTCCGGGAGGCGCTGGTGGTGGCGGCCGTGGCCGGCACGGTCGCGGTGACCGCCTGGTCCGTCTCCGCCGGCCGTCTCCCGGGGGCCTGGGCGCCGGCGGTGATGGCCCTGGCACTGGGGATCCTCGCCCCGGTCGCCGAGGCCGCCGCCTCGCTGGGCCGGGCAGGGAGCCTGCGGGCGGCGGCGGCCCGCGTCGGGGCCGCGATCGGCGCCCCCGCCCTCGCGCCGCCGCCGCGCGACCCGAGGCCGGTGCCGGACGGCCCCCTGGGAGTGCGGATGCGGGGAGTCCACTTCGACTACGGCGGCGCGCCCGTCCTCACCGGCGTCGACCTGACCGTCCCCGCCGGGCGGACGGTCGCCCTGGTGGGCGCCTCGGGCGCGGGCAAGTCCACCTGCGCCCACCTGCTGGCCCGCTTCTGGGACCCCGCCCGCGGCGCGGTCGAACTCCTCCCCGGGGACGGGCCCCCGCTCGACGTCCGCGAAGCGGCCGACGCCGACCTGCGCCGCGCCGTCGCCGTCGTCGGCCAGGACGCCCCCCTGTTCCACGGGACGCTCGCCGACAACCTCCGCCTGGCCGCCCCCGACGCGGGCGACGCCGACCTGCGCGCCGTCGCCCGCGCCTGCGGCGTCGACCGGATCGCCGCACACCTGCCCGACGGCTACGCCACCGTCCTCGGCGAGCGCGGGGCCACCCTCTCCGGCGGGCAGCGCGCCCGGATCGCCCTGGCCCGCGCGCTGCTGGCCCGGCCGAGGATCCTGGTCCTGGACGAGACCACCGCCAACCTGGACACCGCGGGCGACGCCGAACTGGCCGCCGCCCTCGCCGCGGACGCCCCGCGCCGCGCCACGCTGGTGATCGCCCACCGGGCCGCCACGGTGCGCCGCGCCGACCGCGTCGCCGTGCTGGAGGAGGGGAGGATCACCGCGGAGGGCACCTGGGCGGAGCTCGCCGCCCGCGGCGCGCTCTCCCGCGTCCTGCCGGGGGCCTGAGGGACGGCCGGGGCGCGGACGCCGCTACCGGCGGCCGTCCTCGTCCCGCCGGCCGTCCTCGTCCCACCAGCGGTCGTCCGGTTCGCGGCGGTTGGCGACGACCGCCGCGACCGGCGGGATGACCATGGCCACCGCGCACATCGCGACCGCCAGCGGCACCGACCACAGCCGCACGAAGCCCCCGCCGCCGACGAACAGGACCAGGCAGACGGCCATCAGCGCGAGGTAGCGGTGGCGCCGGCGCGTGTACACACCCCCAGGGTAGGGCCGTCAGCCCATGCGCAGGGCCAGGAAGAAGTCCACCTTGTCCTCCAGCCGGGACAGGTCCCGGCCGGTGAGCTGCTCGATGCGGCCCACCCGGTAGCGCAGCGTGTTGACGTGCAGGTGGAGGCGGGCCGCGCACCGCGTCCAGGAGCCGTCGGACTCCAGGAAGGCCTCCAGGGTGGGGACCAGCTCGGCGCGGTGGCGGCGGTCGTACTCGCGCAGCGGGTCCAGCAGCCGGGCGGTGAAGGCGCGGCGCACGTCGTCGGGGACGAACGGCAGCAGCAGCACGTGCGAGGCCAGCTCCTCGTGCCCCGCCGCGCACACCCGCCCCGGCCGGGCGGCGGCGACGCGCCGGGCGTGGCGGGCCTCCTCCAGGGCGCCGTGCAGCCCGTCGGGGGAGTGGACGGCCGCGCTGACCCCCAGCGTCAGCCGGCCGCCGCCCTCCAGCCCGCGCTCCAGCGGGGACCGCACCGACTCCAGCAGGGCGGCGGGACCGAGCGCGGCGTCCCCGGCGCCCCCCGTGCTCCCGGAGTCCCCGTCCTCGCCGGCCGCCGCGCCCCCCGAGTCCCGGGCGTCCCCGGCGTCTTCGGCGTTCCCGGGAGCCCCGGCGAGCCCGGAGTCCCCGGAGAGCGCCGGGAGGGGGACGAACGCCACCGCCTCGTCGCCCGCCAGGGCCACCGCGACCCGGTCCCCCGTCTCGCCCCCCGAGGAGCGGGGATCGGCCAGCGTCTCCTCCAGCAGCGCGGCGGCGGCCCGCGCCAGACGCTCCCCGGACGGCGCGGCGGGGCCCTCCCAGTCCACCCGGGCGACGACCACCTGCCAGTGCGGGGCGGCGCCCGCGCCGGGCAGCAGCACGGGGACCGCGACGCGCAGCCGGGCGGCGATCTCGGCCGGTGGCGCCCCGGTGCGGACCAGCTCCAGCACCTCCTGGGCCAGCCGGCGTCCCACTGTGCGGGCGGCGTCCCGGCGCTCGCGCTCGACGGCGATCAGCTGGGTGACGCCGCGCAGCAGGTCCAGCCGCTCGGCGGGCCAGTCGCCCGCGTCCGCCTCCACGACCAGCACCCACGACGGCAGCGCCGACAGCACCGCCTCCCGCGGGTCCCGCTCCTCGCCGTGCACCGGGAACAGCGAGTGGACGACCCCCTCCACCACGGCGCGGTGCGGGCCGCGGTGTCCCGCCCGCACCGCCGCCAGGTGCTCGCCCGCCAGCCGGGCGCGGGCCTCGGGGGAGAGCCGGCCCGCGTGGGCCCCGGCGACCGGGCGGCCGGTGGAGGACAGCACCCACGCCCGCAGGTCCAGGTCCGACCCCAGCAGGTCGAGCACCGCGTCCGGGCCGCCGCCCTCCGGGCCCGAGGACATCAGCCGCCGGTGCCGCTCCACCACCGCGGCCAGGTCCCCGGCCCGCTCCCCGGAGACCTGCCGCGCCACGTGCTCGGTGATCGTCGCGAAGGCGACGTCCTCGTCGACGGAGAACAGCGGCATCCGGTGCCGGGCGCACGCCCGCACCAGGTCCTCGGGGACGGTGCCCAGCTCCGCCTCGCCCGCCGCCAGCGCGGCGACCCCGGCCGCGGCGAGGACGCGGACGAACGGCTCGGAGTCCTCGGGGGAGCGCCGCCAGGCCAGCCCGGTCAGCACCAGCTCGCCGCCCGACAGGTAGCGGCTGGGATCGCGGAGGTCGGTGGTCATCACGCCCCGCACGGACCGGTCGAGCTCCTCCTCGCCGTTCAGGAGGCGAAGCCCCAGGGACTCGGTCTCCAGCAGTGCGCGCAGCCGCATTCTCGTCGTCCGCCGATCTTCTCGTGCCACTCGTTCGCGGGACCGTGGCGCCGTCGCCCCGGGGCGTGTGGACGCGGGGCGCCTCCCGGTCTTCGTTCGAATCTACAAGATCGGCTCATGGGGCGGACACGCCCTTCATGCGATCGGCGACCGCTTCCCCGGGGGCGGGCCGGCCCGCCCCCGGGGAAGCGGTCACGCCGTCAGGACGGCCGCTCCCCGAGCATGTCGGCCCAGCCGCCCTGGATCATCGTCTGGAAGGACCAGACGCCGTCCTTCCGCACCAGGACGTCGGCGTAGTGCATCCGGTGCTCCTCGCCGCCGTCCGTCGTCATCACCGACGAGGTGAACACCACGGCGAGGGAGGGGGAGAGGAGGAACGGGGTGCGGACCGACTCGAAGCGGACGCCCTCCCCGCCGGCGCCGCCCATCACCGCGTTCATCGTCCTCACGTACTGCCCGCGGTCCCACTGGCCGGTCCAGGCGTCGCCGTCCGAGCCGTCGGTCACCAGGTTGAGCGGGAAGACCGCCATGTCGGCCATGCGCTCGACGTTCTCCGGCGTGGGCGCGGAGCTGTACGCGTCGTAGGTCTCGAACCACTTCTCCAGACTGCGCAGGTCCTCCTCGGTGGGGGTGTAGCCGGTCAGGTTCTCGGCGATCTCGCTGCGCTCCACGCGCACTCCTGTCATCCGGGGTCGGCCAGCGGGCGTGACGGTACCTGCCCGGCGAGTCATTGGTCAAACTTGATTAGTGAATCGTCCGCATCGCGTCCCCCCTTGCGGACGGGAACCGTCCTCAGCCGCCCCTACGGTGACCCCATGACGCAGACGCTCGGCACCCGCGACCTCAACCGGGCCACCCTGGCACGGCAGCTGCTGCTGCGCCGCGAGCGCCGGGACGCGGCCGAGGTGGTCGAGCACCTCGCCGGCCTCCACTCCCAGGTGCCCGGCAACCCGTACACCGCGCTGTGGAGCCGGATCGAGGGCTTCGACCCCGAGGGCTTCTCCCGCCGGATCGAGCGGCGCGAGATCGTACGGCTCAGCCTCCAGCGCTCCACCCTCCACACCGTCACCGCCCGCGACTGCCTGGCACTGCGGCCCGTGCTCCAGGAGCCGCAGGACCGCACGCTGACATCGGCGTTCGGGAAGAAGCTGGCCGGGACGGACCCGGCGAAGGTCGCGGCACGGGCGCGGGAACTGGTCGAGGAGCGGCCCCTGACCTTCCGCGAACTCGGCCTCCTGCTCGCCGGGGAGTGGCCCGGCCACGAGCCGCACGCCCTGGCGATGGCCGCGCGCCACCTCCTCGCCCTCGTCCAGGTGCCGCCGCGCGGACTGTGGCGGCGCGGCGGCGCGGCCCGCCACACCACCGCCGAGTCCTGGCTCGGCGCCGCGCTCTCCGCCGACACCGCGCCCGACGCCCTCGTCCTGCGCTACCTCGCCGCCTTCGGGCCCGCCTCCGTCGCGGACGCCCGGATGTGGAGCGGACTCACCGGGCTGAGGGAGGTCTTCCAGCGGCTCCGGCCCCGCCTGGAGGTCTTCCGGTCCGAGGACGGCACCGAACTGTACGACCTGCCCGGCGCGCCCCGGCCCGGCGCCGGAACCCCCGCCACCGCGCGCTTCCTGCCCGAGTACGACAACGTCTTCATCGGACACGCCGACCGCACGCGCGTCATCCGCGACGCCGACCGCAGGAAGGTCTGGAGGGGCAACGCGTCCTCCCCGGTCTTCCTCTCCGACGGTTTCGTGCGGGGCACCTGGCACCTGGGGACGGACCGGCGCGGCACCCGGGCGGTCCTCACCCTCGCCCCGTTCGCCCCGCTGCCGCCCGCCGAACGCGCCGCGCTGGAGGAGGAGGCCGCCGCCCTGACGGCCTTCCACGCCCCGGGCGCCGACCGCACGCTGCGGTGGGACGACGCCCGGCACGGGTAACCGGTCCGGTGACATCCGTTCCCGACCCCCGTACGGAGGCACCGCAGTGAGCGACACCCCCCACCGCGACGGCGTTCCCAGGGCGTTCGCGGGCGTCGTCCTCGACGCGCCCGACGCCCGCGAACTGGCCGCCTTCTACCGCCGCCTGCTGGGCTGGGAGACCGTCGACGACGAGCCGGACTGGGTGAGTCTGGAAGGCCCGGGCGACACGAGGATCTCCTTCCAGACCGAGCCGGAGTACCGGCCGCCCACCTGGCCCGCCCGCCGCGACCGGCAGCAGATGATGCTCCACCTGGACTTCGAGGTCGACGACCTGGAGGCGGCCCACCGGCACGCCGTCGCGGCCGGCGCCACCCTCGCCGGCTTCCAGCCCCAGGACGGCGTACGGGTCTACACCGACCCCGCCGGGCACCCGTTCTGCCTCTTCGTCCAGGAGTGAGCCCGAAGGGGCCGCCCGGGGAAGGGACACGGCGGGCTCCCGTCGCGTCCCTTCCCCCGCCCGGCCCGGGAGTGGTGTGATCGCCGTACCCGCCGCACCCCGCACCAGGGGGTGCGGCACCGGGCAGTAAGGAGGACGCATGACGGCACCCGCCGACCCGACCGAGGCGTTCCGCGCCGCGCGCGAGGTCCTGCTGCGGCACCGCGAGGACTACGCGGCGGCCCGCGAGGAGTTCCGGTGGCCGGACCTGACGCACTTCAACTGGGCCCTGGACTGGTTCGACCCCCTGGCCGAGGGCAACGACCGCACCGCCCTGCACATCGCCGAGGAGGACGGGAGCGAGCTGAGCGTCTCCTTCGAGGAGATGCGCGTCCGCTCCAACCGGGTCGCCAACCGGCTGCGGGAACTGGGCGTACGGGCGGGCGACCGGATCCTCGTGATGCTCGGCAACCAGGTCGAGCTGTGGGAGACCCTGCTGGCCGCGATGAAGCTCCGCGCCGTCGTCATCCCCGCCACCCCGCAACTGGGCACCGCGGACCTGACCGACCGCATCGAGCGGGGACGGGCCGCGCACGCGGTCGTCCGGGCCGCGGACACCGGCAAGTTCGACGGGGTGCCCGGCGACTACACCCGGATCGCCGTCGGAGCCGGTGCCGCGCCGGGCTGGCTGGACCACGCGGAGGCGTACGGCGCAGCGGCGGAGTTCGAGCCGGACGGGCCGACCCGCGCCGACGACACCCTGCTGCTGTACTTCACCTCCGGCACCACCGCCCGGCCCAAGCTGGTCGAGCACACCCACGTCTCGTACCCGGTCGGGCACCTGTCGACGATGTACTGGATCGGGCTGAAGCCCGGCGACGTCCACCTCAACATCTCCTCGCCGGGCTGGGCCAAGCACGCCTGGAGCAGCTTCTTCGCGCCCTGGTCCGCCGAGGCCACGATCTTCGTGCACAACTACACCCGCTTCGACGCGGCCCGGCTGATGGCCGAGATGGACCGGGTGGGCGTGGACACCTTCTGCGCGCCGCCGACCGTGTGGCGGATGCTCATCCAGGCCGACCTGACGCAGCTGCGCACCCCGCCGCGCGAGGCCGTGGCCGCCGGCGAACCGCTCAACCCCGAGGTGATCGAGCGGGTGCGCGACGCGTGGGGCGTGACCATCCGCGACGGCTTCGGCCAGACCGAGACCACCGTCCAGATCGGCAACTTCCCCGGACAGCCCGTCAAGTCCGGCTCCATGGGCTTCCCCGCGCCCGGCTACACCGTGGAACTGGTGGACCCCGTCACCGGCAAGCCGGGCGTGGACGAGGGCGAGATCTGCCTCGACCTCGCGCACCGGCCCCTGGGGCTGATGGCCGGCTACCACGGGGACGCCGGACGCACCGCCGAGGCGATGGCCGGCGGCCACTACCACACCGGGGACATCGGCTCGCGCGACGCGGACGGCCGGATCACGTACGTGGGGCGGGCCGACGACGTGTTCAAGGCGTCCGACTACAAGATCTCCCCGTTCGAGCTGGAGAGCGCCCTGCTGGAGCACGAGGCGGTGGCCGAGGCCGCCGTCGTCCCCTCGCCGGATCCGGTGCGGCTGGCCGTGCCCAAGGCGTACGTCGTCCTCGCCGACGGCTGGGAGCCCGGCCCGGAGGCGGCCGAGGCGATCTTCGCGCACTCCCGCGCCGTCCTCGCCCCCTACAAGCGGATCCGGGTCCTGGAGTTCGCCGAGCTGCCCAAGACCGTCTCCGGCAAGATCCGCCGCGTCGAGCTGCGCGAGCACGCGGCACGCATCCGGGAGGGCGGCACGGGCGCCGAGTACCGGGACCGCTGACCCGCACCGGCCCGGCGGCCGGACGCGCGCCCCGCGCCGTCCGGCCGCCGCCCGCCTCAGTCCAGCAGCTCGTACGCGGGCAGGGTCAGGAAGTCGGCGTAGTCCCGGTCGAGCGCCACCTTCAGCAGCAGCTCGTGCGCCTGCTGCCAGCGGCCCGCCGCGTACGCCTCCTCGCCGAGTTCGGCGCGGACGGCCGCCAGGTCCTCCCCGGCCAGGGCGCGGACCAGTTCGGGGGTCACCTTCTCCCCGGTGTCCAGCACCACCCCGGCGTCGACCCACTGCCAGATCTGGGAGCGGGAGATCTCCGCGGTGGCGGCGTCCTCCATCAGGCCGAAGATCGCCACGGCCCCCGTGCCGCGCAGCCACGCCTCGATGTAGCGGACGCCGACCCGGACGGCGTTGACCAGCCCCTCGCGGGTCGGCCTCGCCTCCAGGGAGTCGACGGCGAGCAGGTCGGCGGCGGTGACGCGGACGTCCTCGCGCAGCCGGTCCTTCTGGTGGGGGCGCTCGCCGAGCACCGCGTCGAACGACTCCCGGGCGACCGGCACCAGATCGGGGTGGGCGACCCAGGAGCCGTCGAAGCCGTCCGCCGCCTCACGGTCCTTGTCGGCCCGGACCCTGGCGAAGGCCCGCTCGTTGGCCTCCGGGTCGCGCCGGTCGGGGATGAAGGCGGCCATGCCGCCGATGGCGTGGGCGCCGCGCTTGTGGCAGGTGCGCACCAGCAGCTCGGTGTAGGCGCGCATGAAGGGCGCGGTCATGGTCACCGCGTTGCGGTCGGGCAGCACGAACCGCTCGCCGGCGTCGCGGAAGTTCTTGACGATGGAGAACAGGTAGTCCCAGCGGCCCGCGTTGAGGCCGGAGGCGTGGTCGCGCAGCTCGTAGAGGATCTCCTCCATCTCGTACGCGGCCGTGATGGTCTCGATCAGCACGGTGGCGCGTACGGAGCCCTGGGGGACGCCGCAGTACTCCTGGGCGAAGACGAAGACGTCGTTCCACAGCCGCGCCTCCAGGTGCGACTCCAGCTTCGGCAGGTAGAAGTACGGCCCCTTGCCGGCGTCGAGCAGCGGGCGGGCGTTGTGGAAGAAGTACAGGCCGAAGTCGACCAGCGCCCCGGGGAGGGGACGGCCGCCGGCCCGCAGGTGGCGTTCGTCCAGGTGCCAGCCGCGCGGCCGCACCACGACGGTCGCCAGCTCCTCCGCGGGACGGAGCGCGTACGTCCTGCCCCCGGGTGCGGTGAAGTCGATGCGGCGTTCGCGGGCGTCGATCAGGTTGACCTGGCCGCCGATCACGTTCTCCCAGGTGGGGGAGGAGGCGTCCTCGAAGTCGGCGAGCCAGACGCGGGCCCCGGAGTTGAGGGCGTTGACCGTCATCTTCCGGTCGACCGGCCCGGTGATCTCCACCCGGCGGTCCCGGAGGGCCCCGGGGGCGGGGGCCACGCGCCAGTCCCCCTCGCGGACGTGGGCGGTGGAGGGGAGGAAGTCCAGGGTGCCGGTGCGGGCGATCTCGGCGCGGCGCCCGGCCCGGCGGGCCAGCAGTTCGTCGCGGCGCGGGGTGAACCGGTGGTGGAGCTCGGCGAGGAAGGCGAGGGCGGCCTCGGTGAGGACCTCCCCCTGGCGCCGCGGCGCCCGTCCGGGTGCGGCGTGGACGGTCACCGGCGGGATCGGCGCTGCTGCGGGCATGGGAGGTCACTCCTTCGTCGGGGCGGCGCGCAGCGCCCACCGGCACTGCTCGGGAATGGAGGTTAGTTTCCTCATCGTGGAAGCTCAATGATCGCCGGCGCGGTGACGCACCCTCGCCGCCCACCTTTTTCCGTGTCCGTTTCCACTCCTGTGGAGCGGGCCCTTCCCGTCCGCCGCGGGCGCGGTTCTCCCGCCCCGACCCTTCCCGGCCTCGGGTTTCGCCTGGAGCATGTGCCACGGGCAGAGGCAAGGGGAACAGCGATTCGAATGGCCGGAATTGTGCCTCGAGTTTCGCCCTCCGTGTAGCGCGGTGTGCGGAGAGTGGCGTTTACTGTGCGGACCCCTCCCGCCCGGCCGGCGCGGTGAAGAGGGGGCAGCGGGCGTGGGAACGTCCGGTGAACGCGTGCTTCCCGCGGTGGTGGAGCGGGGGAGCGCGGCGGGACCGCAAGGGAACGACGACGGATCAACGACGGAACGACGACGGGACACAGCATCCGTGTGGGGGGAGCTGCGTTGCGAAAAGAAACGGTGGAACGGCGTGCGGTCGTGCACGGGCAGGAGGACCCCAGGGTCGTCGCACTGCACCGGGCCGTCACCCGCTTGAGGCGCGAACTGGCCGGTTACCGTGCACATCTGACGGACCGGGGGATAGCCGAGGACGAACTGGCGGCCGTGGACGCCATGCTGCGCGCGGGTGAGCCCGACGTCGCCCGGCTCCGCCACTCGCTGCTGCTGATCGCGGGAGCGATCGGTTCCGTGAGCGCGCTGTCGGAGGCGCTGGGGGAGGTGCGCAACGCCGTCGAGCTGTTCGGGCGTCCGGCGCGCTGACGTCCGCGCCGGCCGGCGGCGGGCGGGCCCCGTCCGGCGTGCCGCGGAGTCCGTCCGGCCGTCACCCGCCGTCGGGGCGGGGGCCGGCCAGGGTGGCCGAAAGGTCGCGGGCGGCCTCCTGCAGCAGCGGGACGAACGCGTCCCGGGCCGCGTCCGTCACCCGGCCCGCCGGGCCCGAGACGGAGACGGCGGTCGGCACCGGCGCCCCGGGGACCGGAACGGCGATGCAGCGCACCCCGATCTCCTGCTCGTTGTCGTCCACGGCGTACCCGTCCTCGCGCACCCGCTCCAGGGCCGCCAGGAAGGCGTCCGGGGAGGTGATGGTCCGCTCGGTGGCGGCGGGCATGCCGGTGCGGGCCAGCAGCGACCGCACCTCCTCGTCCGACAGGTGCGCCAGCAGGGCCTTGCCCACCCCCGTGGAGTGCGGCAGCACCCGGCGGCCGACCTCGGTGAACATCCGCACCGAGTGCCGGGAGGGCGCCTGGGCGACGTACACCGCCTCGTCGCCGTCGAGCAGCGCCATGTTGGCGGTCTCGCCGGTCTCCTCGGCCAGCCGCGCCAGGTGCGGCCGCGCCCAGGCGCCCAGCAGCCTCGACGCGCTCTCGCCGAGCCGGATGAGGCGGGGGCCGAGCGCGTAGCGGCGGCTGGGCTGCTGGCGCACGTAGCCGCAGGTCACCAGGGTGCGCATCAGCCGGTGGATGGTGGGCAGGGGCAGTCCGCTGCCGGCGGCCAGTTCGCTCAGTCCGACCTCGCCCCCGGCGTCGGCCATCCGCTCCAGCAGGCCGAGGGCGCGCTCCAGGGACTGGACGCCGCCGTTGGCGGAGGAGTGCTTGCGCTCGGCGGACGGCGGCACGTCGCGATCCTTTCGGGTCGGTTCGGACGCAGCCTACCGGCCCCCGCCCGGCCGTCGCGGCGCCCGTGTCCGCCCCCGGGGCGCGGCGGGAGCGCGTGCCCGCCGACCGCGTGCCGCCGCGTGCCGGACGCCCGCCACCTGGCCGGATATGGTCCTCTGCCCGCCCCGTTCCGCTGGCATCATCGGTCCCACGGCCCGTTGGCGGCCCGTCGACACAGAAAGGCGCGGCGGATGAGCACGGACGAGGCGGCACCGATCGATCTGGCGGCCCTGGGCGATGACTTCGTCCGCGACCCCTACCCCGTCTACGCGGAGCTGCGCGCCCGCGGCCCGGTGCACCGGGTGCGGATCCCCGAGGACGCCGTGGCGTGGCTGGTCGTCGGGTACGAGGAGGCGCGGGCCGCCCTCGCCGACCGGCGGCTGTCCAAGGACTGGAGCAACGCCTCGCCCGCCCTGGGGGTGGAGCCGGTGTCCTCCGGGGTCAACATGCTCGGCAGCGACCCGCCGGACCACACCAGGCTGCGGGGGCTCGTGGCCCGCGAGTTCACCGCGCGGCGCGTGGAGTCCCTGGCGCCGCGCGTCCGGGAGATCGCCGACGACCTGCTGGACCGGATGGTGAAGGCCCCGGACGGGCGGGCCGATCTGGTGGACGCCTACGCCTTCCCGCTGCCCATCACGGTGATCTGCGAGCTGCTGGGCGTGCCCTTCCTGGACCGGGAGTCCTTCCGCTCCTGGACGGCCGCCATCCTCGGCGACGCCGGAACCGAGGAGAAGAGGGCCGCCGAGACCGCCGTCACCGACTACCTCACCGGGCTGCTGGAGGAGAAGCGCGGCCGGCCGGGCGAGGACCTGCTCAGCGCGCTGATCCACACCGCCGACGAGGACGGCGACCGGCTGTCCCCCCGCGAGCTGCTCGGCATGGCGTGGCTGCTGCTCGTCGCGGGCCACGAGACCACCGTCAACCTGATCGCCAACGGGGTCCTCGCCCTGCTCACCCACCCCGACCAGATGGAGCTGCTGCGCTCGGACCCCTCCCTGGCGGAGAACGCCGTCGAGGAGACGCTGCGCTACGACGGCCCGGTCGAGACCCCCACCTACCGCTTCACCACCGAGCCCGTGGAGATCGGCGGGACGGTGATCCCCGGCGGCGGGGAACTGGTGCTGCCCGTCCTCGCCGACGGCGACCGCGACCCCGGCCGCTTCCCGGACCCGCACCGCTTCGACATCCGCCGCGAGACGCGCGGGCACCTCGCCTTCGGCCACGGCGTCCACCACTGCCTGGGGGCCCCGCTGGCCCGGCTGGAGGGCCGCATCGCCTTCCGCGCCCTGCTGGAACGCTGCCCCGGGCTGGCCCTGGACGCACATCCGGCCGCCCTCTCCTGGCGGAGGGGCCTGCTCATCCGCGGCCCCATCCGCCTGCCGGTGCGCTTCTAGCGCTCCGGCCCGCGCGGGGCCGCGGGGCGAGGGGAGGTCCGGCTGAGGCGCTGCCGCAGCGTGGGCGACCGCCCACCCGGGGTTGTTTGTCCTGTCAATCTGACCTCACGTCTTTCCGTCAATCGCCGTCGCGACTAGGCTCCGCACCGTGGCGAAGAA
Organism: Streptomyces glaucosporus; assembly: GCF_039533345.1. Taxonomy (NCBI): domain Bacteria; kingdom Bacillati; phylum Actinomycetota; class Actinomycetes; order Kitasatosporales; family Streptomycetaceae; genus Streptomyces; species Streptomyces glaucosporus. Next base: position 7,335 of record NZ_BAAATJ010000044.1, on the reverse strand, counting down.
GGATCCGGTGGACCTCCAGTTCAGCGTGGACCGCAGCAGTCCCGTCCCGCTGTACTTCCAGCTCTCGCAGCAGCTCGAAGCGGCCATCGAACAGGGCCGGCTCTCCCCCGGAAGCCTGCTGGGCAACGAGATCGAGCTGGCCGGCCGGCTCGGCCTGTCCCGGCCCACCGTCCGGCAGGCCATCCAGGCCCTGGTGGACAAGGGCCTGCTGGTGCGCCGCCGCGGCATCGGCACCCAGGTCGTGCACAGCCAGATCAAGCGTCCGCTGGAGCTGAGCAGCCTCTACGACGACCTGGAGGCGGCCGGACGGCGCCCCGGCACCCGGGTCCTGCGGCTGGACACCGTGGCGGCGACCGCCGAGGTCGCCGCCGCCCTCGGCATTCCCGAGGGCAGTGAGGTGCGCCTGGTGGAACGGCTCCGCTCCACCCGCGGCGAGCCCATGGCCTACCTGCGCAACCACCTCCCGTCCGGCCTGGTCGACCTGGACGGCGACGCGCTGGAGAACACCGGCCTGTACCGGCTGATGCGCTCCGCCGGGGTCACCCTCCACAGCGCCCGGCAGACGATCGGCGCCCGCACCGCCTCCGCCGAGGAGGCCGGGCTGCTGGGCGAGCCGGCGGGCGCGCCGCTGCTGACCATGGAGCGCACCGCGTTCGACGACACCGGCCGGGCCGTGGAGTACGGCTCCCACCTCTACCGCGCCTCCCGGTACACGTTCGAGTTCCAGCTCCTCGTCCGTTCCTGACCGCCCCGCCCCCGACCGGCCCGCGCCGGGGCGGGCGAGCGCGTAGGGCACAATCGAGCTGATGAGTACGTACCGCGACCGGACGCACCGCAACTCGACCCGAGCGACGGTGCTGCGGACCGTTGCCACCCGCGAGCGGCGCTCGCACCTGTCCGCGCCGCGCGTGCCGACGGTGGGAATCGACATCGGCGGTACGAAGGTGATGGCGGGCGTCGTCGACGCCGACGGCAACATCCTGGAGAAGATCCGCACCGAGACCCCCGACAAGTCCAAGAGCCCCAAGGTCGTCGAGGACACCATCACCGAGCTGGTCCTGGACCTCTCGGACCGGCACGACGTCCACGCCGTCGGCATCGGCGCGGCGGGCTGGGTGGACTCCGACCGCTCCCGGGTGCTGTTCGCCCCCCACCTGGCCTGGCGCGACGAGCCGCTGCGCGACGCGCTGACCGCCCGGCTGGCCGTCCCGGTCATGGTCGACAACGACGCCAACGCCGCGGCCTGGGGCGAGTGGCGCTTCGGCGCGGGACGCGGCGAGGACCACCTCGTCATGATCACCCTCGGCACCGGCATCGGCGGCGCCATCCTGGAGGACGGCCAGGTCAAGCGGGGCAGGTACGGCGTGGCCGGGGAGTTCGGCCACATGCAGGTCGTGCCCGGCGGACACCGCTGCCCCTGCGGCAACCGCGGCTGCTGGGAGCAGTACAGCTCCGGCAACGCCCTGGTCCGCGAGGCCCGTGAGCTGGCCGCCGCCGAGTCCCCGGTCGCGCACGGGGTCATCGACCGGGTCGGCGGCCGCATCCCCGACATCACCGGCCCGCTGATCACCGAGCTGGCCCGCGAGGGCGACGCGATGTGCGTCGAGCTCCTCCAGGACATCGGCGAATGGCTGGGGATCGGCATCGCCAACCTGGCCGCCGCCCTGGACCCGTCCTGCTTCGTCGTCGGCGGCGGCGTCAGCGCCGCCGACGAACTCCTCATCGGCCCCGCCCGGGAGGCGTTCCGCCGCCACCTCACCGGCCGCGGCTACCGCCCGGAGGCCCGCATCGTCCGTGCCCAGCTCGGGCCGGAGGCGGGCATGGTCGGCGCCGCCGACCTCGCCCGGCTGGTCGCCCGCCGGTTCCGCCGCGCCAACCGCCGCCGCGTGGAGCGGTACGAGCGCACCGGGGCCGGCCTGCTGGCGACCCGGGGGTGGGTGAGCGGCCGATGACCTCCCTCCCCCTGCCCGACCGTCCGCCGCACCGCCCCAAGCACCGCTGGCTGGCCGCGATCGTGGTGGTGCTGCTGATCGCCGTCCCGGCGGGGTACCTGGTGCTCTCCGCCCACCAGAGCCGCGAGAGCGGCAAGGACAAGCAGCGGGATGCCGCCGCCACCGGCCTGGTGTGGCAGTGGCCGAGCAAGGTCGAGCGCCGCATCTACGAGGTCCCCATACCCCAGGGGGCGAGCTATGTGGCGCACTACGAGCGCAACGCCTGGGAGCGCAGCTCCTTCTACGTCCAGTTCCGCACCTCCCGGGAGAGGCTGAAGACCTTCCTGGAGGAGGCGGGCGGCGACCCCGCCGAGCTGCGCGCGGGCCGGGAGGGCGTCGGCGACCGGCAGGCGGACGTGGTCGGCTGGGACCTCGGCCTGCCCGGCCACCGGTACGAGGGCGCCAGGATCGAGCGGCCCGGCGAGCGGCCCGACCTGGAGATCACCGTGGACGTCACCGAGGAGGAGCGCCTGCGGGTCTACGTCGTCTCCACGGTGGAGTTCTGAGGACGTTCCGCAGGAATTCCGGGCTTCCCGGCTCCCCGCTTCCGAGGACCCGGGGCGGGGGAAGCGGGGACCGGGCGTGCCCTGGGGCCGATGCGTGGCACGGGAACCCCCGCGGCGAACCGAGGCGGCTCTTCGCTCGTGAGGAGCCCGGCGACGTCCCGGAGCCGTCCGCAGGGCCGCCTGCCTCAAAAATGAAAAAATTATTATACTACACTTTGCCGAGTCGGCGTCAGCCGAATCGGCGGAGGGGGACGGCGGCATGGACCTGAAGGTGCTCGGAGGGCTGACGGTCCACGAGGGGGGAGTGCCCATCTCGCCCTCCGCTGCACCGCCCAGGCAGGTGCTCGCCCTGCTGGCGGCCTCCGCCGACCGCGTCGTGCCCACGTGCGCCATCGCCGAGGAGCTGTGGCCGCAAGGGGCGCCCGCGCACGCCGAACAGGCGCTGGGATCCCACATTCGCCAGCTGCGCGCCGACATCGGCACGGCACTGCGGGTGGCGGGCAGCGAACGGTCGGCCGAGGACGTGCTGGTCTGGGTGCCCGGTGGGTACCGGCTGGACACCGGCGGCGGCTCCAGCGATGCCAGGGCGTTCGAGCGGGCGGCCGGAGCGGGCTACCGGGCGCTGGAGGCGGGAGACCTGCACATGGCGGGCCACCGGCTGCGCGAGGCACTGGAGCTGTGGACGGCCGCCCCGTTCACGGGGATCGTCCAGGGACCGCACCTGCGCTTCCAGTCGGCTCTGCTCACCGACTCCTGGCGGCGGGCCGTGGACCGGTGGATCGACGCGGGCTTCCGGCTCGGATGCCGGCGCGAGCTCTGCGCCGACCTCGCGCGGGTGCTCGCCCGGTTCCACTCGCCGGCACCGCTGTACGCCCAGTTGAAGGCCGATCTGGACCACAACGGCCAGGATCCCGAGGTGATCAGGCGGTATCTGCGCCGACGCCGCGGCTCCCCGGCGCTCACCGCCCGCCGGGTCGTGCCGGGCGGGGAAGGGGCGCGGGCGGCGCGCGGCAGTGGTGACCGGGTCCTCAGCCTGGCGGGCCCGCACGGAATTCCGCGGCTCCAGAGGCTCTGACGGACGGGGGAGGAGCCCCCGGCGCCCGCACGGAAAGGGGCGCTTGACTGGCCGATCTTGCAGTGTCTAGGTTCGACGGAGCCGCATGGCCGACGGGGGGCAGGGCATGATGGACCGAGCAGACGTGGACCGCCTCGACTTACTCACCGTGCTCAGGCTCCTCGCCGAAGAAGCACCCCTGGAAAGTTACGAGGAACTCCTGCTGCGCGCGGACCGGGAATGCTCCGCAGCCGAGCGGACCCGCCTCGAACAGGCCGTCAGACTGGCCTACGTCGTCCGCGCCTCCCAGGACCGGCGCCGGCAGCGCGAGGACGCCCTCGCCGAACTCGTCGACACCGCACGCGCCATGGCCCGGTCGCACGACCTGGGCGAGTTGCTGCACGTCATCACCCGGCGGGTCAGACGGATCGTCAACGCGGACCTCGCGTGCATCGGCCTGCGCGAGGACGACGGCAGTCTGAGCCTCCACGCCGCCGAGGGCGCGACCTCGGCCATCGTGCCGGGGACGCGACTGGAAGGCGGACCGGGGCAGCAGGCCATCGCCATGGGCGCCCCGCTGTGGACCGCCGACTACCTCCGCGACACCAGCCTGGAGCACTGCCCGCGCACCGACGAGTTCGTCCGCGCCGAGGGCATCAGGTCGCTGCTCACCGTGCCCCTGATCCACGGCGACAGCGCCCTGGGCGTCCTGTTCTGCGCCGCCCGCAGCGTACGGCGCCTCACCCCGGACGAGATCGGCCTGAGCTGCTCGCTGGCCGCGCTCGGCGCGGTGGCGATCGAACGCGCGGAGTGGCTCCAGGAGGTCAGGAACGAGATGAGCGAACTCGAACTGGACGGCTTCCGCGCCCGCGCCGCCCTGTCCAGGCTCGAGCAGCTCCGGGACGCGCAGAGCCGCATGACGGGCCTGCTGCTGTCCGGAGCGGACCTCGACACCCTGGCCCAGGCCGCAGCCGACGCGCTGGACAGCACCCTGCAGTTGCGCGATCCCGCCGGCCGGACCATGACGGCCACGGCCGACCTGCCGGACCTGGACGACGCCGCAGTGGCCAGGACGTCCTGGGAGGCCCACGCGCAGCGCGCCTCGGTGATGCACGGCGAGGGGACCTGGATCACGCCCGTGCTGGCCGGTGCCGAGAACCTCGGGTTCGTCGTACTGCGCCCCGCCACGGCACTGGCGGGGGAGGACCAGCAGATGCTGCGGCTCGCCACCGAGACCTTCGCGCTCCACCTGCTCCTGCAACGCGGTACGGCGGTGACACAGGCGCCGGTCCACGACGCGCTCTTCAACGAACTGCTCGCCCTGCCGTCCCGCGGCTTACAGCAGGCGCGCCACCTCGAACAACGCCTGGCCGACATCGGCCTGGACCTGACCGAGCCGCACGTCCTGCTGGCGGTGCGCCCCGGAGGGGGAGGATACGGCCGCGCCATCGTGTGGGCCTCCTCCTACGCCCACGCGCACGCCGGTCTGAAGACCGTCCAGGACGGCTGCATCATGCTGCTGCTGCCGGGCACGGACGCCTCGGCGACCGCGCGCTCCGTGGGCGGTGAGCTGACGGCGATGCTGGGACACCCGGTCACCGTGGGCGCGGCCGGCCCCGGCCGGGGCCTGGGCGACGTGAGCCGCCTGCACGGGGAGGCGGTGCGCTGCCTGGAGACCCTGACCGCCCTCGACGCCGCCGGAAGCACCGCGTCCCTCGGAGACCTCGGCTTCATGGGACTGCTGCTGTCCGAGGCACACGACGTGAACGCCTTCATCGACACCGCCATCGGGCCGGTCGTCGACTACGACCGCAAGAACGCCACCGACCTCACCGAGACGCTGAACGCCTACTTCGCCACGGGGGCCAGCCCGAGCAAGGCCGCCGAAACACTCCACGTCCACCCCAACACCGTGTCGCGGCGCCTGGAGCGCATCACCGCGCTCCTGGGCCCCGAATGGCAGCGGCCCGGCCGCGTGCTGGACGTCCAGCTGGCCCTGAAGATGCACAGGATGAGGGCGGTGCTGCGCCTCGGTCCACCGGATGCCGCCCACTCCTGAGACGCCGGCCCGGGCCTGTCGCCCCGGAGGGTGACGTACCGCGCGCTGCGGCCGACCGCAGCGCGCGGTACGTCACCGGCGTGATGTGCGTGAAGACGCACATCCGCGTGGGCGGCAGGGCGAGCACGGGCGGCGGCGGTTCGTACGCCGTGACGGTGGGCCGCGGCCTGGGAGCGGGTCTCGGCTGAGCCCGCTCCCTGGGGGCCTCACCCGGAGGCCCCCAGGGCGATCGCCGTGTGCGCCACGGAGGCCAGCGTCATGTGACGGTGCCAGCCGCGGAAGGAGCGCCCCACGAAGTCCCGCAGCCCGGCCCGGTCGCCGATGCGCGCGAAGTCCTCCTCCACCCGGTCGTTCAGCTTGGCGATCCGCAGCAGCGATCCGACCGGCAGATGCGTCATGCCGGTGACCCACAGCTGGGAGGGAGGCTGCGCCGGGTTGGTCCACTCGCCCACCAGGAGCAGCCGCCGGGGCCTGGACCCGGCAGGACCCGGCAGCGCGACGGGCACGGTCGAGGCCAGGGTCGTGCGCAGGGTGTTCCCGTGCGCCGCGTCCCGCCAGGCGACAGGGGTCCGCGTGCCCTTGACCAGCTCGAGTATCCTCTGGGCGGGCAGCGAACCGGCCCGGTAGCCGGGCAGCGCCGGGTCGGCGACGGTCATCCGGCACGAGGGGCTGATCCGGGCGACGAAGTGCACGCCGCCCGCGGCCAGCCGGCCGGTCGCTGCGGAGAGGCCGCCCCGCCGCAGGTCGATCAGGACCGGCCGCCGCGGAATGCTCCACCGCTGCGCCATCTGCACGACGGCGGACACGGCGCACTCCTCCGTGCTCTCCGCCCCGAGCCCCTCGGGCACTTCGGCCTGCTCACGCCGCTTTGGGTCGTTGATCCACGGTTCCGGAAGGACCATCCGCCAGTTGACGGGCGCGCTCAGCTCGGGGGAGGCGAGCCAGACTCCGAGAGCCTGCTGGCCGCGGAAGACCTGACCCAGATGAGGCGCGAAGTGCTGGTCCACGCCCACCGAGTGCCTGCCTGCCTTGGGTATGTGGATCGGCCGTATCACCCACGCCTGCGGCGCCGCTGTGTGTTCCAGGTAGTCGGCCAGGGCGATGCGCAGGGGCCGCCAGTCCCAGGCCGAGCTGGAGATGAAGTGGTGCAGGCTCTGCTCCACGGCCGCTCCGCCCAGATGGGCCGCGATGTTGCGGATGGACTTGCGGCCCGGCGTGGTCAGCAGACCGCGCAGGTACTGCTCCGCGCGCAGCCGACGGTCCCTCCGGCTCAGCAGGGAGAACAGGACGGTGCACAGCTCGGCGACGATGTCGTCGGACACATCGGTACCGGAGGGGACACCGCGCTGGTGAGGCACTGTCAGTGTGGCGGAAGAGCCGTCTGTCCCGATAGTGAAAGCGTTCACGATGCTCCTGCCGTGTGGGCGGCGCTGTCGGGGTTGCCTGTCCACCATGGCTGGTACGGCCGTGATCTCACGAGGTGCTCCAGACACCTGATTTCGCGGCTTGGTGCGCCGGTGGTCACATACCGCTGGCGTACGTGAACCGAGTGTGTCCCCGGAGCTGTGCGGACTTGTACGGCATGCTGCGCCGCCGGGGCCGGTGGTGCCGGGAGGACCGCGGATCAGGGGCCGGTGCCGTGTGGCTCCGCGGCGCTCACCGGATCTCCAGACCGTCCAGGTAGCCGGTGATGTTGCGGCGGGTCTCGGCGACATGGTCGCCGCC
>NZ_BAAATJ010000043.1:0-24350 GCF_039533345.1 Streptomyces glaucosporus | reverse complement strand
CGGTTACATTCCGAACCCGGAAGCTAAGCTCTCCAGCGCCGATGGTACTGCACGGGGGACCGTGTGGGAGAGTAGGTCGCCGCCGAACAATTCGTGAAGACCCTTGGTCCCAGCGTGCACGCTGGGACCAAGGGTCTTTTTCTTTTCCCTTGCCCATCGACTCCGAGGCGTTGAGCCGACCGGAGCGCGAGAATGAACATGTACCACCCCAAGACAGGAGCCACGTCGATGTCCAACTCACCTGAGGAAAGGCCCGGTGGGTCCGAGCGGTCCGACAGGCCGCGACGCCAGGGTGGCGGTGAGAGGCGTGGTGGTGATTTCCGCCGTGACGACCGCCGTGATGACCGTCGGCGGGATGAGCGGGGTGGGTTCGACCGGGACCGGGACCGGGACCGCGGAGAGCGCCGGGACTTCCGGCGTGATGACGACCGTCGCGATTTCCGGCGTGACGACCGGCGGGAGAGCCGGCCTTCGTACGGCCGGGAGGAGCGTCGTGACGACCGTCGGGGCGACCGTCCCCCGTACCGCCGTGACGACCGCCGTGATGAGCGTCGGGGGGACCGTCCCTCGTACGGGCGTGACGACCGGCGAGGCGGTCGTGACGACGACCGTCGCGATTTCCGGCGTGATGACCGTCGGCGGGATGAGCGGGGTGGGTTCGACCGGGACCGCGGGGAGCGCCGGGACTTCCGGCGTGATGACGACCGTCGCGATTTCCGGCGTGACGACCGGCGGGAGAGCCGGCCTTCGTACGGCCGGGAGGAGCGTCGTGACGACCGTCGGGGGGAGCGTCCCTCGTACGGGCGCGATGAGCGTCGGGACTTCCGGCGTGATGACCGGCCCTCGTACCGGCGTGACGACCGGCCCTCGTACCGGCGTGACGACCGGCGGGACGATCGGCGTGATGACCGTCGGCGGGATGAGCGGGGTGGGTTCGACCGGGACCGCGGGGAGCGTCGCGATTTCCGGCGTGATGACGACCGTCGCGATTTCCGGCGCGATGACCGGCGGGAGAGCCGGCCTTCGTACGGCCGGGAGGAGCGTCGGGACGACCGTCGGGGGGAGCGTCCCTCGTACGGGCGCGATGAGCGTCGGGACTTCCGGCGTGATGACCGGCCCTCGTACCGGCGTGACGACCGGCGGGACGATCGCCGTGATGACCGTCGGCGGGATGAGCGGGGTGGGTTCGACCGGGACCGCGGGGAGCGTCGCGATTTCCGGCGTGATGACGACCGTCGCGATTTCCGGCGTGACGACCGCCGTGACGACCGTCCCCGCGGGGGATACCGCGGAGACGACCGGAGCGAGCGGCGTCCGTACGGTCAGGGCGGCGGCCGGGGACGTGACGAGCGGGGCGGCGGCTACCGCGGGCACGGCGGCGCCGGCTACCGGCGCGACGACCGCGACCGCCCGCGTGACCGCGCCCAGGACCGGGAACCCCTCAGGCGGCTGCCGATCCCGGAGGACGTCACCGGCGAAGAGCTGGACAAGGACGTGCGGCAGGAGCTCATGAGCCTGCCCAAGACACTCGCCGAGGACGTCGCCAAGAACCTGGTGATGGTGGCGAAGCTGCTGGACGACGAGCCGGAGCAGGCCTACGGCTACGCGAAGGTCGCGCTGCGGCTGGCCTCCCGCGTCGCGGCGGTGCGCGAGGCCGCGGGGTTCGCCGCCTACGGTGTGGGGAAGTACGCCGAGGCGCTGGCCGAGTTCAGGGCGGCCCGGCGGATGACCGGCTCGGTCCACCTGTGGCCGCTGATGGCCGACTGCGAACGCGGCCTCGGCAGGCCGGAGAAGGCACTCGCGATGGCCGGCGAGCCCGAGGTGCAGAAGCTCGACAAGGCCGGACAGGTGGAGATGCGGCTGGTCGCGGCCGGTGCGCGGCGCGACATGGGACAGGCCGAGGCCGCCGTGGTCACGCTCCAGAGCCCCGAGCTCGCCTCGCACTCCGTCCAGCCGTGGACCGCGCGGCTGCGGTACGCCTATGCCGACGCACTGCTGGCGGTGGGGCGTGAGAGCGAGGCGCGCGAGTGGTTCGCGAAGGCCCTCGAGGCCGACCAGGGCGGCACGACCGACGCCTCCGACCGGCTGGCCGAGCTGGACGGTGTGGAGTTCCTGGACGCGCTCGACCCCGACGCGGAGCAGGAGGCCGAGCAGGACGGCGAGCCGGCGGACCCGGACGCGTCCGACGCCGGGGAAGACGGGAACGGCGATCGCTGAGGCGCGGCCCGGCGAGGTGTGACGAGGGCGGGGGCCCGGATCGGAGGATCCGGGCCCCCGCCCTCGTCCGTTACCGGGTCCTCCCGCCGCCCCGCTCCACGGCGCGCAGCACCAGCCCGGTGGCCGGCTTGGGGCCGAAGGAGGTGGACTTGCGGGGCATGGTGACGCCCTGGCGGGCCAGGTCGCGGACGGTCTCCTCCGCGACCGGGCGCATCAGCACGGCCGAGCCGCCCAGACGCTCCGCCTGCTCCACGGCCGCCGTCGCGTCGTGGAGGTAGCCGATCTCGGAGGAGCGGTCCGGGACGCGCCAGACGGCGTCGAGCAGGACGGAGTGCAGCACCGTGGCGTCCAGCCGCCGCCACGCCTCCGGCCGGTCGCCGCGGACGGTGCGCTCCACCAGAGCCGGGTCCGGGGTGTGGAGCAGGTGGAAGGAGCCGTCCCCGGTGAGCAGGAAGGCGTTCCCGGGGGCGGTCTCCAGAGCGCGCAGGGCGTCCGGGAGGGGGCCGTCGACCCGGCGGACGCGGAAGGCGCCGTCCAGCCGGGCGAGGGCGTCGGCCGGCGGCAGGTGGGGGAGGATCCGGTGAATGGCCTGCACCCTCAGCGGATGGCGGGAGGTGTCGACCAGCAGGACCAGGCCGTGGTCCCAGAAGCCGCCGCCCTCGGCACGGACGGCCGGATCGGCCCGGAGCCGCAGGTAGGTGGCCCAGCGGTGGTGGCCGTCGGCGATGAGCGCCTGCCGCCGGGAGAGGTCGCGGTCGACCTCGGAGAGTTCGCCGGGGTCGGTGACCGGCCAGAGCCGGTGCGAGAAACCGTCCTCGGTGGTCGTGGAGAGCAGCGGCGGTCTGCCGGTGGCGCGGTCGACGACGGCCGCGGCGCCGCCCTCGGTGCCGTCGCCGCGGTACGACAGCAGCAGCGGTTCGAGGTTGGCGGCGGTCGCGCGCATCAGGGCGGCGCGGTCCTCGACGACCTCCGCCATGACGTCCTCGTGGGGGAGGACCGCGCCCTCGTCCGGCGTGCTCAGCCGCAGGGCGCCGATCAGGCCGCGCTGGAGGACGTCGCCCCGGCGCTGCTCGTAGACGTACAGCGCCGGACGCGGATCGCGGACGAGGACGCCCTCGTCCTCCCAGCGGCGCAGGGTCTCCGCGGCCTGCCGGTGGCGGGCGGCGGGGTCGGCGGCCTCCGGGAGGATCAGCCGGACGATGTTGTACGGGTCGGCGGTTTCGAGGTGGCGCAGACCGTCGGGGCGGACCACGACGTCGTACGGGGGAGAGGTCACGGCGGCCAGGCTGCCGACCCGGTCGGGGGCGTAGCGCAGGCCGCGGAAAGGGGCGAGACGGAGGCCGCCCGAGGGGTGTTCGGGGCCCGGGGATCGCAGCATTGGTGCATGTTATGCCGCCCTGCGGGGGTGAGGGATGATCGGGGGAGTTGTCCGCGAGCACGAGGAGCGAGAAGACGATGACCGACTCCCCGACCGGCCCCCGCCGCCCGGTCAGCAACCGGCCCCGGGCCTGCGAGCGCCCCCTGGCCGAGGCGTACGACACGGCGCTGCTCGACCTGGACGGCGTGGTCTACGCGGGCGGCGAGGCGGTTCCCCACGCGGTCGAGGCGCTCGGGGCGGCCCGTGCGGCCGGGATGAGGTCGGCGTACGTGACGAACAACGCCGCGCGCACCCCCCAGGCCGTCGCCGAGCACCTGACGCGGCTCGGGGTGCCCGCTGAGCCGGAGGAGGTGGTCACCTCGGCGCAGGCGGTGGCCCGGATGATCGCCGAGGAACTCCCCCCGGGATCGCGGGTGCTGTGCGTGGGCGGCGAGGGTCTGATGGTGGCGCTGCGCGAACGCGGCCTGGAGCCGGTGGAGTCGGCGGACGACGCGCCCGCGGCGGTGGTGCAGGGGTACGGCGGCCCGCAGATGCCGTGGGGACGGCTGGCCGAGGCGGCGATCGCGGTGGGGCGCGGGCTGCCGTGGTTCGCGTCCAACACGGACCTGACCATTCCCAGCGGGCGGGGCATCGCCCCGGGCAACGGCGCGGCGGTGGAGGCGGTGCGGATCGCCACCCGCTGGATGCGTCCGGCGCCGGAGCCGAAGGTGGCGGGCAAGCCCCTGCCGCCGATGCACCGCGAGACGATCCTGCGGACGGGCGCGGAGCGGCCCCTGGTGGTCGGCGACCGGCTGGACACGGACATCGAGGGCGCGTACGCGGGCGGCGTGGACTCGCTGCTGGTGCTGACCGGGGTGACGGACGCGGCGCAGCTCTTGGCGGCACGGCCCGAGCACCGTCCGACGTACGTGGCGGCCGACCTGCGGGGACTGCACCGTCCCCAGCCGGAACCGGTGGAGGCGCCGGGCGGAGGCTTCTCGTGCGGGGGCTGGACGGCCTCGGTCCAGGACGGCGGGCTGGTCCTGGACGGCGGGGGCGAGGACCCGCTGGACGGGCTGCGGGCGCTGTGCGCGGCGGCGTGGACGCACGCCGGGGAGGGCGCGTGCCGGGCCGCGGCGGACAAGGCGCTCGCCGCCCTGGGGTTGTGAGCCTCCCCCGGGCGGCCGTCCGGGCCCCGTGACCCGCCGCGGGGGGCGGGTCACGGGGAGGACGGGTCTCAGGGGCCGCGCCGGCGCCGGAGCAGCACCAGCACCGCGACGGCGGCGACGGCCAGGCCCGCGCCCGCCAGATTGCCGACGGCGACGTCCCGGGCCCGGTCGCCGCCGAGCGCGAGGCCGGCCGCGAGCAGCCCGGTCACGTACGCGGTGAAGGCCGCCACGAGGTCCGTCCACAGCAGCACCACCCGCCGGCGCGGGCCGTCCGGGCCCGCCTCTCGCCCCGCCGTCCCGCCGTACCGCCACGGCCGCCGCATGCCGCCTCCCCGCGCACCGGCGTCCGGCGCTAGGAGCGGTAGTACTCGTCCTTGGTCACGTCCCTCGGCGTCCTGCGGACGTGGGCGGTCAGCCCGCCGGTGAGGCCGCTCGCGCTCGCCTCCCCGGCGTCGGCGGTGACCGCGGACAGCGGCACCGCGATGTTCTCCAGCGACCGCCGCTCCGCGTCGACGCCCCACACGAACGCGGTCACCCCGCCCGCGATCATCAGCAGGGCGCCCACCGTGTACCCGGCGAAGACCCGCCACGGGCTCTCCCCGTTCCCGATCAGGGTCGCGAACAGCCACGGCGCGACGACACCGCCGAACAGCATCGACATGGCGAAGAAGAACGAGATCGCCTGGGCCCGCATCTCGACCGGGAAGATCTCGCTCACGGTCAGGTACGCCGACGAGGCGGCCGCGGAGGCGATGAAGAAGATCACGCACCACAGCGCGGTCTGGGTGACGGCGTTGAGCATGCCCTCGGCGAACAGCCATCCGGTGACGAACAGCAGCACGCCCGAGAAGCAGTACGTGCCGCCGATCATGACGCGGCGCCCGACGGTGTCGAAGAACCGGCCGAGGATCAGCGGCCCCAGCAGGTTGCCCACCGCGAAGGGGAAGATGAAGTACGCGACCGCGCCGCCCCCGATGCCGTAGAACTCGGCGAGGATCAGCGCGTAGGTGAAGAAGATCGCGTTGTAGAGGAACGACTGCGTCACCATCAGCATGAAGCCCAGGAAGGACCGCTGCCGGTAGTCGCGGAACAGCACCCGCGCCAGTTCGCCGTAGGAGACCGGCTTGCGGAGCCGGAACTCCATGGCGGCCTCGTCGGGCACCGGCTCCAGGCGCGTGCCGTGCTTCTCCACGTCGTGCTCGATGGCGGTCACCACCCGTTCGGCCTCCTCCGGCCGGCCGTGGGTGAGCAGCCACCGCGGGCTCTCGGGGATGTTCCGCCGCAGCCCCCAGATGGCCAGGCCGATGGCCGGGCCGACGAGCAGGCCGAGACGCCAGCCGAGGTCGATGGCGAACAGGTCGGGGTTGAGGAAGGCGAGGTTGGCCGCGGCGCCGATCATGGCGCCCAGCCAGTAGGTCCCGTTGATCGCCAGGTCGGCGTGGCCCCGGTGGCGGCTGGGGATGAGCTCGTCGATCGCCGAGTTCAGGGCCGCGTACTCGCCGCCGATGCCCGTGCCCGCGATGAAGCGGGTGACGGCGAAGAAGGCGAAGTTCATCGACAGCGCGGTCAGGGCGTTGCCGAGCAGGTAGACGCCCAGGGTGAGGATGAACAGCTTGCGGCGGCCCAGCCGGTCGGCCATCCGCCCGAACACCAGGGCGCCGACGACCTCGCCGAGCAGGTAGATGCTGGCGGTCAGGCCCACCTGCGACGCGGAGAAGCCCAGGGACTGCTCGTCCCGGATCCGGTCTGCGATGGACCCGGCGATGGTGATCTCGATTCCGTCGAGCACCCAGGTGATGCCCAGCGCGACGACCACTTTCCAGTGGAAGCCGCTCCACGGCAGTCGGTCCATCCTCTGGGGGACGGTGCTGCGCACGGGCCGGGCGCCCTGGTCGATTCCCACGGGAACGGTCGTCATCACGGCCTCCACACGTCAAGAGGCGTCGGACGCGGCTGGAACCGCGCCGCCTTTCCGCTGTTTCCTCCCCTGAGATCCTCAAACAGGGCGGATTCCGGTGGATTCTCCCGACGGCTTCGCGCCACGGCGTCCCGCGGCGGACGCGCCCGGCCACCCCCGGGGCGGCGGGCGCGCCCGCGTCAGCGGAGGGCGACGCTCACGGTGGCGACGTAGGGCTCCTCGACCGTGCCGTCCGGGAAGACCCCGGCCAGCAGCTCGCGCTCCCGGGCGAGGAAGGCGGCGGCGCGCTCCTCGCCCAGGACGAGGAAGTCGGAGTGGCTGGAGAGGTTGGCGATGTGGGTGTCCAGGGGGACCCGCCGGGACCAGGGCACCCGCCGGGTGGTGAAGCCCGGCCGCCCGGACGGCAGGGAGCGGGCGGCGCCCGCCGCCGCCACGTCCTCCCCGACGCCGAGGAAGCGGCGGATCCGGGCGGTCTGCTCGGCGATCCAGGGCACCGACTCGTCGGAGTCGTTGCGCATCACGGCCAGCGCGCCGCCGGGCCGCAGGACGCGGAAGGCCTCGGGCAGCGACCGCCTCGGATCGGTCCAGTGCCAGGCCTGGGCGTAGGTGACGACGTCGGCCGACGCGGAGGCCAGGGGGAGGCGGTCGCCGTCGCCGCGCACGACCGGCACCCCGGGCAGGGACCGGCGGAACTCGGCGGCCATGCCGTCGCCGGGCTCGACGGCGACGACGCGGGCGCCGCGGGCGTGGAGGAGGGCGGTGAGGATCCCGGTGCCGGCGCCCACGTCCGCGACGCGCGCACCGGCGAGGGGCCGGCCCGCGATCTCCTCGACGGCGTCCAGCAGGGCCGGCGGGTAGGAGGGGCGGTTCGCGGCGTAGAGGGCGGCGGCCGCGTCGAAGGAGCGGGCGTGCGGAGTGGTCGTCATACGGCCATCGTCGCCGCCCGGGGCGCCGCCCACACGCCGTTCCCGGGCCCGGGTCCGGAAAACGCCGGTGGCCCGGGGCGGCTCAGAGCAGCGACCGCAGCCGCAGCAGGTCCCGCAGACCGGCCTCCAGTCTCACCCGGCCCCGCGCCCAGGCGCGGGCGAAGTCCAGCCTGCCCTCCACCAGGGAGACCAGATCGTCGCCGGTCATGACCAGCCTGATCTGGGCACGCTCCGGCGGGGGTCCCGGCACGGTGGTCATGTCCTCGATGCGGCCGTGGACGAGCCTGCCGGCGAAGGTGGTGTCCAGGTCGGTGAGGTGGCAGCTGACCGAGCGTTCCACGGCGGCGGCGCTGCGCACGTCGCCCTCCGCGTCCGCCAGGTTCCTCGCCAGCCGCTCCAGCGCGGCCCGGCACTGCTCTGTGGTCGCCATGCCTTCCGACGGTACCGCAGAGGGTGTGCCCCCCTCCGCGGCGGAACCCGGGCGCGGTAGCGTCGTGACCATGGACGAGCCGATGTCCGGCACGGCGCCGGAACCGGAAGCGCGGACGGAGCCGGAACCCCCGGAGCAGCCGCCGCGCGAGGAGACGACGGCCGCCGGCGGCGGACCCCGGCCCCTGGGCGTCGAGGTGACCCCCACCGGGCACCCGGGGGTCGACGCCGGGCTGCGCCGCCTGGCCGGCCTCGACCACCTCGACGTCTCCGGCCATCCGGGGGTGTACGAGGATGTGCACCGCGGACTGCGTGACACGCTGACCGCGCTCGACCGGCGACCCGGGCCCCCCGAGCCCGGCGCGCCGCACAACCCCGGGAGCTGAACCACACGTGGCAGCGTCACGAAACCAGCGCGGCCGGCGCAGCCGGCTCGACGCGGAACTGGTGCGCCGCAAGCTGGCCCGTTCACGCGAACACGCCAGCGCGCTCATCGCCGCCGGACGGGTCACCGTCGGCGGCGCCACCGCGACCAAGCCCGCCACCCAGGTGGAGACCGGATCGGCCATCGTGGTGGCCGAGGACGCCGGCGACCCGGACTACGTCTCGCGCGGCGGCCACAAACTGGCCGGAGCCCTGGCGGCGTTCACCCCGCGCGGCCTGACCGTGGCCGGACGCCGGGCGCTGGACGCCGGGGCCTCCACCGGCGGCTTCACCGACGTGCTGCTGCGCGCCGGGGCCGCGCGGGTCGTCGCGGTCGACGTCGGCTACGGCCAGCTCGCCTGGTCGCTGCGCAGCGACGAGCGGGTCGTGGTGAAGGACCGCACCAACGTCCGCGACCTCACCCTGGAGCAGATCGGCGGCGAACCGGTGGACCTCGTCGTCGGCGACCTGTCCTTCATCCCGCTCGGCCTGGTGCTGCCCGCCCTGACGCGGTGCGCCGCGCCCGGCGCCGACCTCGTGCTGATGGTCAAGCCGCAGTTCGAGGTGGGCCGGGAGCGGCTGGGCAGCGGCGGAGTGGTCCGCAGCCCGCAACTGCGCGCCGAGGCGGTCCGCACCGTCGCCGGCCAGGCGGCCGCACTGGGCCTGGGCGCGCTCGGCGTGACCGCCAGCCCCCTGCCGGGCCCCTCCGGTAACGTCGAATACTTCCTGTGGCTGCGCGCCGGGGCGCCCGAACTCGACCCGGCCGACGTCGACCGAGCCGTGGCGGAGGGTCCCCAGTGAACACGCAGAACACCGGCAGCACCCCGGGCGCCGGCACCGCCGGCCGCACCGTGTTCCTGCTGACCCACACCGGCCGCCAGGCCGCGGTCCGCAGCGCCGAACTCGTCGTCCAGGGGCTGCTGCGCAACGGCATCGGCGCCCGCGTCCTGGCCGAGGAGGCCGCCGACCTGTCGCTGCCGCCGTCCGTGCGGACGGTGGGGGCCGACGAGCCCTGCGAGAAGGTCGTCGAGGGGTGCGAGCTGCTCGTCGTCCTCGGCGGCGACGGGACGCTGCTGCGCGGCGCGGAGTTCGCCCGGGCCTCGGGGGTGCCGATGCTGGGCGTCAACCTCGGCCGGGTCGGCTTCCTGGCCGAGGCCGAGCGCGACGACCTGGAGGAGGTCGTGCACCGCATCGTCGACCGCGCCTACGAGGTCGAGGAGCGGATGACCATCGACGTGCTCGTCCGCAACAACGGCGGCGTCGTGCACCGCGACTGGGCGCTGAACGAGGCGTCGGTGGAGAAGGCCGCCCGGGAGCGGATGCTGGAGGTCGTCGCGGAGGTCGACGGGCGGCCGGTCTCCCGCTTCGGCTGCGACGGCGTGGTGTGCGCCACCCCCACCGGCTCCACGGCCTACGCCTTCTCCGCCGGCGGGCCCGTGGTCTGGCCGGAGGTCGAGGCGCTGCTCATGGTGCCCATCAGCGCCCACGCCCTGTTCGCCAAGCCCCTGGTGACCACCCCCGAGTCGGTGCTCGCCGTCGAGGTGCAGCCGCAGACCCCCGGAGGCGTCCTGTGGTGCGACGGGCGGCGCAGCGTGGACCTGCCCGCGGGCGCCCGGGTGGAGGTGCGGCGCGGCGAGGTGCCGGTGCGGCTGGCGCGGCTGCACCGCGCCTCCTTCACCGACCGGCTGGTCGCCAAGTTCGCGCTCCCGGTGGCCGGATGGCGCGGAGCGCCGCACTAGCACACCGGTGCGGGCGACGACACCGGAGCGGACCGCGAGTGGGGAACCGGCCGCCGGACCTCGTATGGTCGTACCCGTGTTGGAGGAGATGCGGATTCGGGCCCTGGGCGTGATCGATGACGCCGTCGTCGAGCTGTCCCCCGGCTTCACCGCGGTGACCGGTGAGACCGGCGCGGGCAAGACCATGGTCGTCACCAGTCTGGGGCTGCTGCTCGGCGGACGCGCGGACGCCGCCCTGGTGCGGACGGGCGCGAGGGCCGCCGTGGTGGAGGGCCGGATCGTGCTGCCGCCCGGCGCGCCAGCGGCGCGGCGGGCCGAGGAGGCGGGCGCGGAACTGGACGACGGCGACCTGCTGATCAGCCGCACGATCTCGGCCGAGGGCCGCTCGCGCGCCCACGTCGGCGGACGCGCGGTGCCCGTCGGGCTGCTGGCGGAGCTGGGCGAGGACCTGGTCGCGGTGCACGGGCAGACCGACCAGCAGGGCCTGCTGCGCCCGGCCCGGCAGCGGCAGGCCCTGGACCGGTACGCGGGCGACGCCGTCTCCGTGCCGCTGGCCGAGTACACCGAGGCGTACCGGCGGCTGCGCGCGGTCTCCGCCGAACTGGAGGAGCTGACCACGCGCGCCCGCGAACGCGCCCAGGAGGCCGACCTGCTGCGCTTCGGCCTGGAGGAGATCGCCGCCGCCGAACCCCGCCCGGGCGAGGACGCCGAACTGGCCGCCGAGGCCGAACGGCTCGGCCACGCCGAGGCCCTGGCCTCGGCCGCCGCCACCGCCCACGGCGCGCTGGTCGGGGACCCGGCCGACCCCGAGGCCGTGGACGCCGGCGCGCTGGTCGCGGGCGCCCAGCGCGCTCTGGAGGCCGTACGGGCGCACGACCCGGCGCTGGCCGCCCTCGCCGACCGGCTGGGCGAGGTGGGCATCCTGCTGGCGGACGTGGCCGGCGAACTGGCCGGGTACGCCGACGACCTGGACGCCGACCCGCTGCGGCTGGCCGCGGTCGAGGAGCGCCGCGCCGTGCTGGCCCACCTGACCCGCAAGTACGGCGAGGACGTCGACGCCGTACTGGCCTGGGCCGAGGAGAGCGCCGCACGGCTCGCCGAACTCGACAGCGACGACGACCGGATCGCCGAACTCACCGCCGAGCGCGACGCGCTCCGCACCCGGCTGGCCGGACTGGCGCAGCGGCTGACGGAGGCCCGGGCGGACGCGGCCAAGCGGTTCGCCGACGCGGTCACCGCGGAACTCGCCGAACTCGCGATGCCGCACGCCCGTGTCGCCGTCGAACTGCGGCAGCACGAGACGGCCGACGAGGCGTCGGGGATCGAGGTGGGCGGACGGCTGGTCTCCTTCGGCCCCCACGGGGTGGACGAGGTGGAGCTGCTGCTGGCCCCGCACCCCGGTGCCCCGCCCCGCCCGATCGCCAAGGGCGCCTCGGGCGGTGAGCTGTCCCGGGTGATGCTCGCGGTCGAGGTGGTCTTCGCGGGCGCCGCGCCGGTGCCCACCTACCTCTTCGACGAGGTGGACGCCGGCGTCGGCGGGAAGGCCGCGGTCGAGGTCGGGCGGCGCCTGGCCCGGCTGGCGAAGTCGGCGCAGGTCGTCGTCGTCACCCACCTCCCGCAGGTCGCGGCGTTCGCCGACCGGCACCTGGTGGTGGAGAAGACGTCCGACGGCTCGGTGACGCGCAGCGGCGTGAAGACCCTGGAGGGCGAGGACCGGGTGCGCGAGCTGTCCCGGATGCTGGCGGGCCACGAGGAGTCGCGGCTCGCCCGCGCCCACGCCGAGGAGCTGCTGGAGGCGGCCCGCGCCGGCATCTGACCGGCGCGTCCGGCCGCCGCGGCGCGCAGACGGTCACCCGTACGGCGTGACGTGCCGCGGGGGCGGGACCTGGCATCCTGGACCCGGCGCACCGCCGTGCGCCGCGCCGTCCGAGCCGCCCCAGGCCCCGTCGAACCAGGAGCCCCGTCCCTTCCGTGAGCAGCACACAGGTCCCACCGCGCGGCCGGGCGCAGCTGCACGTGGTGCAGGTGGTCGGCAGCGGGAGCGCCCGCACCTGCGCGCACGTGCGGTCCCTGGCGGCCGGGTTGGTGGCCCGCGGGGTGCGGGTGACCGTCTGCGCGCCGCGCACCACCGAACCGGACTACGGCTTCACCGGCGTCGGCGCCCGCTTCGTGCCCCTGACCGACTGCACGGAGCCCGAGGCGGCCGTGGCGCTGCGCGCGGTGTGCGGGGACGCCGACGTCGTGCACGCCCACGGGCTGCGGGCCGCGGCGCTGGCCGTGCCGGCGCTGTACGGGCGCCGCCGCCGGGTGCCGCTGGTGGTCACCTGGCACGCCCGGACCCGGGCCGCCGGAGCGCGGGCCCGGCTGATGCGGCTGCTGGAGCGGCGGGTGGTGCGGGCCGCGCGGGTGGTGTTCGGCACCACGTCGGACCTGGTGGACCGGGCCCGCCGACACGGGGCCCGCGACGCCCGCCTCGTCCCGGTGTCCCTGGCCGTGCCGCGCGCGCCCTCCCGCGCCCCGTCGCCCGCGGCGGACGGGGCGGAGACGGACGGGCGGCGGGAGAAGATCCGCGCCGAGCTCGGCGCCACCGGGCGCCCGCTGGTCCTCGCCGTCGGACGCCTCGCCCCCCGCCAGGGGTTCGGCACCCTGCTGACCGCCTCCCGCGCCTGGCGCGGTCTCGAGCCGCCGCCGCTGCTGGCCGTCGCGGGGGAGGGGCCGGACCGGCCCGCGCTCCGGCGCCGCATCGAGGCGGAGGAACTGCCGGTACGGCTGCTGGGGCGGCGCGGGGACGCGCTGGAACTGCTCGCCGCCGCCGACGTCGCGGTGGTGCCCGCGCGGCCTGAGGGGCGGGCCGTGGTGGCGCAGGAGGCGCTGCGGGCGGGGGTGCCGCTGGTGGCGGTCGCGGCGGGCGGCCTGCCGGAGCTGGTGGGCGACGCCGCGCTGCTGGTGCCCCGCGGCGACGCGGACGCGCTGGCCGGGGCGGTGGCCGGCCTGCTGGCCGATCCCGCCCGGCGCCGGTCCCTGGCCGCGGCCGGGAGGGCCCAGGCGGCGACCTGGCCGAGCGAGGACGAGACGGTGGCCCAGGTGCTGAGCGTGTACGACGAGCTCACGGCGGGCTGACGCGGGGCTCCCGGCCGTCCGCCCGGCCGGTCGCGTGCCGCCCGCCCGTCCGGTCGCGTGCGGCCCGGCCGGTTCCCCGCCGTCAGCTGGAGTCCCGGACCACCAGCCGGGCGGGGGTGACCACCGGGGCCAGGGGCGTCCCGGACGGCACGCCGTCCGGTTCCAGCCCGAGCCGCCGCAGCAGGAGGCCGGCCATCATCCGGCCCATGTCCTGCACGTCCTGGCGCACGGTGGTCAGGGCCGGAACGGCCCAGGCGGCCGGCTCCAGGTCGTCGTAGCCGACGACCGCCACGTCCTCGGGCACCCGCCGCCCCCGTGAGCGCAGGGTGCGCAGCGCGCCGGAGGCCATCAGGTCGCTGCCCGCGAAGACGGCGTCCAGGTCGGGGGAGCGGTCCAGCAGTTCGGCCATGGCGCGCTCGCCCCCCTCGGCGGTGAAGTCGCCGTGGGCGACCAGGGCCGGGTCGGCCTCGGCCGCCCCGAGGGCGTCGCGGTAGCCGTCGAGCCGGTCCTGGGCGGAGGTCTGGTCCAGCGGGCCGGTGATCACGGCGATCCGCCGCCGCCCCCGCTCCAGCAGGTGCTCCACCGCCTGCCGGGCGCCGCCGCGGTTGTCGGTGTCCACGTACAGCAGCCCGGGGTCGTCCTCCGCCCCGGGCCAGCCCGGCCGGCCGCCGAAGACCGTGGGCAGGCCGGAGGCCCTCGCCATCGACGGCAGCGGATCGTCGCGGTGCAGCGAGAACATCAGCGCCCCGTCCACGTGGCCGCCCGCCAGGTACCGTCCGACGCGGTCGTAGTCCGCGCGTTCCTCCAGCAGCAGGAGCACCAGCTGGGTGTCGCACGAGGACAGCTCGCGGCTGATGCCGCGCAGCTGCTGGGCGAAGAACGGGTCGGAGAACACCCGTGTCTCCGGTTCGGCGATCACCACGGCGACGGCTCCCGTACGGCGGGTGACCAGGCTGCGCGCCGCGCTGTTGGGCACGTAGCCGAGTGCGGCCACCGACGCCTCGACCCGCTCCCGCAGGGCCCTGCGGACGCCCGCGCCGCCGTTGACCACGCGCGACACGGTGGCGCGGGAGACCCCGGCGTGGGCGGCGACCGCTTCGAGGGTGGGTCTGTGACCGTGCACGGCGAAACTCCTTAACTCTCCCGGAGCCTTCGACGCTACCGCCAACGGCGGGCGGCGCGCAGAGCACCCCTGAGAGCGCTTTCACGGTGCTGTGCCGGGCCCGCCCGGCCCTCAGGGGGCCGGGCGGACGCCGGTGCGGCTCAGCCGCCGTACGCGCCCGAGGCCGTCAGCCGCAGGGCGGTGTCGATCAGCGGCACGTGGCTGAACGCCTGGGGGAAGTTGCCCACCTGCCGCTGGAGCCGCGGGTCCCACTCCTCCGCGAGCAGCCCCAGGTCGTTCCGCAGGGACAGCAGCTTCTCGAACAGCCTGCGCGCCTCCTCGACCCGGCCGATCATCGCCAGGTCGTCCGCCAGCCAGAACGAGCAGGCCAGGAACGCGCCCTCGTCGCCCGACAGGCCGTCCAGGCCCTCCTCGTCGCCCGAGGTCGGGTAGCGCATCACGAAGCCGTCCGGGGTCGACAGCTCCCGCTGGATGGCCTCGATGGTGCCGATGACCCGCTTGTCGTCGGGCGGCAGGAAGCCCACCTGCGGGATCAGCAGCAGCGAGGCGTCCAGCTCCCTGGACCCGTAGGACTGGGTGAAGGTGTTCCGCTCGGGGTCGTAGCCCTTCTCGCACACGTCGCGGTGGATCGCCTCGCGCAGCCGCTTCCACCGCTCCAGCGGCCCGTCCACCTCGCCGGACTCGATCAGGCGGATCGTGCGGTCCACCGCGACCCACGCCATGACCTTGGAGTGGACGAAGTGCCGGCGCGGGCCGCGGACCTCCCATATCCCCTCGTCCGGGTCCGCCCAGTGGTCCTCCAGATAGCCGATCAGCTTGATCTGGAGCAGGCTGGCGTAGTCGTTGCGCGCCAGACCGGTCATGTGGGCCAGGTGGAGGGCCTCGATGACCTCGCCGTAGACGTCGAGCTGGAGCTGGCCGGCGGCGCCGTTGCCGACCCGGACCGGCTGGGAGCCCTCGTAGCCCGGCAGCCAGGGCAGCTCCGTCTCGCCCAGCTCGCGCTCGCCCGCGATGCCGTACATGATCTGGAGGTTCTCCGGGTCGCCGGCGACCGCCCGCAGCAGCCACTCCCGCCAGGCCTGGGCCTCCTCGCGGTAGCCGGTGCGCAGCAGCGACGACAGGGTGATCGCGGCGTCGCGCAGCCAGGTGAAGCGGTAGTCCCAGTTGCGCACGCCCCCGATCTCCTCGGGCAGCGACGTGGTCGGGGCGGCCACGATGCCGCCGGTCGGGGCGTAGGTGAGCGCCTTGAGCGTGATCAGGGACCGCACCACCGCCTCCCGGTACGGGCCGTGGTACGTGCAGTGCTCCACCCAGGTCCGCCAGAACTCCTCGGTCGCCGACAGGGCAGCCTCCGGCTCCGCGGGCGGCGGGGGGTCCTGGTGCGAGGGCTGCCAGCTGATGGTCATCGCCACCCGGTCGCCCGGCGCCACGGTGAAGTCGGCGTAGGTGGTCAGGTCCTCGCCGTAGGTGTCGACGTCGCTGTCCACCCACACGGAGTCGGGCCCGGCGACGGCGACGGTGCGGCCGTCCGCCTTGTGCACCCACGGCACGATCTGCCCGTAGGAGAACCGCATCCGCAGCGCCGACCGCATCGGCACCCGCCCGCTGACGCCCTCCACGATGCGCACCAGCTGCGGCGCGTGGTGCTCGCGCGGCGGCATGAAATCGATCACACGGACGGTGCCGCGGGAGGTGTCCCACTCGGACTCCAGCACCAGGGAGTCGCCCCGGTAGCGGCGCCGGGTGGCGGCCGGCGGCTCCTGGCCGGGGGCGTGCGCCGGACCCAGCCGCCAGAAGCCGTGGTCCTCGGTGCCGAGGAGCCCGGCGAAGACGGCATGGGAGTCGAACCGGGGCAGGCACAGCCAGTCCACCGACCCGTCCCTGCAGACCAGGGCGGCGGTCTGCATGTCCCCGATGAGTGCGTAATCCTCGATGCGCCCGGCCACGAGCATCTCCAGTCGAACTGCGGCTACGCCCCGTGGGACGTGCGGTCTTCCGTCCTGCCGCGTGATCGGTCCACGCGGACATTCTGAGCAGGATACGACGCGGCCGAGTGGTCCGCGCCGAGGTCACCCTAGGGGCGCCGGGGCCCTCGGGCGACCCCGATCCGGGGATCGGACGGCGCGGGCCGGCCGCGGCGGACCCGTCCCGGACACTGTGCCACGGTCCGTACCGTCACGCCGCCGCGCTTCGGCCACCGCGCCCGCCGCTGATACCCTGGTAGCCCGTGGAGCGGAGGGCACAACAAACCCCCGAACCGCAGCGACGGCACCCCCTTCCACCGGCTTCCACCGGCCGGGGGGCCGGAGCGCACGTCACCTCGCGACCACGGGAGCCCCCTCTTGGCCATGCCGCCCAAATCCATGACGACCAAGCACCTCTTCGTCACCGGGGGTGTCGCCTCCTCGCTCGGCAAGGGTCTCACCGCCTCCAGCCTGGGCGCCCTGCTCAAGGCCCGCGGACTGCGGGTCACCATGCAGAAGCTCGACCCGTACCTCAACGTCGACCCCGGCACGATGAACCCCTTCCAGCACGGCGAGGTGTTCGTCACCAACGACGGCGCCGAGACCGACCTGGACATCGGCCACTACGAGCGCTTCCTCGACGTCGACCTCGACGGCTCCGCCAACGTCACCACCGGCCAGATCTACTCCACGGTGATCGCCAAGGAGCGGCGCGGCGAGTACCTGGGCGACACCGTGCAGGTCATCCCGCACATCACCAACGAGATCAAGCACCGCATCCGCCGGATGGCCACCGACGACGTGGACGTGGTGATCACCGAGGTCGGCGGCACCGTCGGCGACATCGAGTCGCTGCCGTTCCTGGAGGCCGTGCGCCAGGTGCGGCACGAGGTGGGCCGCGACAACGTCTTCGTCGTCCACATCTCGCTGCTGCCCTACATCGGCCCCTCCGGGGAGCTGAAGACCAAGCCCACCCAGCACTCGGTGGCCGCCCTGCGCAACATCGGCATCCAGCCCGACGCGATCGTGCTGCGCGCCGACCGGGACGTCCCCGTCTCCATCAAGCGCAAGATCTCGCTGATGTGCGACGTGGACGAGGAGGCGGTGGTGGCCTGCAAGGACGCCCCGTCGATCTACGACATCCCCAAGGTGCTGCACGGCGAGGGCCTGGACGCCTACGTGGTGCGCCGCCTCGGCCTGCCCTTCCGCGACGTGGACTGGACCAGCTGGGACGACCTGCTGCGCCGCGTCCACCAGCCCGAGCACGAGGTGACCGTCGCGCTGGTCGGCAAGTACATCGACCTGCCCGACGCCTACCTGTCGGTCACCGAGGCGCTGCGCGCCGGCGGCTTCGCCAACAACGCCAAGGTGCGGATCAAGTGGGTCACCTCCGACGACTGCCGGGTCCCCGGCGGGGCCCGGAAGCAGCTCGGCGACGTGGACGCGATCTGCATCCCCGGCGGCTTCGGCGAGCGCGGGGTCGAGGGCAAGGTGGCGGCGATCACCTACGCCCGCGAGAACGGCGTCCCGCTGCTGGGCCTGTGCCTGGGCCTGCAGTGCATCGTGATCGAGGCCGCCCGCAACCTGGCGGGCATCGAGGGCGCCAACTCCACCGAGTTCGACCAGGCCGCCCCCCACCCGGTGATCTCCACCATGGAGGAGCAGCTCGACATCGTCGCCGGAGAGGGCGACATGGGCGGCACCATGCGGCTGGGGATGTACCCGGCCAAGCTCGCCGAGGGCTCCATCGTGCGCGAGGTCTACGGCGGCGAGCCGTACGTCGAGGAGCGCCACCGCCACCGCTACGAGGTGAACAACCACTACCGCGCCGAGCTGGAGAAGGCCGGGCTCGTCTTCTCCGGCACCTCCCCGGACAACAAGCTGGTGGAGTTCGTCGAGTACCCGCGCGAGGTCCACCCCTACCTGGTCGCCACCCAGGCCCACCCCGAGCTGCGCTCCCGCCCGACCCGCCCGCACCCGCTCTTCGCCGGCCTGGTGAAGGCCGCGGTGGAGCGGCAGCGGGCGCAGGGCGCGGACGCCGCGCGCGAGCGCGAGGAGGTCTGAGCCGTGGCGGGGACGGACGGGCCCCTGCGGGACACCCCGCAGGAGTGGCGGATCACCGCCTCGGAGACGCCGTTCACCGGCGCCAAGACCGCGGTGCGCACCGACCGCGTGGTGATGCCGGACGGCTCCGTCTCCGGCCGCGACTACCAGGTGCACCCGGGGTCGGTCGCCGTCCTCGCGCTGGACGAGCGGGACCGGGTGCTGGTGCTCAAGCAGTACCGCCACCCGGTCCGCCACAAGCTGTGGGAGGTCCCCGCCGGGCTGCTCGACGTGCCCGGCGAGAACCCGCTGCACGCCGCCCGGCGCGAGCTGTACGAGGAGGCGCACGTCGAAGCCGCGGACTGGCGGGTGCTGATCGACATGTACACCTCGCCCGGCGGCAGCGACGAGGCGGTGAGGATCTTCCTGGCCCGGCAGCTGTCCGAGGCGGAGGGCGAGCGCTTCACGGCCTCCGACGAGGAGGCCGACATGGAGGTGGCCCGCGTTCCGCTGGGGGACCTGGTCCGCGGCGCCCTCGCCGGCGACCTGCACAACAGCTGCCTGGTGACCGCCGTCCTGGCGCTGGCCGCCGCCCGCGCCGGCGGTCCGGAGGGCCTGGACGCCCTGCGTCCGGCCGACGCGCCCTGGCCCGCCAGGCCGTTCGAGGCCTGACGGAGCCCGCGGGAGGCTCTCCCGGAACTCCCGCCGCCCGCCGCGACGGGGCCGACGTGGTCGGCGCCGGAGCCGGGCCCGCCCCGCCGGGGTGAACTACCCTCGATCCGTGACGGATCAGGCGGTGCACACCAGCGGGCCGACCCCGTACACGGCCCCGGCGGCGGACGGGTCCGGCGGGTTCGTCGGACGGCGGAGCGAGCTGGCCCAGCTCCGTGCCGACATCGGACGCGCCGGACTGGACACCCTCTCCGGCCGGCCCGCTCCCCGCGGGCGCGTCCTGCTCGTCGCGGGCCGCCCCGGTTCGGGCCGCACCGCGCTGG
The DNA here is from genome assembly GCF_039533345.1 of Streptomyces glaucosporus. Lineage (NCBI taxonomy): Bacteria > Bacillati > Actinomycetota > Actinomycetes > Kitasatosporales > Streptomycetaceae > Streptomyces > Streptomyces glaucosporus. The sequence goes on along the minus strand of NZ_BAAATJ010000043.1, from coordinate 4,927 downwards.
CGGAGGAGTTCGCCCGGCAGGTGGCCGCCGACTACCCCGCCGGTGTGCTCCGCGCCCGGCTCACCGACCCGGACGGCACCCCCGTCCCCACCGAGCGCACCGCCCGCGACCTGCTCCGCGCCCTCGGCCGCCCGGTCCGGGCCGGGGCGGGGGAGGAGGAGCTCACCGAGGCGCTGCGCGCCGCCCTCTCGGGCCGCCGCGCCCTGCTGCTCCTGGACGAGGTGGCCGGGTCCGGACAGCTCGCGGACCTGGTCCCCGAGAGCCGGGACTGCCTCGTCCTCGCCGTCTCCCGGGGGCCGCTGACCGGCGTCCCGGACGTGCGGCCCTGCACCCTCGGCGGGCTCGACACCGCCTCGGCCGTGGCCCTCCTGGCCCGGTGCGCGGGGGAGACGCCCCGCGTCACCGTCGATCCGCGCGCCGCCGAGCGGCTGGTCGAGGCGTGCGGCGGACGGCCCGCCGCGCTCGTCCTGGTCGGCGGCTGGCTGGCGGCCCACCCCATGGCGTCCGTCGCCGAGGCGGTGCGGCGCTTCGGCGACCTTCCCGACACCCTGCCCGGCGAGGCGGCGGACGGCACCGCACCGGGCGCCCGCCTCGTCCCGGCTCCCCGTCCGCGCCCCGCCCCGGCCGCCCGGCCGCTGGTCCGCGCCCTGCTGCTGGTGCACGGCTCGCTGCCGCCGGCGGCCGCCCGCACCCTGCGCCTGCTGGCGCTCGCCCCGGCCGGGCTCGCCGACGCCCACACCGTCGCCGGGCTCGCCGGATGCCCGGTGGACGCGGCGGCGGCCACGCTGGAGGGCTTCGTCCGGCTCGGCCTGCTGCGCACCACCGCCGTCCCCGGGCAGTACGAGGTCCCCGGCTGCCTCGCCCCCCTGCTGGCCGTCCTGCTGAGGGAGCTGGAGCGCCCCGCCGACGTGCAGCTCGCCCGGGCCCGGATGCTGGAGCGGACCGTGCGGCTGCTGAGGTCCTGCCGGGCGGCGGCCGAACCGCCCGGCTCACGGGCGCGCAGGGAGGCGGCCGGGCTGCCGCGCGCCCTGCGCTTCGCCACGCCCGCCGCTGCCGCCGCGTGGCTGGACTCCCGCCTGCCGGCCCTGCGCGCCGCGGCCGGCCTGGCGGCCCGGGACGGGGAGCTGGACACCCTCGCCCGGCGTCTGGTGTCGGCCCTGACCCGGGCGCTGAGCGCGCACCTGGAGCCCGGCGGGGCCGCCCCCGAGCTGTACCGCCTCTACGAGCTCCTGCCGCCCGTCGCCGCGCGGCGCGGCCTCCACGGCGAGCACGCGGCGGCCCTGCTCGCCCTGGGCGACCTCGACCTCCGCGCCGGCCGGCCGAGGGAGGCGCTGACGCGCTACCGCGCCGCGCTGGAGGCGGCCCGCGAGGCCGTGGCGGACCCCGCCGGGGCGGCCGCGCGGGCCCTGGAGTCCCTCGGGGACACCTACTCCGCCCTGGGCGACCGGCCGCGGGCCACCGACTGGTACGGCCGGGCGCTGGCCCTGTGCCAGACCCGCGGCGACCTGGCGGCCGAGGCCCGGCTCCACGGCCGGATCGGCGCGGAGCACCTGCACGAGGGGGACTGGGAGGAGGCGCTGCGCGCGTGGCGCGCCGCCGCGGCGGCCTGCCGGCGGCTGAAGGACCGGCGGGGGTACGTCCGGGCGCTGGAGGAGGCGGCGCGGGTGCAGGAGCTGGCGGGCCGTGCCGAGGAGGCGCTGCGGACCCGCCGCGAGGCCCTGCGGTGGGCCCGGCGGCTGGAGGGCGGCCCCCTCGACGGCCCCTCCGGCGGCACCGGGTACGGGGAGGGGCACGGGCACGGGGCCGGCCGCAGAGCACCGTCCTAAGAAAGGACGGAAATAGGTGCAGAAGATTGTGCTTTGCAAGGCTAGACAGCCGTAAATCCTTCATTAGACTGGCCGAGCTGCGGCCGCTCCACCGCATCCGGCATGCAACCCATGCGGCGGTCCGGTGGTGCGAGCCCCGGTCCACCCACCACCCCATGAGACGAGGACCGTGATCGACGTGAAGGTCGGCATCCCCCGCGAAGTCAAGAACAACGAGTTCCGCGTGGCCATCACCCCGGCCGGTGTGCACGAACTCGTACGAGGCGGCCACCAGGTCTACGTGGAGCAGGGCGCCGGTGCGGGCTCCTCCATCGGCGACCGCGACTACACCGAGGCCGGCGCCACCGTGCTGGACACCGCCGACGAGGTGTGGGCCACCGCCGATCTGCTGCTGAAGGTCAAGGAGCCGGTCGCCGAGGAGTACCACCGGCTCCGCAAGGACCAGGTGCTGTTCACCTACCTCCACCTGGCCGCGTCCCGCGAGTGCACCGACGCCCTGCTGCGGTCCGGCACCACCGCCATCGCCTACGAGACGGTGCAGGCCGCGGACGGCACGCTGCCGCTGCTGGCGCCGATGTCCGAGGTGGCCGGCCGGATCGCCCCGCAGGTCGGCGCGTACCACCTGATGCGCCCGGCCGGCGGCCGCGGCGTGCTGCCCGGCGGCGTGCCGGGCGTCTCGGCGGGCCGGGCGGTGGTCATCGGCGGCGGCGTCGCGGGCTGGAACGCCACGCAGATCGCCGTGGGCATGGGCTTCCAGGTCACCCTGCTCGACAAGGACGTGCGCAAGCTGCGCGAGGCCGACCGGATCTTCGGGACCCGGGTGCGGACGGTCACCTCCAACGCGTACGAGCTGGAGAAGGCCGTCCGGGAGGCGGACCTGGTCGTCGGCGCCGTGCTGATCCCCGGAGCCAGGGCGCCGAAGCTGGTCTCCAACGAGCTGGTGGCGCAGATGAAGCCGGGGAGCGTGCTGGTCGACATCGCCATCGACCAGGGCGGCTGCTTCGAGGACTCGCGTCCCACCACGCACGCCGAGCCGACCTTCACCGTCCACGACTCGGTCTTCTACTGCGTCGCCAACATGCCCGGCGCGGTGCCGAGCACCTCGACGTACGCGCTCACCAACGCCACGCTGCCGTACATCGTGGAACTGGCCGGCCGCGGCTGGCGCGACGCCCTGCGCCGCGACCCGGCCCTCGCCAAGGGGCTCAACGTCCACGACGGCGAGATCGCCTACGGTCCGGTCGCCCAGGCGCACGGGCTTCCGGTGCGCGAGGTGGGCACGCTGATCGGCTGACAAGCCGTCATGCGAACCGATGACGGGTCGTCAACACCATAAGTCAACATGACGACTGTCATCTCACCGGCCGGCCCCGGACACCCCTGGGGCCGGCCGGTGAGCGGGCCGGGGCGCGCGGCGGGCCCGGCCGACGCGGGGACGACTCGCCGCGATCATACTTCTTTGAGCGTTTCGCGCCCCCCGGAAGCCCCGTATGCGCGGCTGTTACACCCTTGACAGACGGGTACAAGGTGGCCGACACATCAGGCCGTCTCCGGCGGATTGTGTTGCTGCGGACGGCCGACACGCCATAGAGTCGCCAATCATCGGCATGGTGCCACGCTGATCTGTCTAGAAGTTTCCTGGTCGCCAAGGAGGTAAGACGACTTGTGAATGAGTCGACATTTACTCCCGGGAGTGGTCAACCAGGAATGCCTTCGCGGGGCCAGGGCCCCTCGGGACTCAACGCCGTCGGCTCCGTCGCTGTCCAGACTTTCGCAGCCCACCAGAACCAGGCGAGCATGACAGCCCATCAGAGCACGGACGGTCACCGGGGGAACGCCATGGCAGCCGACCACACGGGCGGCAGGCCCTACGCGGACCCCCACTACGACGAACTCCCCGAGGGGCACTTCTACGACCCCGACGCGGAGTACGAACCCGACCCCGAGTACGCGGCCACCCTCGCACCCGACGCCGCCCGGCAGCGCCGCGAGCGCATCGGCCCCACCGGCCGCCCGCTGCCGTACTTCCCGATCCCCGGCCCGGTCACCGAACACGGCCCGGCGAAGATCATCGCGATGTGCAACCAGAAGGGCGGGGTCGGCAAGACCACCTCCACCATCAACCTGGGCGCCGCGCTCGCCGAGTACGGACGCCGGGTGCTGCTGGTGGACTTCGACCCGCAGGGCGCCCTCTCGGTCGGTCTCGGCGTCAACCCGATGGAGCTGGACCTGACGGTCTACAACCTGCTCATGGAGCGGGGCATGTCACCCGACGAGGTGCTGCTGAAGACGGCCGTCGCGGGCATGGACCTGCTGCCCAGCAACATCGACCTGTCCGCCGCCGAGGTCCAGCTGGTCAGCGAGGTGGCGCGGGAATCGACGCTCCAGCGCGCCCTCCAGCCGCTGCTGCCCGACTACGACTTCATCGTCATCGACTGCCAGCCGTCCCTCGGTCTGCTGACGGTCAACGCCCTCACCGCCGCGCACAAGGTGATCGTGCCGCTGGAGTGCGAGTTCTTCGCGCTGCGCGGTGTGGCCCTGCTGACGGAGACGATCGAGAAGGTCCAGGAGCGGCTCAACCCCGATCTGGAACTGGACGGCATCCTGGCGACGATGTACGACTCCCGCACCGTGCACAGCCGCGAGGTGCTCGCGCGCGTCGTGGAGGCCTTCGACGACAACGTGTACCACACCGTCATCGGACGCACGGTCCGCTTCCCGGAGACCACGGTCGCCGGCGAGCCGATCACCACGTACGCCTCCAACTCCGTCGGCGCCGCCGCCTACCGCCAGCTCGCCAGGGAGGTGCTCGCCCGGTGCCACGCCGAGTGAGTCTCCCGGCAGCCGACGAACTGTTCCGCTCCACCGGAGGGTCCCCGGTCCAGCCCTCGACCCCCCACCAGCACACGGGAGGCGACGCCTCCGCGCCGGCCCGGCCCCCCGCCCCGGCGGGCACGTCCGGCCCCGCCGGGGAGCACACCCCGGCGGAAGACGGCGCGGAGGGCGCCGCCGGCGCCCCGGCCGCCGACGGCCACGGCGGCCGCGAATCCCGCCCCCCGGTGCCCGCCCCGGGGCGGGACGGCCGCACCGGGCAGGGCGCG
>NZ_BAAATJ010000042.1:0-33735 GCF_039533345.1 Streptomyces glaucosporus | reverse complement strand
CTCCCCGCACCCCCCGTCTCCCGGCCCGGCCCGCGCCCAGGCCGGCCACCGCACGACACCCCCGAGGACCCAGCCATGACCACGGACGCAGCGGCCCCGCGCCCCCTGACGCAGGACGACATCAGCCGCGAGATCGCCGAACAGCGCGAGGCGTACGCCGAGCGGCTCGCGGGCGGCGCCCCCGCCGAGCACCACCCCCGCCGCGACTACGCCCCCTACCGCAGCAGCGTGCTGCGCCACCCCACCCGCCCGCCGGTCCCCGTCGGCGACCCCGAGGCCGCCGAACTGAGCGGGCCGGTCTTCGGGCACACCGACGTCACCGCCCTCGACCACGACCTCACCCGGCAGCACCCGGGCGAGCCCCTCGGCGAGCGCATCCGCGTCACCGGCCGCGTCCTGGACCGCGACGGCCGCCCCGTCCGCGGCCAGCTCGTGGAGATCTGGCAGGCCAACGCCTCCGGCCGCTACGCCCACCAGCGCGACGACCACCCGGCCCCGCTCGACCCCAACTTCACCGGCGTCGGCCGGTGCCTGACCGACGACCGCGGCGAGTACGAGTTCGTCACCGTCAAGCCCGGTGCCTACCCCTGGCGGAACCACACCAACGCCTGGCGCCCGGCGCACATCCACTTCTCGCTGTTCGGCACGGCGTTCACCCAGCGGCTCGTCACGCAGATGTACTTTCCCGGTGACCCGCTCTTCCCCTACGACCCGATCCTGCAGTCGGTGACCGACGACTCCGCGCGCCAGAGGCTCGTCGCCACGTACGACCACGACCTGTCCACCCCCGAGTGGTCGCTCGGCTACCGCTGGGACATCGTCCTGGACGGACCGGCCGCCACCTGGATCGAAGAGGGCCGCTGACCATGCCCCTGCCTCCCACCCCCTCGCAGACCGTCGGCCCGTTCTACGGCTACGCCCTGCCCTTCCCGGGCGGGGAGAACGTCGCGCCGGCCGGGCACCCCGACACCCTCACCGTCCACGGGCGCGTGTACGACGGCGCGGGCGACCCCGTCCCCGACGCCCTGCTGGAGTTCTGGCAGCCCGCCCCCGACGGCTCCCGCGCCGGAGCCCCCGGCTCGCTGCGCCGCGACCCCGTCACCGGCGGCTTCCTCGGCCGCAACGGCGTGGACTTCACCGGCTTCGGCCGGGTCCCCACCGACGCCGACGGCCACTACGCGCTCCGCACCCTGCCGCCCGGCGGCGTGCCGTACCTGTCGGTGATCGTCTTCGCCCGCGGTCTGATGCACCACCTCCACACCCGCGTCTACCTGCCCGACGCGCCCGGCACCGACGGCGACCCGCTGCTCGCCGCCCTGGAACCCGGCCGCCGGGCCACGCTGCTGGCCGTCCCCGAACGGGACCGCGTGTTCCGCTTCGACGTCCGGCTCCAGGGCGACGGGGCGCACGAGGAGACGGTCTTCCTTGCCTTCGACTGATCCGCGGCCCCCGGCCGGCCCGCGGGCACCGCACGCCGACGCCGGCCTGCTCTCCCCGGGCCGGGCCGGCTCGGCCGCGGAGGAGGCCACGGGCGACGCGGCGTACCTGCGCGCCATGCTCGACGCCGAGGCGGCACTGACCCGCGCCCAGGCCGCGGTGGGACTGGCCCCCGCCGCGGCCGCCGAGGCCGTCACCGCCGCCGCGGCCGAGCACGGCCGCTACGACGCGCGCGACCTGGCACTGCGCGCCCGCTCCGGCGGCAACCCCGTCATCCCGCTGGTCGCCGACCTGACCGCGGCCGTCGCCGAGCGCGACCCGGACGCCGCCCCCTATGTCCACCGCGGCGCCACCAGCCAGGACATCGCGGACACCGCCGCGATGCTGGTCGCCTCCCGCACCCTGGCGGCCGTCCTCGCCGACCTGGACGAGACGGCCGGCGCCCTGGCCGGCCTGGCGGCCCGGCACCGCGACACGCCGATGCCCGGCCGTACCCTCACCCAGCACGCGGTGCCCACCACCTTCGGCCTGAAGGCCGCCGGCTGGCGCTCGCTCGTCCTGGACGCCCGCGACCGCCTCGCCGCCGTCCGCGCCGCCCTCCCCGCCCAGCTCGGCGGCGCGGCGGGCACCCTGGCCGCCTTCGGTGCCTTCGCCGAGTCCGCCGGCGTCCGGGCGTCCGACGGGCTCGCCGCACGCCTGACCGCCGCGTACGCCGCCGAGACCGGCCTGGCCGAACCCGTCCTGCCCTGGCACACCCTGCGCACCCCGGTCGCCGACCTCGCCGGGGCCCTCGCCCTCACCGCCGGGGCGCTCGGCAAGATCGCCGCCGACGTCCTGGTCCTGTCCCGCACGGACGTCGGGGAGGTCGCCGAGGGCCGCGGCGGCGGCTCGTCCGCCATGCCGCACAAGGCCAACCCCGTGCGGGCCACGCTGATCGCCGCCGCGGCCCGCCAGGTCCCGGCGCTCGCCTCCGTCCTGTACGCGTCCCTCGCCGCCGAGGACGAACGGCCCGCCGGCGCCTGGCACGCCGAGTGGCAGCCGCTGCGCGAGTGCCTGCGCCTGACCGGGGGAGCCGCCCGCGACGCCGCCGGACTCGCCGCCGGCCTGCGGGTGGACCCGCGCCGCATGGCGGAGAACCTGGCCGCCACCGGCGGCCTCGTCACCACCGAGCGCCTGGCGGCCGTCCTGGCCGCCGAGATCGGCCGGAGCGAGGCCCGGCAGGCCCTGGACCGCGCCTCGCGCCGCGCCGTCGAGGAGGGCATCGGCCTGGAGCGGGCCCTCGCGGAGGAACCCGCCGTCGCCGCCGCGCCGGCCGCCGGCCGCCTGCGCGACCTCGCCGACCCGGCCGCGTACACCGGCTTCGCCGCCGCACTGGTGGACCGCGCCCTCGCCCGCGCCCCGGAGCGGAGCGGCGGGCGCAACGAGAACCGCAACGAGAACCGCAACGAGAACCGGGACGAGGAGGGGACCCCATGACCACCCCCGCACAGGGGCGGCGCACACCGCACCACCGGATCGACGGCGCCACGGCCGCGCCCCCGCTGATCCTCGGCCCGTCCCTGGGCACCTCCCTGCGCGTGTGGGACCCGCAGGTGCCCGCCCTGGCCCGGAACCACCGGGTGATCCGCTGGGACCTGCCCGGACACGGCGGCTCGCCCGCCGGCCTGATCGGCGCGGGCGCGGACATCGCCGACCTGGCACGGCTGGTGCTGGACCTCGCCGACGGCCTCGGCGTCGACCGGTTCGCCTACGCGGGCGTCTCCATCGGCGGCGCCGTCGGCACCTGGCTCGCCGTCCACCACCCCGACCGCGTCGCCTCCCTCGCCGTCGTCTGCTCCTCCGCCCGGTTCGGCGAGCCGGAGGCGTGGCGGGAGAGGGCCGGGCTGGTGCGCGCCGAGGGCACCGCGCCGCTGGCCGGGACCGCCCCGGACCGCTGGTTCACCCCCGCCTTCCGGGACACGCCCACCGCCCGCGCCCTGGTGGACGACCTGCGCGCCGCCGACCCCGGGGCGTACGCGGCCTGCTGCGACGCCCTGGCCGCGTACGACCTCCGCGCCGACCTGCCGCGCGTCACCGCCCCCGCCCTGGTGGTCGCCGGGCGGGAGGACCCCGCCACTCCGCCCGCCCACGCCCGCGAGCTGGCCGACGGCATCCCCGGCGCGAGCCTCACCGAGGTCGCCGGCGCCGCCCACCTGGCGAACGTCGAGCGTCCCGGTCCCGTCCTGGCGGCCCTGCTGGGCCACCTCGCACCCCCGCACGCCTCCGGCGGCTCCGGTGACTCCGGCGACTCCGACGACACGGCCCGCCGCGCCGCCGGGGCGGCCGTGCGCCGCGCGGTCCTCGGCGACGACCACGTCGACCGGGCCGCCGCCCGCGCCAACGCCTTCACCGAGGTGTTCCAGGACTTCATCACCCGCTACGCCTGGGGCGAGATCTGGACCCGCCCGGGCCTGAGCCGCGCCGCCCGCAGCTGCGTCACGCTCACCGCGCTCACCGCCCGCGGCCACCACGAGGAACTGGCCCTGCACGTGCGCGCCGCACTGCGCAACGGCCTGTCCCCGCAGGAGATCCAGGAAGTGCTGCTCCAGACGGCCGTCTACTGCGGGGTGCCCGCCGCCAACACCGCGTTCGCCGTCGCCGACCGCGTCCTGCGCGAGGCGGGCGGGGAAGACGAGGGAGGCGGGGGAGCCGAAGCCGGGGATGCCGGGAGAACCGGAGAAGGGGAGGACCGCTGATGCGCACCACCGTCGGCATCGTCGGGGGCGGCCCGGCCGGGCTGCTGCTGGCCCGCCTGCTGCACAACGCCGGGATCGACTGCGTGGTCCTGGAGAGCCGCGACCGCGCCTACGTCGAGCGGCGGCAGCGCGCCGGGATCCTCGAACAGGGCACCGTCGACGTCCTGCGGGAGTGCGGCGCCGCCGACCGCCTGGACCGGGAGGGACTGGTCCACGACGGCATCGAACTGCGCTGGAACCGCCGCGCCCACCGGATCGACTTCCCCGCCCTGACCGGCGGCCGCCGGGTGTGGGTGTACGCCCAGACCGAGGTCGTCAAGGACCTGATCGCGCTCCAGCTGAAGGACGGCCCCCCGCTCCACTTCGAGGCCAGGGCGCTCGCGGTGGAGGGCGCCGAGGGCGACCGTCCCGTCGTCCGCTACCTCCACCAGGGCCGCGAGCGGACGCTGACCTGCGACTGGGTGGTGGGCTGCGACGGCTTCCACGGCGTCGCCCGCGCCGCCGTGCCCGAGGGCGCGCGGAGGACCTACGAGCGGGTCTACCCCTACAGCTGGCTGGGGATCCTCGCCGACGTGCCGCCCTCCGCCGACGAGCTGGTCTACGCCCACTCGCCGCGCGGATTCGCCCTGCTGAGCATGCGCTCCCCGCGGGTGAGCCGCCTGTACCTCCAGGTCCCCAACGGCACCGACCCGGCCGACTGGCCGGACGAGCGGATCTGGGACGAGCTCGACGCCCGGTTCGCGATCGACGGCGACTGGAAGCTGGAGCGCGGCCCCGTCACGCAGAAGTCCGTGCTGCCGATGCGCAGCTTCGTCACCGAGCCGATGCGCCACGGCCGGCTCCTGCTGGCCGGGGACGCCGCGCACATCGTGCCGCCCACCGGCGCCAAGGGGCTCAACCTGGCCGCCTCCGACGTGACGGTCCTGGCCCGCGCCTTCGCGCACCTGAAGGACACCGGCTCCACCGAGCTGCTCGACGCCTACTCCGACACCTGTCTGCGCCGGATCTGGCGCGCCGAGCACTTCTCGTACTTCATGACCACCACCCTCCACACCGACCCGGGCCAGGGCGACTTCGACACCCGTCTGCAGATCTCGCAGCTGGACCGCATCGCCGCCTCCCCGCACGCCGCGGCGGAGCTCGCCGAGAACTACGCGGGCCTGCCCGTCGGCTGACCGCCGCACCGCGCCCGCCCGGCCGTCCCGCCGACCGCACCGCCCGGGCGGGCGCCGCCGTGTCGAATGCCGTCGAACAGGGGTCGCCGGGCCGAAAGGAGGCGTTCACGGCATTGACGTGAAAGCGCTTTCTCCCTACGTTCGGAGCGCTGCAGCACTTCACTGCGCGCAAGCGCATTCCCCCACAACAGTGAAGAGGAGCATCGTGGCATTCTCCGGACAACAGCGGCGCGCGGCCAGAATCGGCGCCGTCCTCCTCTCGGCCCTGGGACTGGCCCTTCCCGCAGCGGTGGCGACCGGGACCTCCGCCACCGCGGCCTCCTGGCCCTCGGCGACCGGGCAGCAGGCCGTGAGCAGCACGATCAAGGTGAGCGGTACCAGGGACGGCGGAATGGTCCGCTACTACGGCAGCGGAGCCCTCGGTTCCGGCGGCCAGGACGAGGACCAGGGCCCGCTCTTCGAACTGGCCGACGGCGCGGTGCTCAAGAACGTGATCCTGGGCGCCCCCGCCGCCGACGGGATCCACTGCAAGGGCACCTGCACGCTCCAGAACGTCTGGTGGGAGGACGTCGGGGAGGACGCGGCCACCTTCAAGGGGACCTCCGCCTCCCAGACGATGACCATCGACGGCGGCGGCGCCCGCAAGGCGTCCGACAAGGTGTTCCAGCACAACGGCCCCGGCCGCATGGTGATCAGGAACTTCCAGGTCCAGGACTTCGGGAAGCTCTACCGGTCCTGCGGCAACTGCAGCAAGCAGTACCAGCGCCACGTGGTGATCGAGAACGTCACCGTCACCGCCCCCGGCAAGTCGCTGGCCGGGATCAACTCCAACTACGGGGACACCGCCCGGCTGACGAAGGTCACGATCGTCGGCGACTCGAGCCGCAAGATCGTCCCCTGTGAGCGCTACAAGGGCGTCACCAGCGGCGAGCCCAGCAAGATCGGCAGCGGTCCGGACGGCGTGAACTGCCTGTACAGCGCCTCCGACATCACCTACAGGTGATCCGCGGCCCGCGGGCGCACCGCGCCCGCGGGCCCGTCCGGCCGCGGTCCCGGTCCCGTCCCGAGGGCGGGACCGGGACCGCGGCACGCCACGCGTCCCCGCGCGCCGTTGTTGCCGAATGGGAATAATGTTCCTGTATGGGTGATGTGTGGTACTCCCCGGGCGGAGCGACGCCACCCGGACGGACGGGTGCGGCACGCCGGTGCCCTGCGGCGGAGACGCCCGTCCCGGTTCGGCGAGGAGCGGCCGATGACCGGCACCGGTGACGCGGCGGGCGGCCTCGGCCCGCTGGAGGAGGCGTTCCTGGAGACGATGCGCGGCACCGGCGCCTCCGCGGGCGGCCTGTACCTGCTGGCCCCGGGCGGGCAGGCGCTGAGTCTGTCGATGATGTCCGGGGCGCCCGCCGAGCTCATCGCACCGTGGAGGGTGGTCTCGCTGGCCGCGCCGGTCCCGGTGGCCGACGCGGTGCGCGAGGACCGCCTGGTGTGGGTGGGCGGCCAGGAGGACATGATCCGGAACTACCCGCGCACGGCGGTGGCCGTGCCCTACCACTTCGCGCTGGCCGCCGCGCCCATCGCCACGGGCCGTCCCTGGGGCGCGCTGATGCTGCTGTGGCCCGGCACCCACCCGCCGCAGACCACGCCGAGGCAGAGGGACCACATCGCCTCAAGGTGCCGCCACCTGGCCCGGCTGCTGGAGGAGGCGGCCCACGAGGGCCGGCCGGCCGTACCGCCCGACCGGCCGCGCGAACTGACCGTCGAGACCAGCCGCCCCACCAGGGCCCAGTCGGCGCTGGCCGCCGTCGACTTCGCCGAACGCCTGCCCGGCGGCTGCGTCGGGCTGGACCTGGAGGGCCGGATCACCTTCCTCAGCGGCGGCGCCGCCGAGCTGCTGGGCCGCGGCGCCGACCAGCTCCTGGGCGTACGCCCGTGGCAGGCGCTGCCCTGGCTGGACGACCCGGTCTACGAGGACCGCTACCGCGCCGCGGTGGTCAGCCGCCAGGTCGTCTCCTACACCGCCTGCCGGCCGCCCGACCAGTGGCTCGACTTCCGCCTCTACCCGGACGCCAGCGGCATCAGCGTGCGCATCACCCCCGCGGGCACCGGCCCCCGGCCCTCGCCGGCGCCGCGCCACGAGACCGCCGCCACGCCCACCCGGGCCGGCCAGCTCTACCAGCTGATGCACCTGGCCGCCGCCCTGACGGAGACCGTCGGCGTCCAGGACGTGGCCGACCTCGTGTCCGACCAGATCATGCCCGCCTTCGGCGCCGAGGGGCTCATCCTGCTCTCCGCGGAGGCCAGCCGGCTGAGCGTCGTCGGCCACCGCGGCTACACCCGCGAGACGATCGACCAGTTCGAGGGCGCCCCGCTGAACACGTCCGACCTGCCGGCGATCCAGGTGCTCAGAAGCGGCGTCCCGGCCTTCTTCTCCGATCCGGACGAGCTGGAGCAGTACGCCCCGGAGGCCGCGCGGGCGAGCGACAAGCAGGCGTGGGCGTTCCTGCCGCTGACCATCTCCGGACGGCCCGTGGGCTGCTGCATCCTGTCCTACGGGCGGCCCCACACGTTCACCGCCGAGGAACGCGCCGTCCTCACCTCCCTGGCCGGGCTCATCGCCCACGCCCTGGACCGGGCCCGCCTGTACGACGCCAAGCACCAGCTCGCCCACGGCCTCCAGCAGGCCCTGCTGCCCCACAGGCTCCCCGCCGTCCCGGGCCTGAGGGTGGCCGCCCGCTACCTGCCCGCCACCCGCGGCATGGACATCGGCGGGGACTTCTACGACCTCATCCGCCTCACCCGCACCACCGCCGTCGCCGTCATCGGCGACGTCCAGGGCCACAACGTCGCCGCGGCGGCCCTCATGGGCCAGGTCCGCACCGCCATCCACGCCCACGCCACCGTCGGCGTGCCCCCCGGTCAGGTCCTCTCCCGCACCAACCGCCTCCTGACAGACCTCGACCCGGGGCTGTTCACCAGCTGCCTCTACGTCCACCTCGACCTCGCCCGCCACCGCGCGAGCATCGCCAGCGCGGGCCATCCGCCCCCGCTCCTGCGCCACCCCGGCGGCCGCACCCGTTCCGTCGACGTCCCGCCCGGGCTGCTCCTGGGCATCGACCCCGAAGCGGTCTATCCGGTCACCGACATCGACCTGCCCCCGGACGCGACTCTCGTCCTCTACACCGACGGCCTGGTCGAGGCTCCCGGCACCGACATCGAGCAGGGCACCGCGGACCTCGCCCGCCACCTCTCCGGCCTCTCCGGCAAGGATCCCGAGCAGCTCGTCGGCGCCGTCCTCCACCACACCCGCACCGTCCAGCAGCGGACCGACGACACGGCCCTCCTGCTCCTCCAGGCCACGGCCGGCCCGCAGTGAGCCCCGCCGGCCCCGCGCCCCCCGGGGCCGGCCGCTCCCGGCGTCCACACGACTCCTCCATGACTCCTTCATGACCTTTTCATCCTGTTTCGGGGTTTTTCCGAGTGATGCCGGATGCGTTTCCGCTGGTGATCCGCGCTACATGTCCAGGAACTTGACGTCGCAGTTGCGACTTGTAAAGAAGCGTGTGCAAACGGACAGGGTGGACGCGGTGAAACGGTCAAAACGGTCGTTGAATATGCAATCATCTCCCGTTAACGCTGATAAATAGGAGATGTCTCACCCTGCTGAGCTCGGACGAGTGAAGTTCACGGTCGGCTGAAGAGGCTGTTAACGTACCTAACGTTTGCGGGCTCAAATGGTCTGCCTTTCTTGTGAACGTCCCGGGGCCGGCGACGCCGCCGCTTCGGGGCCGGAGCCCCCTCCCGCCGCCCGCGGTGTGCGGGACCCGTCCGCGGATCCCGGCCGGTCCGCCGGGCACTGCGGCCGGCGCCGCGGGCTCCACGAGCCGAAGGAGGTGACGCGCGTGAACGGCGTGGAAACAGCCCAGTTCAGCGCCGTGGTGGTAATCGGTCTACTGGTCTTCTTCTACGGAGGGACCTTCCTGATATCGGCCCGTATCGGCAGGAAGGACGAGAACGCCGACGGGTACATGACCGGCGGCCACAACATCGGCTTCGGGATCTCCGCCGCCAGCATGACGGCGACATGGATCTGGGCCTCCTCGATGTACGCGTCCGCGACATCGGGCTACACCTACGGCATATCGGGCCCCATCCACTACGGCCTCTGGGGCGCCCTGATGATCCTGTTCATCTACCCCTTCGGCAAGCGCATCCGCTCCGTCGCACCGAAGGCGCACACCCTGGCCGAGGTCATGTACGCGCGGCACGGCCGTTCCAGCCAGCTGATGCTCGCCGGCTCCAACCTCGTCGGCAGTCTCATCAGCCTGATGTCGAACTTCATCGCCGGCGGCGTGCTGATCTCGATGCTGTCGCCGCTGACCTTCACCCAGGGCGTCTTCGCCGTGGCCGCGGGCGTGCTGCTCTACACCCTGTGGTCCGGCTTCCGCGCCTCCGTGCTGACCGACTTCGTGCAGGTCGTGGCGATGCTCGGCGCGGTGGTGGTGATCGTCCCGTTCATCTTCCTCGCGGCCGGCTTCCCGGCGGCGTTCGAGAGCGGGGCGGAGAACCTGACCCCGCAGCAGGGCGACTTCTTCTCCAGCGACGCGTTCATGAACCAGGGCGCCCCCTACATCGCCGCGGTGCTCGCCTACGCCATCGGCAACCAGACCATCGCGCAGCGCCTGTTCGCGGTGCGGCAGGACCTGATCAAGCCGACCTTCGTCACCGCGACCGTCGGCTACGGCGCCATGGTCATCGGCGTCGGCATGCTCGGCGTGCTCGCCCTCTACCTGGGCTTCGAACCGACCGGCGGCGACGTGAACAACCTCATCCCCGAGATGGCCGCCGACTACCTGCCGCCCGTGCTGCTGGCGGTGTTCTTCATCATGATCGTCGGAGCGCTGTCCTCCACCGCCGACTCCGACCTCGCGGCCCTCTCCTCGATCATGATGGCCGACGTCTACGGCCAGAACGTGGCGGGCAAGGAGAAGGCCAATCCCAGGACGATGCTGCTGGTCGGACGCGTCACGATGGTGGTGGCGACCGCGCTGGCGGTGGCCTTCGCCAGCCTCCGGCTGAACATCCTCGACCTGCTGGTGTTCGTCGGCGCGCTGTGGGGCGCCCTCGTCTTCCCGGTGCTGGCCAGCTTCTACTGGGAGAAGGTCACCAACAGGGCGTTCACCGTCTCGGTGCTCGCGGCGCTCGCGGCGTTCCTGCCGGTCCGCTTCGGCTGGCTCCCCGTGGACGGAGCCTTCGGCATCGCCGTGGACGTGCTGTCGGTCGTCGGCATCGGCGTCGTCCTCGGCCTGATGGCGTTCGGCTTCTTCGGCGTCAGGGTGGCGAAGACCGTCGGCGTGCTGGCGGCGGCCGCCGCCGCGCCGTTCGCGATCGGCTCCCTGCACGAGTACGCGACGCTGTGCGGCTCGCTCGTCGCCTACTCCGTGAGCACCGTCGTCTGCTGGGCGATGTCCGCGGGCCGGACCGAACGCTTCGACTTCTCCCTCATCGCCCAGCGCACCGGCGACTTCGACGACGGCGCCGCGCGGGCGGCCGACGCCGCCGACGCCACTGCCGGCGGGGCCGCGATCCCGCGGCAGGCGGGAGACACCGACGGCGAACCCAGGTCCGCCGCACGCACCAAGTGAGGAGACAGGAGACACAGTGAACACCCTCGCCCTGAGCGCCTACGTCCTGATGTGGCCCGCCGTCGTGGCCGTGGTCCTGTTCGTCATCAGCCGTGCGTTCTTCCGCGAGTGGGCCGAGGCCCGCCGCGACGGACGGCGCATGATCTGACGCAGGTGCCGCGGGCCGGCCCGTGAGGCCGGCCCGCGAGGCCCCCGCGCGTGGCAGCCTGACCCCGGACCAGCCGGGCGCGGGAGAGGGGAGAACGCCATGGGCCGGACTCTGGCCGGGATACTGGACGAGGCGGCCCGCGGGTGCTTTCCGCCGCCGGACGGCGGGATCACCGTGGTACCGCAGCCGAGCCACCGCGACGCCGGAGTGATCGCCTTCACGGCGCACTCCGTGGTGTTCACCGACGAGGACCCGCAATGGGTGCGCGCCACACTGGCGTCCCTCGACTGCGACGAACTGGCGGCCGCGATGAATCCGCGCTTCCTGGCGGCGCTCCTGGCCCGCACCGGGCGGTCGACCGACACGATCGACCTGCTGACGGTCGCCGGCCCCCTGCCGGGCGACCCCCCGCTGGAACTGCGCGAGATCGCCGACCCGGACCACCCCCGAGCACTCCGGGCACGCGGACGCCGCGACGACGTACGCCTCTGGGCGGCCGACGGAGGGGTGGTCGTCCTCGGCCGGGGCGTGGCGGGCCGCTGGGAGACGGCGGTCGAGGTGGACGAGGAGGCGCGCCACCGGGGACTGGGCCGGGCGCTGGCGACGGCCGCCCGGCATCTCGTACCCGGCGGAGCGCCGGTCTGGTCGCAGCAGGCCGCGGGCAACGCGCGCAGCGTACGGGCCTTCCAGGCGGCCGGCTTCCGGCCCGTGGGCGCCGAGGCGCTGCTCATCGCGCCGTAGGAACGCCTGGGAACACCGCGGAGGCATCGCGGGGGGCATCGCGGGGGCGCCGCCCGTCCGGCCTTCCCCGGCCGGCGGACGGACGGCGCCCCCGCGGATTCAGGAACGGACGGACGGCAGCGGGCGGGCCGGGCTGATGGTACGGAGATGGATCAGCAGGTCGTGGCCCCTGGCGAGAGCGTAGGGAAGGTGGAGGGAGCCGGGGGTGTCGGCGTCGCGGGTGAGGCGGGCCCGGCGGAGCCACTCGCGGGCGGGGGACGGGACGGTGCGCAGATCGAGGAAGTGGACGGGGTACGGAACCCGGTTCAGGGTGTGCTCGTTGCCGCCCGCCGGCGGCAGGGGGTACCGGCGGACGACCCACGCCCCGCCCTCGTCACGCGGCGTGGTGGCCGAGCCGTGGCCGAAGGTGGTGCCGACGCTCAGGTAGTCCGCTCCCAGGGACCGCCGCATGTACGTGCCCTGGACGACCGGGTACGACTCCGGGTTGTACGTCTCGTAGGCGGTGTGCCCGGTGTGGGCGGACAGCAGCATCCTGTGCCCGGTGCGGCGGTACCACCAGACGGTGTTGAAGGCCATCAGCTCGTCGCGGTAGCGCATGGCCTCGGGGACCTGCCGGGGGTCGCCGAGGTCGAAGGCCAGCAGCGTGGCGGTCTGGGCGATGACCCGGGCCTGCTGCACGGCCCACTCGTGCGCGGAGCGGCCGGAGCCGCCCGGTCCGGCCAGCAGGCGCCGCGCCCTGCGGGCCTGTTCGGCCAGACGCCGGCGTTCGGTCTGGGGCAGGGCGCCGAACTCCGCGGTGGTGGAGTGGGCGCGCAGCTCGCGGTAGAGCCCGGTGAGCTCCGCGTGCAGGGCGGGATGGTGCCGCAGGGCGTGGTCGAGCACGTCCCGGAAGAGGGCCTCGGGGACGTACGGGTGGGCGATGTCGTTCCCCATGAACTCGACGGGGGCCTCGGGCCGGCGCAGGTTGTGGGCGCGCATCCACTCGATCAGCTCCAAGTACTCGTGGACGCCCCACGGCAAGGCCCCGCCCCCGAACTCCTCGGCCATGACGGCACGGGGATCGCCGATGCCGTGGCGCACGTAGTCGTTGAGCCGCAGGCCGGAGGTCCAGCTCGTCTCCAGGGCGAAAGTGGTGAAGCCCTTCTCGAGGACGAGGTACCGGAAGACGCGGTGCTTGAGGGCGCACAGCTCGTGCGCCCCGTGTGCCGCCTCGCCGAGCGCGACGACCGGCACCTCGCCGATCGCGGCCCCCAGCGGGCGCAGATCGCCCAGGTCGCCGTACGGCTCGGTGCTCCGCAGGGGACGGGCGGCGCGGGTGAGGGCGGCCAGGACGGTTCCGGTGGTGGTACCGGCCGCCGCGGGGGGCGCCGCGGTCAGGAGAGCCGATCCGGCGGCGCCCGACAGGGCGGCGAGCAGGGAGCGGCGTGAGAGGGCCGTCATCCGTTCTGCTCCTCTCGGACGAGGGGTGGATCCCAGCGTTCGCGGACCGTGCCCCGGCCGCCAACCGGAGGGCCGCCGTTCGAGGGGCGGGGACCGGGACGTGTTTCGCGGTGCCGCCCCGGGGCGGCACGGGATCCTGGCGGAACCGGACCCCTGTCGTGCCGGGCGCCGGCGGCAGGACCGTCCCCTGCCGCCGGCGACGGAAGCCGCCGTTCGCCTCCAGGACGGGAAGGGCCGGGTGGATGATGTCCCCGGGAGGGGGCGCAGCACACGAGGGGAGACGAGCCGTCGGTGTGTGCGCGTCCCCGGAACCCGGAGTTCGGCGCAAGGATCGGACGGAACGAGTGAGCTGCTTCTTCCTCATCGGGGACATCGACGTCTGGAACCCGGCGAACACCGTGGCCAGGGTGTTCCACGCGGAAGCGTCGGCACTGGCCGAGGTCTTCGGAACGCCTTCCGGCCTGGGGCCCGTCGTCGACGACGAGTGCAGCATCGACGGCCGGGACTTCGCCCACTTCGTGGAGGTCCTCCTGAGCGAGCACCGGAGAACCAGCCACCCCGTCCTGAAGGCCCTGCTCGAAGGGGTCATCGGGGTCGGCCTGGTACTGCTCGAACGCGCGGGTGGGGAAGGCGGGGCGATCGCGCGGAACGCGGGGGAGTTCTGGGAGGACAGACGCCGGTCCCTCTCCAGGAGGATGACCCGGGGGTGACGGACCCGTGCGGCGGCGACGGCGCCACGTCCGGTCAGGTGCCCTTGTGCTTCGCGTCGTGGCGCACGGAGAAGTGGCTGCCGGTCCTGTTCCAGGGGGCTCACCCGGCGGTTGAACCTGTAGGAGGTCGGCCGGACCCCGCTCGGGAACGGGATCCCGCCCCCGCACTCCATGTGCTGGAGTACGCGGGACTTGCCCGGAGGGCGGCCCCGGTGGATGGCCGCCGAGGCGCCCGGGGCGGTGACCGTTCCCAGACCCACGACGGCGCACAGGACCGCTCCTGCCGCGACCGCGCGGGCCGGTCGCCTTCTTGCGCTCATGGATGCACCGCTCCTTCGAAGGGGTGCCGTCCCCCTTCCCGCCGACACCGCCGTCCGCCGTCCGGGGAGGGCTCGTTCCGGCGACCGTGGGGCCGGGGCGCGGATTCGAACCGGCACCGGAGAATCCCGGCCGCGGTCAGGGCGGAACGGGACGGGGGAGGACGGGCGGCACCGGAGCCCCGGGGGAGCACCGGCTCTACCGGCTCCACCGGATTCGCGCCGGACTCCGGGACGTGTGCCGCCGTTTGACGTCTCGCCGGAAGGCCGGGCGGCCGGGATGCGTCTCCCTGTCCGGTGTTCCGGCCGGGTCGGCAGCGGGGCACCGACCCGCCGACCGGCAGCGACCGGTACCGGCACGTCCGTATCGAGGCGGGCGTCCCGGAGGGACCGCGTGTCCGGCCTGCCGGACGGACGCCACGGCGTCGACCGTCTTCGGAGGCCCGGTGACGGTGCCGGCCGCGGACACGACGACCTTCCTCGCACCGGCGCCGCCTTTCTCGTCGCCGTCCCGGAAGACGACGTCCCCGAGCCCGACGGGGGCGCGGCCTCGCCGTGACCCGGGCGTCTCCCGCTGTCCGGACTCCTCGTCCCGTGCTCCGTCTTCTTCCCCTCCGGGGCCGTGCACGTGGTGGCCTCCGCCCGCACGCCTCGGACGGCCTCGGCGCCCCGGTCGGTGTACCGGCGGCCGGATCTGCCGGTACCCCTGGGCGCCGCGCTCGGGACGCCTCCGACGGCCGGCTTCGGCGCGGTCGGAGCACCGTGCCCGCCGAGCCGGGACATCGCGATGGCGGGTATGGCCGCCGCGGCCCCCCTCGGCACCGCGGACGGCCGGGACACGTGGGGAACCGGCCGGGCTGAGAACTCACCCCGCGACGAGCCGCGCGGGCGTGATCGACTCCCGACGGACACCCGCCGGCCCCGGCGGACCGACCGGGCGGAACCTCCGCTCGTGGGGCAGAACCGCGCCGGACAAGGCGAAAAGGCCCGTCGGCCTGGACTTTCCGTCCAAACCGGCGGGCCTTTCAGCACCGTCGGGACGACAGGATTTGAACCTGCGACCCCTTGACCCCCAGGCGTGTGCCAACCTGCTGACCGCCGCATAGAGACTGCGCCGGGACCGCCTGACTTCCGCCCTCCGCGACGTGGACGTCCACCGACGTACGTGTCTGTTGATGTCAGCCGCTGATGTCAGAGCGCCCACCCTGCAACGCTTGACCCCCAGATCATCGCGGTAGACGTTTCCGTAGGTCAGGTGCACTGCGGGACACGATTCGCCGTTCCGTCGAGCTGGGGTTGTTCATTACCGCGCACAGCGTGTGGTCCCAAACTGGTCCCAGCACAGCCGTCACCGCGGTCTGTGCGAAGCACAGAACATCGTTGTGCTGCTGACCTGACGGGGTGTCGTACCCGGCACCTAGACTCCGCCTCATGGTTAGGGGAGCAATCTCGCGGGACGACATCCTGAAGACTCTTGAGGAGTACGACGAGCTTGGCCGTGAAGCGTTCCTCGACTTGTACGGCTACAGGGAGGCCCGGACGTACGTGCTCGTCCACGAGGGCAGGGAGTACGACTCGAAGGCCATCGCCGGGGTAGCGCACAAGCACCAGCATGGCGCGCCGCTGACGCCGAAGCAGCTCAGCGGTGGGATCGGCCATGCGGTCGATTGGCTCAGACGCGAGGGCTTCACCGTCAGGGCTTCCCGCAACCCGAAGTGGACACGGGACGAGCTGATCCTGGCCTGCGACGTCGTGGCCCAGAACGGGTGGAAGGGGCTGGACGCGGAAGACCCCCGCATCGCCGAACTGTCCGACCTCCTACAACTCCTCGCCGCCTACCCCGAGGAGGAGCGGGCCGCCACCTACCGCAACCGCAACGGCGCGGCGCGCAAGACCCACGACATCGCCACGCACCACCCCGACTACCGGGGAAAGCCCACCAACGGTGGTCGGCTGGACCTGGAGGTCCTGCACGACTTCCTCACCAGGCCGGCGGAGATGGCCCAGGCCGCGCAACTCCTCCGTGACGGCCTGCGGGCTGGCACCCTCCAGCCGGTGCTGCCCGAGCAGGACGACGAGGATGAGGAGGAGTACAGCGCGCCGGAAGGCCGGGTCCTGTACCGGCGCCACCGGACGCGCGAGCGCAACAAGGGACTGCGCGCCAAGAAGATCGCCGCAGTGCTGAAGAAGGGCGGCACCCTGGCCTGTGAGGTCTGCGACTTCGACTTCGGCGTGGTCTACGGCGAACGGGGCGAAGGCTACATCGAGTGCCACCACGTAGTGCCCCTACACGAAGCAGGCGAAGGGACAACCAGGCTCTCGGACCTCGCCCTGATCTGCTCCAACTGCCACCGCATGATCCATCGAGCCGCACCCTGGCCCACCCCGGCCGAACTCCGCATACTCATCCGCCGAACGAACATGGCAGGCCGCACCGCAAGCAACGCTTGAGCTGAAGGTACGCGGCATCAGGCGTGTCTTGCGTTCCACCGCCCTACGACCGCACCTTCGACGGCAGGATCAGCGGCACCAGTGTGAACTACAAGGGAAGAGGCAGGCCCGCCGGGCGACCAGGGGCATGCGCCGCTGACCGGCTGACAGAAAGCTGCGGGCCCCGGCGAGTCTTCCCTCCGGGGCCCGTCAACTGCTGCGTCCGCGGTACGCGGAGCAAACGGGGACGAACTGACGGCTTGATCACCCACTCGCCACCGCTGGGAGATCAAGGTTAGGGCTTACTGAAATGGTGTATCCCAGCCCCCGCAATCGACTTCCTCCCCGTTGTCGACTTTGCACTCCATGACCTCGAACGGGTCCCAACTATCCAACCGTCCTCGCTCTATGCTGTATGTCTTGCTATTCTCCGCCATGTACCCAGAGGCGGTCAGTGTGTATGCCCCGGATGTGCTGCCTTCGCCGTAACGCCAGCGGAAATAAACACGTGCGCTAGCGCCATCTGAGACTGAGTCCCTAATGACTACGCGAACAATTGTGTGGGTGTTGGTGTTGTCGATGGTTCCGTAGGCATAGGCCCCAACCACGTCGGCCTGAGTGCCTGTTGCGCTCCAGCTCGTTGCAGCGTGAGCGGAACTCCCAGTTGCCACTACTGTTGCCAGAGAAAGTGCCCCAGCTGCTGCGGAGATGGCTGCTCTTTTGTGCAGCGGGTGCGACCTTGCGTTCATCAGACCTCCAGGGCCAGACGGTAGGAGCAGCCCACATCCTGCCGTTCATGAACAGCGCGTGTCACTAACAAAATGCGCCATTTGTGAAAACTCGGGTTGTGTCTGCGCGCCCCTGAAACGCAATGCTGGGCTGGCAGGGAGCCGTTTTCGATCTTCGTCTGAGCAGGTTAGGTGGAGAGTGAGGACGGCTTGAATCTGTAGGAAGCTTGTTACCCGGGCATCGGCCGTGATGCGTCGGAGTTGGGCTCTGCGCTTCTCATCCCGCCGTTGCTCGTGGCTTCCTGAGGAATGCGTCGGCTGGTGAAGCCCTGAGCAACAAGGCGCTCGTAGGCGTGGCGCACGTTTTCGGGTACGTCCTGGGCGACCATGAAGCCCTGGGCGGGGTAGAGCAGCAGGCGTTGCAGGGACCCGACCAACATATCGATCACAAGGCGCGGGTCCTGGATCGATTCGACGTACTCGGAGAACGTCAAGGGTGCAGACGCGCACACCCACTCGACGTCTGGCCAGAGCTTGCGCGCGGTGGCGTACGCGCGGCGTTCCTCGTACGGCTTGCTGATCAGCAGGACGGACGAGACGGGGATGTGCCGCTCTTCGAGCACAGCGCGGGAGAAGCGGATGTTCTCGCCGGTGTTCCGGGCGTTCGGCTCGACCAGGATGACTTCCTCGGGAACGCCCAGCTCCACCGCGCGCTCCCGGTAGTGGACGGCCTCGCCCCGGGGCATTCGCTTCTGGGTGGTGCGGCTGGTGGCGCCGGTGAAGACGATGAGCGGTATCAGGCCGCGGTGGTAGAGGTCGGCCGCGGTGTCGGCCACGCCCAGGTCGTGGCTGCCCAGGCCGATGCCGACCGAGCACGGGCGCGGCTCGTGGTGCATTCGGTGGAAGTCCCACAGGGTTTGGGCGTCCTGCCAAGCCTGTTCCGAGATCACTGGCCTTCCTCCTGCTGGGTGGAGTCGGGGACTTTGAAGTCGTAGACCCAGGCGAACCGTGAGGCGGCGTGGACGCCGATGGCGTACTCCACCACGGTTCCGTCGGCCGTGTAGGTGGTGCGGTGCAGCTCGACCACGGGTTCCCCGGCGGGCAGTTGGAGCAGCTTCACCTCTTCGGGGGTGGGGATGCGGGCGAAGAGTTCTTCGCGCATGTGGTCGATCTCGTAGCCCGCGTCGTACAGGACGCGGAAGCCGCCGCCCTTGCCGGCCGGACCGGGGGTGGGGTCGACGAGCCGGGTGCCCTCGACGTGCTCGGGCCGGTAGTAGCTGGTCAGGGTGTGGGTGGGCTGGTCGCCTTCCTTCACCAGCCGGGCCCGGGCGTAGACCGGGGCGCCGGGCGGCAGGCCGTGGGCTTCTGCGACGGCCGGCGGAGCCTCGACCAGGCTGACCGTCTGGGTTTGTTCGCCGCGCTGGTACGGCCGTCCGGAGGCCACGCGGTCGGCGATGAAGGCGACCTCGCCGCCGTCGCGCCACTTGGCCTTGTCGTACCGGGCGATGCCGAGCCGCTTCAGCGGCACCTGCTGGCGCACCACCGTGCCGTGGCCACGGGAGGAGGTGACCAGCCCTTCCGCCTCCAGTGCCTTGTAGGCGGCGTGGACGGTGGACTTGGAGCCCTCGCCCGCCTCGACCAGCTCCCGGATGTGCGGTAGTTGCTGGCCGGGCGCGTACTCACCGGCCCTGATCTGGGCGGCCAGTTTGTCCGCGAGTTCTCGCCACTTGGGGGTCATTCAGGACTCCTTTCCATGCGGCCAGTGAAGCACAGTCCCAGGACTGTTGACAGTCCTGGGACTGTGCGCCATGGTGTTGCTCGGTCGCTCGCAGTCCTAGGACTGTGGATTCGAGGCCCTTCTTTGGGCTGCTCAGACATGCGGCAAGGGGCCCGGGACAGAGCGGGCCGAGGGCGCACCCGACCCTGGTCACTTCGGGAGGGCTTAGACCGAAAGGTCATGTCTCCATATGCCTGGAACGGGAGCACGCTCCCGAAGGAGACATCTGCACGATCACAACTTTCTCCGCGGTGCTTCGTGTACTGCGGCCGGTTGCCTCCGCTGCTCGTCTCGCACGAGCAGCGCCGAGGGGAGCCGGATGTTCTGGTTCTACGGCCGCGGCCCCGGTGCGCTACCACCGGGGCCGCTCTTGCTGGGCCGTTCCTTGTGTTGAAGGAGTCCACGACCCATGAAGCACAGCATGGCACTTCGGGCGGTTACTGCCGCCGATCCGGGCGACGGGGAGCCGTCGACCGCCGACCTGGGTGCGATCGAGCGGGAGATGCCGCTCATCCTGGCAGAAGTCGAGCTGCTGGACGCGCAGATCACCACCCTGGACCGCACGCCGACCGAGCTGGACGCCCGCCGCCTGCGCCGGGCCCGTCGGAAGGTGCTGGCCGCGCGGCGGGCGCTGGCCAACCACGCGGCCGGGATGACGCTGTCGGGAGGTGCCGCATGAGCACCACCGACCAGACCCTGAGGGCCGCGCACGCCGAGGCGAGGGCGGAGATCGCGCGGACCGACACCAAGACCGGCCTGCTGCTGGCGTTCGTCGGCGCGGTGCTGGCCGGCGCCTGGACCATTGCCCGCGACCTGCCCCTGACCCCGGCGGCCTGCGCGGTGGGCGGGCTCGGCGCGGGCCTGCTGGTCGCGGCGGCCGGCCTGCTGCTGCGGTCGGTGCGGCCGAACCTGCGCGGCCGGCACGGCTTTCCGCTGTGGGCCACCCTGCCGCCCGAGGAGATCACCACCGCCGCCTCCCGGGACCTGGCCGCCGACATCGCCGGCCTGTCCCGGCTGGCGGTCGCCAAGTACACCGGTCTGCGCCGCGCGGTCGACCTGACCTGCGCCGGTGGCGCCCTGCTCCTCCTCGCCGCCGCCATCGCGGTGATCGGGGGTGCGGCATGAGCACGCAGCAGACCCGCAAGCCGCTGACCAAGACGCAGAAGACCGTGCTGACGGCCGCGTTCGTGCCCATGCTGCTCACCGGGGTGGCCGGCGGCATCGGCACGTTCAGCAACATCGGCCACGCCTACGGCACCGGCACCGCGCTCGGTGCGGTGGCGGCCGGCGAGGGCGCCACCGCCGTGCTGGGCCTGGTGCTGCTGGGGCTGACCATGCTGGGCCAGTCCTCCCCCTGGCCGGTCCGGGTCGGGCTGTGGGCGCTGCCGGCCGCCGCCTCGGTGATGGCCGCCATGGCCGCCCCGGACCCGGCCCGCACGGTCATCTACGCCCTCACCCCGATGGGCATGTGCGTGGCCGCCGAGGGCATGGCGTTTTTGGCCCGGCGCATCGTGGTGCACACCGACGGCCGCGACGCCGAGGCCGAAGCGAAGGCCGCGGCGGTGGTGCGGGAGCTGGCCTATCACCGGGCGGTCGCGGTGAACCATCCGGATGAGAAGGCGCGGGCCAAGGCCGAGCGCACCGCCTGGAAGCTGGCCCGCACGGTCGGCGCCGGTGATGCCGCGCTGGGTGGGCGGCTGCTGGACGTTCAGCGTGACCGTCTTACCGCTGGGGCGGACGCCGCCTTGGGGGAGATGTTCACCGTGCCCGTCACGCCGGCCGTGGAGGCTGTGACGCCTTCCGTCACACCGGCCGTGACGCCTGCTGTGGCGCCGCCGTCGGCGCGGGACGGTGGGGCCGCCGAAGGGGAGGGCGTCACGGGTGGCCGTGACGCCGAGGACACGCAGGCCAGCGCCCCGGACGGGCCGAACGGACTGCCCGAGGGGGAGGGCGTGACGGCGGGGGGTGTGACGGCCGTGACGCCCCCGGGTGCGCCGTCCCCGGGCGAGGTGGTGTGGTGGCCGGTGGAGCGGGCCGTGACCTTGGAGGAGGTCGCCGCCGTCGCCGGCGTTCCGGTCCCGCGGCCGGGCGAGCCGCTGACCGACGCGCAGTTGATCGTGGTGCTGCGGCACCTGCGCTACTCCGTCGATCCGCCGATGTCCTATCGGCAGGCGGTGGCCGCCTTCCGGGAGGCCGGGTTCGTCGGAGGTGAGAAGCGGGTGCGGACCGCCTGGGGCGCGGTGATGTCTCAGGAGGAGAACACCCCATGACGCTGCCGGTCTACTCCTGGCACCTGGCTCCGGACGGGCTGGCCACCCGCCGCCAGTTGCGGGCGCTGGGGCTGCGCCCCGGCGGCCAGAGCGTGGCCGCCGAGCTGCGGCGCCCACGCCGACGGCGCAGCCCGCTGATCGCCTACCTGTACCGCATCGACGCCGCCAAGCCGGTCCGCCCGATGACCCCGGCGCGGTGGGCGGCCCTGGAGCGGGCGAACGCCGCACGCCGCACCTGCCCGGTGTGCGGGCGGGACGCCGGTTATGTCATCCCCGCCTCGCTCGGCTCCTGCGTGCCCTGCGCCGACGCCCCGGCGCTGGCCGCCTGAAAACCCCTGCTCGGACGTTGTCCCGGCGCGGCCCCTTGCCTGCCAGCACTGGCCGCGCCGGTCCCCACCCAGATAGATGGAGGACCCCAGCATGACCGATGTCACCATCCCTCCGACACCCCCGCCCCAGACCGACCCCGCCCCTGCGCCCGCGTCGTCCGCTTCAGTGGTCGAGCAGGCCCCGCCCTCTACTGCCGCCAGTGCCGAGGCCGGGCACACCCCGGGCGGGTGGCCGGTGGTGCCGCTGGCCCTCTCCGGCGCCAACACCACCGTGGGCGCGGTCTCCGCTGCGGCGCTGGCCGCCGGGCCGGTCGCCGCCGCGGTGGCGGCCACCGTCGCGGTGGTGCTGGGCACCGCCGCCGCCACCCGCACCCGCCGCCCTGGCTCGGAGCGGGAGGCCCGCCGCGCCGGCCACCGCACGGCCTCCGCCGTCCCGCGACAGGGCAGCGGCGGGACGTCCACCAGGTCCGGCCGTACGGGCCGGCTGCGCCGGGGCAACGGCTCGTCCACCCGGGCGGTGGCCGGGCACCGCATCCCGGCACCGTCCGTATCGGCCGGGAAGGCCACCGGCCGGGGCCGCTCCGGCACAGGCTCCGCCCGCCGGTCGCCGGCCGGGCGGGGCGGTCTGGTCGACCGGGCCCGGCAGATCCGAGCGCTGCGGGACGGGCAGCGGGCCGGAGCGCCGCCGCGCGCGCAGCAGCGGGCGCAGACCACCGCCGCCCGGCGGGCAGTGGCCGATGCCCGCCGCGCCCAGGGCCCGGCCGCCCGCACCGCCGCCCGGCTTTCCGCTGGCGGGCGGGGCGGACGGATGCTCGCCCGGGCCCTGGATCGGGCCCGTACCGCCCGGGACCGGGCCGTTGGCCGGGGGCGGGCGGTCCGTGATGCCCGCACCGCCAGTGCGGTCGCTGCTCGTCGGGCCGCGCTCCGGCGGGCGCCGTTGCGACGGGCGGCCAGGTGGGCACTGTGGCGCTCCGCGGCCTGCTTCCACGGCCGCCGCCTGCTGGCCGCGCTGCTGGCCGCCCCCCTCGGACTGGTCGGGCTGCTGTCCACGCCGCTGGGCCGCCGGCTGGGCTGGCGATGGCTGATGTATCCCGGCCGCCGCCTGTACCGGCACCTGGTCGGCCGGGCCCGACACGAGCGCGCGCAGCGGGATGCGGCCATCCGTGACCGGCTCGCCGCCGAGGAGGCCGCCGCCGATGCCGCGGCCGAGAAAGACCCCAACGAGGTGGGGGACCGCGTGCAGCGCCCCGCCCACCTGCGCCCCACCCACCCCAACAACCGTGTGGAGGTTGTGTCCGTGTCTGGTTTCCGCTTCGAAGAGGCCGCCGCCGAGATGGAGAACGCGGCCCGCACCTATGAGCCCGACGGGGCCATGGAGATCCTGGCCATGGTCGAAAACCTCCCCGCCGCGCTGACCTCGATGGCCAACACCTTCCGCATCCTGGCCGAACGCGCTGATGAGGAGTTCCCGCTGGAGAAGGAGGTGGCCGCCGGGTTCGAGGACATCTACGCCGCGCTGGTGGCCGCCATCGACAAGGCCGAGGACCTGGGCCCGCTGTTCCGCCAGGTCCACGAACCCGACATCGCCCGGCACGAGGACCCCCGCAACGGCACCGAGGCCGAGAAGGGCTGGAACGTCTGATGACCACCAACAACACCACGGGCACGCAGCTCGCCGGTGGGCCGGTGTGGGACTGGGCAGCCGGCCACGGACCCATCACCGGCGCCCTGTCCGCCACCACCGGCGCCTTCGCCGCCGCCACCACCGGCGCCGCCACCGCCATGCCGCCCGGCTGGGCCCTGGCCATCGGCGCCGCCGGCGCCCTGGGCCACACCATCGCCGGCCTCCGCGCCCGCAACGCCGGCCGCACGGTGGCCACCCGCGCCGCCTGCTGGCTGCTCGGCGCCGGCTGGACCACCTGGGCGATGGCCACCACCCCGCTGTCCTGGACCGCGCTGGGCTCGCTGGCCGCGCTCGGCGTCGGCATCGGCACCGCCACCCACTCCACCGCCCTGTACGAGGAGGCCCGCGAAGAAGAGGCCCTGGCCGCGGCCGAGCGGCAGGTGGCCGCCGAGCTGTCCGCCGACCACCGGGCCATCGCCGCCGAATGGGTCGACCGCATCCAACGGGTGTGCGGGATCACGGTGCGGGTGCTGGCGGTGGAGATGTGGCCCACCGGCACCGGCTTCAGCATCGACGCCGAGCTCCCGCCCGGCGGCGCCACCTACGATCGGATCGCCAAGGACGCGCCCAAGCTGTCCGCGGACGCGCGGTTGCCGCACGGCTGCACCGCCACCGCCTCCCCCGGCATCCACCAGGGGAGGGTGATCCTGGACGTGGCCACGGTCAACGTGCTGGCCGAGGAGCGCACCTACCCCACCGACTACGGGCCCCTGTCGGTGCTGACTGGGATTCCGTGGGGGTATCGGACCAACGCCGAGGAGATCCGCACCTACCTGCGCGAGCAGTGCGCCCTGGTCGTCGGCCCGACCGGGTCGGGTAAGACCAACATGGTGCACGTCATCCTGGCCGGGTTCGCCCGCGCCACCGACGTGCTCACTTGGGTGATCGACCTCAACGCCGGCAGCGCGGGCTTGCCCTGGGTGCTACCCGCGCTGTCCGGGCAGCTCACCGCACCGGACGGGGCCCCGGTGCGGCCCGGCATCGACTGGCTGGCCGCCACCCACGAGGAAGCCACCGTCATGCTGGATGCGGTGCTGCGGATCGCCCGCCACCGCAAGACCGTCTACCAGGACCTCATGGCCCGCGCGAACACCGACCTGCTGCCGGTCAGCCCGCAGATTCCGCAGATCATGCTGGTGGTGGACGAGGGCGCGGAGATCCTCACCAGCACCGACCGCACCCTGCGCCAACTCGCCGGGAAGATCCTGGAGGTCATCCGCATCGCCCGCGCCATGGGAGTGCGCACCGTGCTGACCGCGCTGGGGGCCACCGGCTCGGTGCTGGGCAACCTGATGATCCGCCGGGAAGCCAAGGTCCGCGTGGCGCTGACCGGGGGTGAGACCGAGGGCATGGACCTGAACCGGATGTTCCCCGGCAGCCGCGGCCTGCGGGTGGACCAGGCCCCCTACAAGGGCTCCGGCTTCCTTAGCACCCCGGAGACCGGGGTGGGGGTGTTCAAGGCGTGGCGGATCCTGCCCGACCAGATCCGCGACATTACCGCCGCCACCGCCCACCTGCACCCCATCCTGGATGCCCCGTCCGCCGCCGCGGCCGGGGAGGCGTACGCCCGCCGCTGGGAGGCGGACCGCACCGCCTGGCTGCACCACACCACCGGCACGGGATCGGACACCGACACCGCCGGACCGCAGCCCGCGGCCCGGCCGGGGCTGAACCTCTCCGCCCTGCGAGCGGAGCGGCCGGAGCAGGAGCCGGACGCCGACGCTGATGCGCTGGCCGCCCGGCTGATGGCCGAGATCGACCAGACCTTCGGCACCACCGACGAACCCGGCACCCCGCCCCCGCCCGAACGGCAGGAGCAGGAGGAGCCGCCCGCGCCCCGGCGGCCGGGGCTGAACCTCTCCGCCCTCCGCGGGCAGAACGAGCCGCCGCAGCACGCCCCGGACGCCGGCCCGCCCTGGCTGGCCCAGGCCATCGACGCAATCGAGTCCGCCGGTGCCATGGGGCTGAAGCCGTCGGCGGTCGCGGAGCTGGTCGGCAAGGACCGCAAGACCGTCCGCGCTGCCCTGCGGGCCGCCGTCAAGCGCGGCGAGCTGGTCTACCGGGACAACGGGCCGCACTCGGTCTACGTCCACCCCGACCACGCCTGAGGTCCATCACACACAGCTACTGCGTAGTGGGTAGTGGGGCCCGCCCCGCTACCCACTACGCATGCCCAACACCCCCCACACGCCATCTGAAAGCGGCTTTCCTACTGGGGACCCCACTACCCGCTACCCAGTAGCCACCCCACTGCGGACACGCACCGTTACCGAACCCGACCGCCTAAGGAGACCGTTATGACCCGCCGCGAACCGTACCCGCGCCCGACCGGGGGCAACCTCCCGCACCTGCCCGCCGACCTCTACCGGCAGTTAGACGACCGCACCGTCGTCATCGTCCACGCCCCCGCCCCGCGCCGCCCGGCCACCGCCTACGCGGTGCCGCTCGCCATCGGCCTGGCCGCCGGCTTCGGGTTCATCGGCCTGGTGGCCGCGGGCATCGCGCTGTTCGAGTTCGCCGCCCGCACCGCCGCCCTGCTCGGCACCCTGGCCGGCCCTGTCGGCATCGGCACCTTCTTCCAGCTCGCCCGTCCCAAGGGCAAGTGACGCCCGGAGCGGGCCGCCACCTCTCGCCAAAGACCGTGCGGCCCGCTCCGGCCCACCAGTCCCTACAGAACTGTTGGAGGTCTCCAGCATGACCCATGACGCACGCTCCGCGCTGCTGGCCGCAGCGCTGGCCGCCGCCGGACGCGGCTGGCACGTCTTCCCTCTCCGCCCCGGCACCAAGGTCCCCACCGGGCACGCCGCGGCCCGCTGCCGGCGCACCGGCCGCTGCGCCCATGGGCACCGCACGCCCGAGCAGCGCGCCACCACCGATCCGGCCCGCATTCGGCAGGCGTGGACGGCACGCCCGTACGGCATCGGGGTGGCCACCGGCCCCTCCGGGCTGGTCGTGGTCGACCTCGACCAGCTCAAGCCGGGAGACCCCAAAGGAACGCCTGACGGCGTGACCTCCTTTGCGGCGCTCTGCGAGCGCGCCGGGCAGGTCGTCCCCACCACCCTCACCGTGCGGACCGCGGGCGGCGGGCGGCACCTGTACTTCACCGCCCCGCCCGGGGTGCGGCTGCCCAGCACCAAGGGCAGGCTCGCGCCGAAGATCGACACTCGCGCCTGGGGCGGGTACGTCGTCGCCCCCGGCTCCACCGTCGACGGCCGCCGGTACGAGGTAACCGAAGACGCCCCGGTCGCCCCACTGCCCGACTGGCTGCTGGCCGCCCTGACACCCGCGCCGCGGCCCGCTGCCCGGGTGGTGCCGGTCGCGGCCACCACCCGGGCCACCCGGTACGCCGCAGCCGCGCTGCGCAACGAGACGGCGGTCGTCGCCACCACCGCCGAGGGCGGGCGGAACGCCGCGCTGCTGCGGGCCGCCCGCGCCCTGGGACGCTTCGTCGCATCCGGCGACCTCCCCCGCGATGTGGTGGAGGAGGCTCTTCAGGCAGCCGGGGAGGCGGCCGGTCTGCCGCCGGCCGAGTGCCGCGCCACCCTCCGCTCCGGACTGGACTGGTCCATCGCCCACAACCCGCGGCGGAGGACGGCATGATCCGCCCCGCTGCTGCCCGCCTGAAGAGCCTCCCCGCCCCGCACCGGCCACCCGCCGCCGACCCACCCGCGCCCGGTACGGCCGACGGCGCCTCAAAGGACGTCGGCCGAAGGCCGTCCACTTCTCGTTCCGGCCCGCGCCTTGGGGACGGCCGGTACCCGATCGCGTGGCTGCACCTTGCCGCGCCCGGCCGCGGTGCCGTGCCCACCGCCCAGTCCTGGTGCGCGTGCGGCCACGACCGCAGCGCCATTGGCCACCACAGGGTGCTCACGCTCATCGACGCCCACGCCGCCCACCGAGAAAACTGTCCCCTGCGTCACCGCACCGAAAGCAGGCACGCCGCATGACCACGCCCCAGCTCACCACCCTCGACGGCGCCGAGCTGCTGGACGAGGTGGAGCGCTTCCATCGGCGCTTCAACGTCTTCCCCACCGAGGCCGCCTACGTCGCGGTGACACTATGGGACGCCCACGCCCACCTACTGGACGCCTTCGACTCCACCCCGCGCCTGGCTTTCCTCTCACCTGAGCCTGGGTCGGGGAAGTCGCGGGCGCTGGAAGTGGTGGAAACCCTGGTACCGCGCGCCATGGCCGCGGTGGATGCCTCCGCCGCCGCGCTGTTCCGGTCGGTGGCCGGCCTGGACGGCGGGCGCCCCACCATCCTGTTCGACGAGATCGACACCGTCTTCGGGCCCAAGGCCGGGGAGAACGAACAGCTCCGCGGGTTCCTCAACGCCGGGCACACCCGGGGCCGGGTGATGTACCGGTGCGTGGGGGACGGCGCCAACCAGCAGGTGCAGGGCTTCCCCTCGTTCTGCGCGGTGGCCGTCGCCGGGCTCGGAAGTCTGCCGGACACGATCCTGACCCGCTCGGTCATCATCCGCATGCGCCGCCGGGCCCGGAACGAGAAGGTGGAGCCGTTCCGCACCCGCCTCCACGTCAAGGAGGGCAACGCCCTGCGCGACCGGCTCGCCGTCTGGGCCACCACCGTGCAGGAGCAGGTGGCCGACGCCTACCCGGAACTGCCCGAGGGGGTCACCGACCGGCCCGCCGACGTGTGGGAACCGCTGATCGCGGTGGCGGACGCCGCCGGGGGCGCCTGGCCCCGGCGGGCGCGGGAAGCCTGCCTGACGCTGGTTAAGGCATCCCAGGTCAACGACAAGGCCAGCCTCGGTATCCGGCTGCTGACCGATCTGCGCGACCACGTGCTGATCGGCGTGGACAAGCTGCCCACCGTCGCCATCCTGGACCGGCTCAACGCCCTGGAGGACGCCCCCTGGGCCGACCTGGACGGCCGCCCGCTGGACTCCCGCCGCCTGTCGCGGATGCTCGGCCAGTACGTTACCGCCGACGGCGAGCCGATCGCCTCCCGCAACATCCGCACCGCCGGCGGGGTCCTCAAGGGCTACCACGCCGAGGACCTGCACGACGCCTGGACCCGCTACTGCCCGCCCCCTCCGGAAACTGCGCTACATCCGCTCCAGCCGCTACACCCCAGCTCACAGTACGTGAGCGCGTAGCGCATCCCACCGGTTGTAGCGGCTACGTCCGGCCGCCCCGGGCCACGCGCCCGGGGCGGCCGGTTTCGGTCCGCGAAGCGGTCGTATCCGCTACACGCACCCGTCCCGCTACATCGAACCCGTCGCTGACCTGCGCCGTAGCGGCGTGGCGGATGTAGCGCACCTCAGAGAAAGGGGCAGCGCCCTGCCCCGTCGCTTGCCGCTGAGGAGAGACGCCCGCATGAGTCCAACCCTGCCCGACACCTACGAAGTCCTCACCGTGCCCGAGGTCATGGCCGCGCTGCGGATGAGCCGCAGCAAGGTCTATGACCTGCTCCGCTCCGGCACCCTGCCCAGCTACACCGAGGGTCGCTCCCGGCGCATCCCCGCTGACTCGCTCCGCATGTACATCCGTTCCAAGCTCCAGGAGGCTGCCTGATGGCCAAGCGCCGCGCCAATGGCGAAGGCACCATCACAAAACGCAAGGACGGCCGTTACCAGGCAGCCGCGTACGTCTACCGCCCGGACGGCACCCGCGTTCGCAAGTTCGTCTACGGCAAGACCCGTTCCGAGGTAGCCGAGAAGCTCACCGAGATCCAGGAGAAGACCCGGCAGGGCATTCCTGCCGCCACCTCCGCGATGCCGTTCGGGGACTACCTCGTCTACTGGCTCGCGACCGTGGCCGCCGTGCGGCTCAAGCCTTCCACCTTCATGAGCTACGAGGTGATGGCCCGCCTGTACATCGCTCCCTCACTCGGCAAGAAGAAGCTCAACCGGCTCAGCCCCGCCGACGTACGGCGCTTCCTCGCGGAGTTCCGCGACGGCTGCCTGTGCTGCCTGCGGGGACTGGACGCGAACCGCGCCGAGGACGAGCGGAGGTGCTGCGCCAAGGGACGGTGCTGCCGCCGGCGGCCGTCCGCGCGCACCGTGCAGTACGTCCACGCCGTACTGCGGTCCGCTCTGCAACAGGCGATGCGGGAAGAACTCATCGCGCGCAACGTGGCGCGCATCGTGGAGACACCCACCGTCGCCCGGCAGGAAGTACGGCCGCTGGACCGGACCGAAGCGCGGATGCTGCTGAAAGCGGCTCGTTCGCACCGGCTGTACCCGCTGTGGCTGCTGCTGGTCTCCACCGGCCTGCGTCGCGGGGAAGTGCTCGCACTCACCTGGGATGACATCGACCTCGACCGGGGGCAACTGCGGGTGCGCCGAAATCTTCAACGGATCAAGAAGGAGCTGGTCTTCGGCACCCCGAAGACGGCCCGCTCCCAGCGCACCGTCTCCCTGCCCCGGCGGTGTGTGGCTGCTCTCCGGGAGCACCAGGCCGTTCAGCGCACCGAGCGGGCCGCGGCCGGGCTGAAGTGGGACCCGCTGCCGCACCAACCGAGCGGGCTGGTCTTCACCACACCCACCGGCCGGCCGACCGATCCGCGGAGCATGAACCGGATGCTCACCGTGCTCTGCCGTAACGCGAACGTGCGCAGAGTGCGGGTGCATGATCTCCGGCACACCTGCGCCTCGCTCCTGCTGGCGCAGGGAGTGGACGCCCGGACCATCATGGAGACGCTGGGGCACAGCACGATCACCATGACGCTGGACACCTACGCGCACGTGATGGACACGACACTCAGAGCAGCCGCCGAGCGGATGGAAGACGCGCTGGGCCCGGAGGGTGGGGGAGAGGGGGAGGAAGCCACTCGGCCGCCCGAGTGACCCCGGTTGATGTCAGCCGCTGATGTCAGAGGCCCCTTGGGAAGATCCCAAGGGGCCTCTGACCAGTGTCGGGACGACAGGATTTGAACCTGCGACCCCTTGACCCCCAGTCAAGTGCGCTACCAAGCTGCGCCACGTCCCGGTGCTCTCCCGGCTCGGGGTTTCCCCCTCGCCGTTCGCGCACAGAAACCATACCGCATTTCGGGGGGTGCTCGCGCGCACCGGATCATGAAAAAGGAACCCGATGGCCCGGCGGGCGCATGGGTGGCGAGAGTGTTACGCCGCGTAGCGGGGACGGAGGGTCGCCGACGCCGCGGGACGGGCCACGGCCGACGCGGGGCGGCCGCCGGGAAGGGCTCCGGCCTGCGGGGACGCTTCATCCGGGTTTGCCCGGGCGCTGGCGGGAAACGCGGTTTTCCTGGCCGTTGGTCCCAAGGACTGGAGTCACACGTGAGCCGTTCCCGGATTGTGATCGTCGGAGCAGGGTTCGCCGGTTACCAGACGGCCAGGACGCTGTCGCGGAAGCTCCGCGGGGCGGCCGAGATCGTTCTGGTGAACCCCAACGACTACTTCCTGTACCTGCCGCTGCTGCCGGAGGTCTCGGCCGGGATCCTGGAGCCCCGCCGGGTCTCGGTGTCACTGGCCGGAACGCTGCCGAGGGTGCGCCTGGTGCTGGGCGAGGTCCACTCGGTGGACCTGGACGGGCGCTCCATCACCTACACCGACCCCGAGGACCGCGAGCGGCAGATGGGGTACGACCGGCTGGTCCTCACCGTCGGAAGCGTGAACAAGCTGCTGCCCATCCCCGGGGTGGCCGAGCACGCACGAGGCTTCCGGGGCATGCCGGAGGCGCTGTACCTGCGCGACCACATCAGCCGGCAGATCGCCCTCGCCGCGGAGGAGGAGGATCCGCGGGAGCGCCAGGCGCGCTGCACCTTCGTGGTCGTCGGCGCGGGCTACACCGGCACCGAGGTGGCCGCGCACGGCAAGATGTTCACCGACTCCCTCGCCCGCCAGCACGCCCGCGGCCCCGGTGGCATGCGGGCCGACGCCCGGCCCCGCTGGATCCTGATGGACATCGCGGACCGGGTGCTGCCCGGCCTGGACGAGAAGCTGGCGCAGACCGCCCACCGGGTGCTGCGCAAGCGCGGGGTGGACGTGCGCACCCAGACCTCGGTGAAGGAGGCCACCAAGGACGGGGTGCTGCTGAGCACCGGGGAGACGCTTCCGACCCGCTCGCTGATCTGGTGCGTCGGGGTGCGGCCCGACCCGCTGGTGGAGCAGCTCGGCCTGCCGACCGAGCGGGGGCGGCTGCTGGTCGACGAGTACCTGAACGTCCCCGGTCACCCGGACGTGTTCGCCTGCGGTGACGCCGCCGCGGTGCCGGACCTGACCAAGCCGGGGCAGTACACGCCGATGACCGCCCAGCACGCCCACCGCCAGGGCAAGACGGCCGCGAACAACGTCGCGGCGTCCTACGGCATCGGCACCCGCCGCCCGTACAAGCACAGCGACCTGGGCTTCGTGGTCGACCTGGGCGGGCTCCAGGCCGCGGCGAACCCCCTCGGCATCCCGCTGTCGGGCCCGATCGCCAACCTCGTCACCCGCGGCTACCACCTGGCCGCGATGCCGGGCAACCGCATCCGGGTGGCGGCGGACTGGGCGCTGGACGCCGTGCTGCGGAGGCAGGCCGTCCAGCTCGGTGTGCTGCACCCCTCGTCGGTGCCGCTGGACACCTCCTCACCCGAGACGGCCCGCCTGCCCGGCGGACCGGAGACCAGCCCGTCGGCCGCCTGAGCGGCACCGGCTCCTCCCGGAGGGCGGCGGTCCGGCCTTACGGGGCCGCGTCCCTCCGGGAGACCGTCCGCCCGTAGGGGCCGACCGGCTCGCGGTCCCACCAGGCGCCCGTGGCCCGCAGTTCCCGCCAGGTGGTGAAGCGGTAGCGGTACAGGCGGGCGCGCACGTGGACGGGCGGGGTGGTGGGGAAGGGGTTGACGCGCAGCAGGCGCAGCGTGTCCGGGTCGTTCTCCAGCAGTTTCCGCAGCAGCCGGGTGAACCAGGGAGCCGCGTAGGAGGGCGAGATCGCGGCGAACCACATCAGCCAGTCCAGGCGCAGGTGGTACGGCGCGTACTGCCGGGGCAGGCGGCGCACGTCCCCCGGCTTGCCCTTGAACTCGTACTCCCGCCACCGGGTGTCCTCGGTGACGTGCTCCTCGTCGGTGCCCTCGATCACCACCTCGTGGCGCAGCCGGGTCACGCTGCCGAACGCGCCGTAGGTGTTGACCAGGTGGAGGGGGTTGAAGGAGCGGTTCATCTCCTGGCGGCGCGAGACCAGGTTGCGCGCCGGCCACCAGCTCAGCACCACCACCAGCGCCGTGACCCCGATGACGGCGGCGACGAACCACGGCGGCACCTGGCCGTACTCCCGGGAGCCGGAGAGGGGGGAGGCGTCCACGGCGGACAGGGCGAGGACGACCGTGATCCAGTTGAGCCAGGAGAAGTTGCCGGACGCCACCAGCCACAACTGGGTGACGATCATGGCCAGGGCGGCGACGGTCGCCGCGGGCTGCGGGGCGAACAGCAGGAAGGGCAGGACGAGCTGGGTGACGTGGTTGGCGGCGACCTCCATCCGGTGCAGCGGTTTGGGCAGGTGGTGGAAGAACCAGCTCAGCGGTCCCGGCATCGGCTGGGTCTCGTGGTGGTAGTACAGGCAGGTCAGGTCGCGCCAGCAGGAGTCGCCGCGCCACTTGATCAGGCCCGCGCCGAACTCCACCCGGAACAGCAGCCACCGCATCAGCAGGAGCACCGGCATCGGCGGCGCCACGTCCCCGTTGCCCAGGAAGACCGCGAGGAAGCCCGCCTCCAGCAGCAGCGACTCCCAGCCGAAGGCGTACCAGGTCTGGCCGACGTTGACGATCGACAGGTAGAGCGCCCACAGCAGCGCCCACATCAGCATGGACACCGCCAGTGGCACACGGTCGGCGGCGCCCAGCGCGACCGCCGCCGACAGTGCCGCGCCGGCCCAGGCCACGGCCGCGAAGAAGCGGTCGGAGTAGTGCAGGTGGAACAGGCTGGGAGAGGCGCGGAAGGGGACCCGGCGCAGGAAGTCCGGCACCGGGGTCAGTCCGCGTTCGCCGATCAGCGCGCGGAACTGCAGGGCCGCCGAGACGAACGCGACGAGGTAGACCACGGCCAGGGCCCGTTGGAGGACCAGTCGGCTCAGCCAGTACTCGGGCGCCTCGAACCACTCCATGGCGGACATGGGTACCACCCGGGGCCGCCGTCATGCGGCGGCGCCGGGTGGCGGTGCGGGGCCGTACGGGTGGACCCGCGGACGCCCTGCGGGCTTCCGCGAGAC
>NZ_BAAATJ010000041.1:0-37266 GCF_039533345.1 Streptomyces glaucosporus | reverse complement strand
GCCACCGTCCCGCGCCCGCCGCGCCGCCGCCCCGCCGCACGGGGCGGCGGCGCGGCCGGGGCGGCG
This sequence comes from Streptomyces glaucosporus, assembly GCF_039533345.1. Lineage (NCBI taxonomy): Bacteria > Bacillati > Actinomycetota > Actinomycetes > Kitasatosporales > Streptomycetaceae > Streptomyces > Streptomyces glaucosporus. The sequence continues at coordinate 37,200 of NZ_BAAATJ010000041.1, read as the reverse complement.
GCGTCAGGCCCCCGGGGCCCGGTCCAGGAACCCCTGTACGGAGACGATGCGCCCGTCCTCGGCCAGGGTGATGACGTCGAAACCGGCGGCGGGCGAGGAACCGTCGGCGGTGGAGACCAGGTCCCACGTGAAGCGGGCGATGTCGTGGTGGCCGTCGACCTTCCCGGTCGGCCGGAACTCGAAGCCGGGGAACTGCTCGTGCACCGCGGCGATGACGGCCGCGAGCTGCTCGTGGCCGCGCGCCCGGACCAGGGGGTCGGTGTAGGCGCCGTCCTCCGTCCAGGCCCGGGCGACGGCCTCGGCGAGGTCCTCGGGGGCGAGGGTGTTCCAGGCGGCGAAGTAGCGTTCGACGGCGCTCTCGTACACGTTCACGGGCGGTTCCTTCCGCGCGGGGATCGGGCTGCCGCCGCATCGGTGCGGCGACGGGACAACCCTGCGACAGACCGCCCGGCGGGTCGATTACCCCGCGGGTAATCGACCCACCGGGCGGCACCGGCACGGCCGCGGGCCCGCGGGTCCGGCGCCCGGGAACAGGTGGCCGGATCCGGACGCTAACGACTCGGTCCGCGATCGAGGCAGGGGCGTGCCGGCCCGGCGGGTCGGCTGATGGCTGATCAGCAGGCCGCCTGCCGGGCCGGCGCCAGTTCGGTACTCGGCTCCGTCGTTCCGCAGCCGGACACCGGGGCGGTCGGGAGGGCGAAGCCGCGCGCCGCCAGCAGCGGGCGGATCCCGCCGATGGCCCGGGAAACCGTGGAACGGGCGGTGCCGTACAGCGCGGCCGGCGCGGCATGGGGGAGCCCCGTGCGCAGATGCACCAGGGCGACCAGCGCCCGGTCGGTGAAGACCGGGCCGTACTCCGGTCCGGCACCGGCCCCCCGTCGCCGCCCGGCACCACGCCGCTCATCCAGTGCTGACCCGCACCGAGCAAGCCACGGGTCTGCCAACTCCTTGATCAAGTCGCCGAGATTGGTACGGGAGACACCGCAGAAGGCAGGATGGGACAAGGCCGCACGGGCCCGCTTCTTGGTCACACGCGAAGAACCCTTATGACCGGTGTCACGTCATGGCCGAAGTCGCAGCGGGGCGTTGAGGGGCCGGGCAGAATCGCGATCATGAATCTGCGTCCTGATACAGCGAACCGTCCGGCCAGATGGCCTGGGTACGCCGCTGCCGTGTGGGGATTCGCCTTCGCCGTTCCGAGCTTCTACTGGGCGATGGGCGGCCTGACCGGGGCCTCCTCAACGCTTGCGCCGTCGCTGCTCGAGCAGGCCCGGGAGCGGGATCCCGGCTTCATCGCGGTGTTGTGGGCGACGGGCGTGCTCAAAGTCGTCGGCGGACTGTTGGGCCTGGGGCTGGTGCACCGTCACGTCTGGGGACGCGGCATGAACCGCCTCCTGCAACTGATGGCATGGGGCGCGGCGGTTCTGCTCGTCTGGCATGGAGCGGAATTCATCGGACACGGGCTGCTCGTACAGACACACGCAATCGACATCGACCCCGACCTGCAGTCGGTCAACCGCTGGTACACGTATCTGTGGGGACCGTGGTTCGTGGCCGGAGGGGCCGCCCTCGTGCTCGCCGCACGAACCCATTTGAGCGCAGTGGCCGACCGTCGGGACGCCACGATTGCGGGTATGGTCGGCGGCCTCGGCGCGCTGGCGCTGTCCGTCACGATCCTGATAGCAGGAATCGGATAACGCGTCCGGGATGCTCACGGTCCCGCTCGGCCTTCGACCCCCGATGGCCGATCTCCGCTGTCGCGCACCAACTCGTAACCTCGTCCCGTGCCCCGTACGACGCCTCCCCGCCCCGTCGACATCGCCGCCGTCTTCCCGGAGTTGGCGCCGCTGGCGCGTACCGCCGTCCGCCTGCACCCGCGACCGGGCGCGCCGACGGCGGCCGACAATTCCGTGGGCGGGCCGCTGCTGTGGCCGGCGGACGAGCCGTGGCCCACCTGCCCCGAGCACGCGGGTCCCTGGCTGGCCGGCCGCACCCTGCAGGTCTATCTGTGCCCCGAGTCCTTCGACCACCCCCATCGCCAGGTCGTGCAGTAGGCACCGCGCGACGGGCCGGGGGCGGAACGGGGGAGCGGACCGTTTCCGGCGTCACGGGCGGGCAGTCCGCCGGAGCGTCAACCGCCGTGCGGGGGACGGTCATTGCGCGCCGCGGCGAGGCCTCTGGTCCGCCGCGGGCGGTGAACGGAGATCGTGCGGGTGACAGACTCCGCCCATGACCGCACCGGATCCCAAGACCGACCTCCGCTTCTACCTGCAGTCCGCCCGCGACGCCCTGCTGTGGAAACTCGAAGGACTCTCGGAGTACGACATCCGCCGCCCGTCGACACCGACCGGCACCAACCTCCTGGGCCTGGTGAAACACGCGGCCGGGGTGGAACTGGGCTACCTCGGCGACACCTTCGGCCGGCCGTCCGGCGAACCACTGCCCTGGCTCGAGGACGCCGCCGAGACCAACGGGGACATGTGGGCCACCGCCGACGAGTCGCGCCAGTACATCGTGGACCTCTACCGCCGGGCATGGGCGCACGCGGACGCGACGATCGAGGCACTGCCGCTGGACACGGTCGGCAGGGTGCCGTGGTGGCCCGGTGAGAGGAACGAGGTGACGCTGCATCACGCCGTGGTGCGCGTGATCGCCGACACCCACCGGCACGCCGGCCACGCCGACATCATCCGGGAACTCATGGACGGCGCCGTCGGCATGCGCCAGGACAACGACAGCATGCCGCCGGGCGACCGGGCGTGGTGGGAGGAGTACCGGAACCGGCTGGAGCGCGCGGCCCGGGAGGCCGACCGGGGCGCGTGACCCGGACCGGCCCGTGGACGGCCCGGCGCCCGGCCCCCGTTCCGGCGTACCCGGGTTCCGGGCCGTCCACGGGGCCCAGCGCCACACGCACGCGAACGCGGCCCCGGCGGACACGCCGGGCCGCACGTGCGACCGCCCGGGCCCGCTGTGCGACCGGCACCCGGTTCGACTGCCGGCGGGACCGAGGGCGACCGCGGACGGCGACCGCCGAAGGGGGCCGGAAGGGTGTATTCCGCAACTGTACGGAACCTTGCCAGCCCGTCAGATGTCACCCTATCCTCGCCGAGGAAAGCGCTTTCCCGGTTCAGGGGACCGTTCCGGTGAAGGCAGCCGTCGCGGCACCCCACCGTGACCTTGTACGTGAGCCGCTATCGATCCGGCGCTGGGCCCCGCCCGGGGTGCCGCTGCGCCATGGATAGAAAGGGCGTACCCCCCACAACGAAGACGTGCCGCGCTGTCCGTCGCGGTTTCGACGGTGGCGTTCTCCCGTAACAGGCGGCCGATCGCGCCGCCGGTCCCGGCGGTCCCCGCGCCGGTGCCGCCCGGCAGTGCGAACGGTGGCGCGGGCGGGGGAGCGCGGCTGCGGCGCCCCCGCGGCCGGCGTCGAAGACCCCGAACGTCCGCGCCGCGGTGGAAGCGCGGAACCGACCCGCGGCGGGAAGAGCGTCCGCTTCCGGACCGGTCGGCGACCGGCCCGGCGACAGGGCGGCAGTCTTGACAGTCTTATGTCATGCCCATGGCATGAAGAGAAGTGTCCGGCATTCGGCAACGGAAAGAAGGAAGTCGGGAATGAGACGATCGGTCGCACTGCGACTCTCTGCGGGACTGGCCACGATGGCCGTGGCGGTCGGGACCGGTGTGGCGCTGTCGATGCCCGAGGCGTCGGCGGCCCCCAGCGGCGCCACCGGCTACGCGACGCAGAACGGCGGGACCACCGGCGGCGCGGGCGGGCAGACGGTGCGCGCCACCACGGGAACCGCGATCCACCAGGCCCTGTGCAACCGGGCCAGCCGCAGCACCCCGATCATCATCCAGGTCGAGGGGACCATCAACCACGGCAACACCGCCAAGGTGTCGGGCGACAGCTGCAGCACCGCCGCCGGCGTGATCGAGCTCAAGCAGATCAGCAACGTCACGATCGTCGGGGTCGGCAGCGGTGCCGTCTTCGACCAGCTGGGCATCCACATCCGGGACTCCAGCAACATCATCATCCAGAACGTGACCGTGCGGAACGTCAAGAAGTCGGGCTCGCCCACCTCCAACGGCGGTGACGCCATCGGCATGGAGAGCAACGTCCGCAACGTCTGGGTCGACCACGTCACACTGGAGGCGTCGGGCGGCGAGTCGGAGGGGTTCGACGGCCTCTTCGACATGAAGGACAACACCCAGTACGTGACCCTGTCCTACAGCATCCTGCGCAACTCCGGCCGCGGCGGCCTCATCGGCTCCAGCGAGAGCGACACCTCGAACGGCTACGTCACGTTCCACCACAACCGGTACGAGAACATCGACTCCCGTACACCCCTGCTGCGGGGCGGCATCGCCCACATCTACAACAACCACTACGTGAGCCTCAACGAGTCCGGCATCAACTCCCGGGCCGGAGCCCGCGCCAAGGTGGACAACAACTACTTCGAGGACTCCAAGGACGTCCTGGGCACCTTCTACACCGACGCCGCCGGCTACTGGCAGGTCAGTGGCAACATCTTCGACAACGTGACCTGGTCCGAGCCCGGTGGCGACAACAACCCCGCGGGGCCCGACCCGAAGTCCAACACCACCGTCAACATCCCCTACTCCTACAACCCCGACGACGCCGGGTGCGTGCCGGGCATCGTGAGCCAGACCGCGGGAGCCGACAAGGGACTGAAGGTGTCGGACGGCGACTGCTCGCCGCAGACGCCGTCGCCGACGCCCACGGCCACGCCGACCAGCCCCTCGCCGACGCCCACCACCCCCACTCCCACCGCCACGCCGACCCAGCCCGGCGGAACCAACCTCAGCCTCGGAGCCGGTGCCGACGGATCCAGCAAGGCAGACGGGACGAGCTACGGCAACGTGCGGGACGGCAACATGAACACCTACTGGTCGCCGGCCGGCTCGACCGGTGCCGTCTCGATCAAGTGGGGCTCCCCGACCGCGGTCTCCACGATCAACATCCGGGAGGCCGCGGGCTCCGTGGGCAACATCGGGTCCTGGAGGGTCGTCAACGCCGACACCGGCGCCGTCCTGGCCTCCGGCAGCAAGGCGGGCGTCATCTCCTTCCCCCGGACCTCGCTGCGCAAGATCACCTTCGAGATCACCAGCTCGACCGGCACGCCCAGGATCGCCGAGTACGAGACCTACGCCGGATAGCGGTGTGACCCCGCTGCCCGTCCGGGACCGGCGTCCCCGGGCCCTTCGGGCAACGGCAGCACCCCCGGCACCGCCGTGATCACCGCGCGCCGCCGGCCGCACCGGGCGGGGGCCGTCGCATCCGACGGCCCCCGCCCGAAGCCGTCAGGGCCCCGGAGGGCGTGCCGCGCCGGTGCCCGCCCCGGCGGACTCCGCCTCCCGGACCTCCTCGATCCGGGCCGAGGCCGGCGGGATGGGAGTGAACATGGACGGCTCCTCGTCCGGAGTCAGCGCGGTGGGGCCGTAGACCCAGTCGGTGAAGCCGTAGTCGCGGACGTCCCGCGCACGCATGATCGCGTTGCGCCGCAGCCGCTCGGTCCCGTCCAGGTGCCACAGCTCACCCCAGGCGCGCGCCGTGGTCACCACCCGCCGGCAGTGCTCGACGCGGACCGCCTCGTAGGAGACCGGAGCCGCGTCCCAGTCCGGCCGGCCGCCGTTCCCGGCGGACTGCCGGGCGATGCGTCCGTGCACCCACGCCCCGATCGGGTCGCGGTCGAACATGCGCCACCAGCGGTCCCGCCACATCAGCGGAATGCCCCGGCTCACGTTGTCGCAGGTGTCCGCGAAGGCCGCGTCGAGCTCGTCGGGCGTGCCCCAGTCCTCCCGCCCGGCCAGGGCCTTCGGCGACTCGAACACGGCCACCTGATTGAACATCTTTTCGCCCCGCAGCGCGTACTGGACGAAGTGGCAGCGAGGTCCGACGTAGACGGTGACGTTCTTCCCCGTGATGCCGTTCTCCCGCACCCGCTCGATCGGGACGGCCGCCCGGTAGGCGACGCAGTCGGAGCCGACCACGTCGTCGCCGACGAGCTGCTGCCGGGCCACCGGGTGGACGGGTCAAGTCCCGCATGCTCGAGACCCACCCTCCCGAGGAGATCAGGGAGCGCGTCGCCCGGCGGCTGAATGACCCGGACGTGGCCGCCTGGCCGAACCCGGTGCACGTGCTGAACCACCCGAAGAACCACGGGGCCTGGTTGGACATCGTGATGAACGAGCTCGACGGCGAGTGGTACGAGGAGCGCAACCCGATCACGCTCGCTCCCGGCATCGACATCCCCGTCCGGCTCCAGACCGACCAGGGCCGGGGCCGGACGATGGACGGCACCATCGAGCTGTTCAACTCGCTGAAGGGCCCGAAGAAGCTCGACATCGGCCCCTACCCGCCGATGCAGTCGCGCCCCTTCGCCGAGGAGCACGACAAGATGTTCCGCTGGTACGAGTACTGGCTCAAGGGCATCGGCAACGGAGTCATGGACGAGCCGGCGGTGAGCGTCTTCGTCGAGGGATCGCGCGAGGTGGTCACCGGCGCGCAGTGGCCGCCGAAGGAGACCGAGTACACCTCGCTCCACCTCCGCCCGCGCCGCAAGCTCTCCTCCTAGCCCAAGCCCATGGGCGCCGAGTACGCCGCCCCCGGCGGCTTCTACCAGGCGCCGCTCACCGTCACCGACAAGATCTACCGCGACACCGCGCACCCCTCCCGGCTCGTGCTGCCGTTCACGACGCGCACGGCGGGGGAGAGGGAGTGAAGTAGCCGGACCGGGCATCCGGCCCGGCCGGTCGTCGGCTCGGGCGCGTCGCCGGCCGACACGCTCACCCGGCTCCTCTGCGCGCCCGGCGGCACCGCCGCGGCCACCAGTCCGGCCGCGGTGGTGCCCCCGGGCGTCCCCCGGGCCGCAGGCAGGCGGATGACCCGCCGTCGAACGACCGCGTACGCGGACGCCGCCCCCGGCGATCCGCCGCCCGGCGACGGGGTAAGCCCTCATGGGCGGGGCTGCCGGCCACCGACGCGACCGGCCGGACGGCCGGCGCGCCCCGCGCCCCGGAGGGAGACCAGTGATCGCAGTCGTCGGAAGCCTCAACCTGGATCTCGTCGTACCGGTTCCCGGGCATCCGGTGCCCGGCGAGACGGTCCTCGGCGGTGACATCGCCCTGCACCCCGGCGGCAAGGGCGCCAACCAGGCGGTCGCCGCCGCCCGGCTCGGCGGGAACGCCGCCCTCGTCGGCCGGATCGGCGAGGACGGCGCGGCCGGTGTCCTGCTCGACGCCGTCCGGGAGGAGGGCGTGGACACCACCCACATCGCCCGCACCCCGGGCGTGCCGACCGGACGCGCCCTGATCGCCGTCGACCCGGCGGGCGAGAACTCCATCATCGTCAGTCCCGGCGCCAACTCCCGGCTGGGCGCCGCCGACTGCGAAGCCGCCGAGGACCTGCTGCGGAAGGCGGCCGTCACCGTCCTCCAGCAGGAGGTCCCGGACGAGGCCAACCACGCCGCCGCGCGGCTGGCCGGCGGCATCGTGCTCCACAACCCGGCCCCCGCGGTCGCCGGCGCGGTCCCGCCGCCCCATGTCGACCTGCTGGTACCCAACCGCACGGAGCTGGCGGCCCTCTCCGGCAGGCCCGTGCCGGAGACGGTCGAGGACGTCGTCGCCGCGGCCCGCGGGCTGACCTGGGCGGCCGCGGTGACCGTCACGCTCGGCGGGGACGGGGTGCTCCTCCTCGAAGGCGCCTCGCACCTGCACATCCCGGCCTTCCCCGTCCGGCCCGTGGACACCACCGCCGCCGGCGACTCCTTCTGCGGCGCGCTCGCCGTCGCCCTCGCGGAGGGCCGCACCCTGGAGGAGGCCGTCCGCTGGGCCTGCGCTGCCGCGGCGATCAGCACCACACGGGCAGGCGCCCAGCCCTCGCTCGCCCGTCGCGACGAGGTCGAGGCCTTCCTCGCACGGCACCGCTGAGACGCCCCTCCGGCACGGCGCCGGCGAGGCGGAGCTGTCCACGGTTCCGCGAGGACGGGCGCCAGGCGGCGGATGGCGCCGTCGACGTCCGCGGCCGACGGCGCCGCCACATAGCTGATCCGGATGTGGGGAGCACTGCTGTCGGCGGGGTAGCAGCTGTCGCCAGGAGTGAGGGCGACGCCGCCGCCCCGCTCACCGCTGCCGCCGTGCTCGCCTGCATCGCCGTCACACAGCGGGCCAGGGCCTCCTGATCCCGAAGGCGCCCGGGCCTCGCCCCGGTGCGCCGGCGGCAACCCGTGCGGCGTTCCGTGCCGGGGCCTCCCAGAGTCGGTCCGTCGATGCGCTCCCGACGGACCACCCCTTGCCCTGCCTATCGATTCTCGATAGATTCATATCGTTATTCGAGTGGAGGGGTGTCGATGGGAAAACTGACTGTGCTCGCGCTGCGCGCCGTGCTCGCAGCGCTGCTCGCCGGTTCGGTGTTCGTCCAGACGGTGATGGTCGTGCTGCTGGCCACCGATCTGGAGGAGAGCGCCCTCGCGGACAGGGGCACACCGATCCTCGTGATCGTGGTCCTGGGCATCGTGACGGCTCAGACCGTCCTGGTCTGCGTGTGGCGGCTGGTGACGATGGTGCGGCGCGGAACGGTGTTCTCCCACGCCGCCTTCCGGTACGTGCACATCGTGATCGGCGCGTTCACGGCGGCCGCTCTCCTGGTGTTCGCGCTCGGGGTGGTCCTGGCACCGGGCGAGGCCGTGGCCCCCGGCGTCGTGCTCCTGCTGGGCGGGGTCTCCCTGGCGGTCCTCGGCATCGCGCTCGTCGTCCTGGTGCTGCGGATGCTGCTCGCCCAGGCCGTCGCACGCGACGTCGAGGCGGCGCGGATGCGGGCCGAGCTGGCCGAGGTGATCTGATGCCGATCGTCGTCGACATCGACGTGATGCTCGCCAGGCGGAAGATGTCCGTGGGCGAGCTCGCGGACCGCGTGGGGATCACCCCCGCCAACCTGGCGGTGCTCAAGAACGGCCGGGCCAAGGCGGTCCGCTTCACCACGCTCGCCGCGCTCTGCGAAGTGCTCGAGTGCCAGCCGGGGGACCTGCTGCGCTGGGAGCCCGAGCACCCGGCGGACGGGGCGCACCCGGAGAACGCCGGCGACCGGGTGCGCGGCTGAGAGGATCACGGCCGCGCCGCCCCCCGAAGGGCGGCGCGCGCCTCCTCATCGGGGACGGGGACCGGATCCACGGGCCGCGGCCGCCTCCCCGCCCGTGGCGTCCGCCGGGGCGTCCGCGTCGCCGATTCGGCTTCCGGGCGGCCGCTCGGACCGGGCCTCGCGGCGGCCGTGCCGCCGAGCGCAGCCGCCGGGGCGGCGGTGTTGAGTCTCCAGTGGGTGGAAGGTCCAGACTTCCCAGGGTGAACGACGAACCCCTGCTCACCATCGGGCAGCTCGCCGACCGGACGGGTGTGGCCGTCCGCAGCGTCCGCTACTGGTCGGACATCGGTGTGCTCGCCCCGGAACGACGGTCCGCCGGCGGCTACCGCCTGTACGGAGCCGACGCCGTGATGCGTCTCGACCTCATCCGCAGCCTCCGGCAACTGGGCCTGGGCCTGGAAGAAGTGCGCCGCGTCCTGCGCCGTGAGATGACGGTCGCGGAGGTGGCGGCCGGCCACATCGCGGCTGTGGACGCGCAGATCCGCGCGCTCGAGGTGAACCGGGCCGTTCTGTCCGTGATCGTCCAGCGCGGATCCACCACCGAGGAGACAACGCTCGTGAACAAGCTGGCCCGGCTCTCTACCGGCGAACGCCGGAAAATCATCCAGGACTTCATGACAGAGGTGTCCGCAGGACTGGAGGGCGCCCCGGACCTGGCCGAGCGCCTCCGGCGCTCGCCCCTCGAACTGCCCGACGACCCGTCCCCCGAGCAGGTGGACGCCTGGCTCGAACTCGCCGAACTCCTCGGAGACCCGGACTTCCGCACGCGCATGCGGCGGATGCTCGAACTGAGCGCGCCCGGGCGGCCCGGCTCCTCCCTCTGGGGCACCAGACAGGTCGTGCAGGCCGTCGGCGAGGCCCGCGAGAAGGGGGTGGACCCGGCGGGACGCGAAGCCTCGGCGGTGCTGACCCGGCTGTTCCACGACGCGGACAGGGGAGAGGTCCTCACGGCGCTGCGGGCAGGGCTCACCGCGGACGCCCGGCGCTTCCGCCGGCTGCTGTCCACCGTCAGAGGCCACCGGCCGCGCCCGACCCCCCAGGAGGACTACCTCTGGCTGGAGCGGGCGCTGCAGGCGGAACTGGAACGCCGGACGCGGTGAGACCTTCCCGGGCGACGGGGCGGGACCACCGACTCCTCGGGCTGCCTGCCCGCCCACCGCGTCCTCGGTGGAGGAGCGGGTGTCGCCGCTCCTCCACCCGCGGGCACCGGGACCGCGGTGGCAGCCGCCCGGTCCACCGGGCGGCCCACGTCGCGGTGAACCGTTCGGCGGCGCCCCACAGTTCGCGCTCACGCTGCGGGTCGTAGGGCTCCGCCGACGAGCGGGTCGCACGGCCGCGGTCGACGTACGCCCCGGACGGAGCCTCGGTGGCGCCGAGAGGCTGATGCGGCGCCGCACGGAGAGAAGGGGTCCATGGCTTCCTCCCGCTCCGCGTTCGCCGAGCTCCTGCGCGCCTGGCGCGACCGCCTCTCCCCGGCCGACGCCGGCTTCACCGTGACCGGCGGCCGTCGCGCCCCGGGACTGCGCCGCGAGGAACTCGCGCAGCTGGCCGGGCTCTCCAGCTCTCGCGGGACGAACGCGACCGGCTGTACCGCGGCGCCGGTCTCCTGCCGCCCCAGGACGGAACGGTCCCATGTGCCCGCGGGGATCCAGCGGCCGGCCGCCCGCCTGGGCGGCGTCCCGACCGGGGTGTTCACCGCCGACTGGACCCTGGTGTGGTGGAACGCCATGTGGAGCGCCCTGCACGGCGACCCCGCCGCCGTTCCGCCCGCCGGACGGAACCTGGCCCGCGCCCTGTTCGGCGACGGTGCCGCCCGCGCCATGATGCGTCCCGTCCGGCCCGAGCGCGGGCAGGACGCCTTCGAAGCGTCGATCGTCGCCGACCTCAAGGACGCCGTGTCCCGCTGTCCCGGGGACGCCGGGCTCGATCGTCTCGTGAGGGAGCTGAGGGACGCGTCCGACGCCTTCGCCCGTCACCGGGCCGCGCGGACGGCCGCCACCCGGCACACGACCGACCGGAAGACGGTCCGGCACCCGGAGGTCGGCGACATCCTGCTCGACTGCGACATTCTCGTCGTCCCCGACGTGGACCTGCGCATGGTCGCCTACACGGCCGCGACCGGAAGCAGTGATGCGGGCAGGCTGGACCTGCTGCGCGTCACGGGCGGCCGCACCGCCGCCGCGCCCTCCTGACCGCCGCCCTCCCGCTATGCGGTGGCCGGGGCCGGCGGGCGTCGGACGTCCAGGACGACCGCCGTTCCGGCGACGGTCCGGTCCTCGTGCATGGTGATCACGTGGCCGGGCCGGAGGTGCCGCCACCTCGACGGTTCCAGTGGAGCCAGACGCACCGCGGCCCGCCCGCCGGGCTCCAGGCAGGGCGCGAACTCCACCCAGAGGGCGGCGATGTCGAGGCCCGGCCCGCCGTCGGGGGCCCGGTTCCCGATGTTCCACATCGGCCGGAGGACACCGGCTCCCGGCAGGGGGCTCCGCCGGCGGGCCTCGTCGGCAGGCCCGAGAGCGAGGTCGGCCCGGATGATGCCGTGCCGGGTCTCGTAGCAGCGCCAGTGGCACCAGGCCGCGCTCCTGTCCAGTCGCATCTGCTCGGCGGCCCTGGCGAGGTCCTGCCAGAAGCCGAGCGGAAGCGGCTGGGCGTCGCCGAGTTCCTCCAGCAGCTGCAGAGCCACTTCCCACTCGTCGTGGGCGAGGTGCTCCCAGACGTCGTTCACCGTGAGGTCGTTCTCGGTGGCGGCCTCCTCCGGGACCAGCAGCGAAGCCGCTTCCAGCAGCCTGGGGACGTCCATGCCCCGATTCTGGACGACGGCCCGGTCCCTCGGGCCGGAGGTCCACCGCCCGGCTGTCCGCCGGCCGGGGTTTGCCGCCCGGTCCGCCGCGGGCAGCACCGGAGAGGGCGTTTCCCGGACGGGCCGGGGCCCGGCTGGAGGTGGCGGCGTGGAGGACCCCGAGCGGACGGCCCGCGCGCTGTGGGCCCTGATCGAACCGGTGCACGCGGTGACCTACTTCGCCCCGCAGGCCCGGTCCGCGTTCGAGGCGGCCGGGCTGCGCGGCTTCTGGCGGGGGTACTTCGCCGGACGTGCCGCCCCGCTGGGCGCGGTCGGCCCGGGGCCGGTCACCGCCGCGTTCTTCGGCTTCGCCCCGGCCATGGTCGCCCGGGCGGTGCCCGACGTCTGGACCAGGGCGGCGCCCGGCCGCGTGCTGCGGGCCCGGCAGGACGGCGCCGAAGCGGCGCTGGCCCGCCTGCTGGCCGGCCACGAACCCCTGGTGGAGGAGGCCGCCGCCCTCCTGACGCCCGTGGCCGGGGAACTGGACTGCGCCGGCCGGGTGCTGGCCGCCGCCAACCAGGACCTCCCCCCGCCGCGGAGCGCGGCCGGCCGGCTGTGGCACGCGGCGACCGTCCTGCGCGAGCACCGCGGCGACGGCCACGTCGCGGCCTGGGTCGCGGCCGGGCTGGACGGCTGCGAGACTCTGGTGCTGCGGTCGGGCATCGACCTGCCGCGCACCGCGCTCCAGCCCAACCGCGGGTGGAGCGACCACCAGTGGCAGGCCGCCCGGGACCGGCTGGTCGCCCGCGGCCGGCTCGCCTCCGACGGCACGGCCACCCCCGCCGGACGCCGGATCCACCGCCGGGTGGAGGAGGCCACCGACCGGGCCGCCGCACGCCCCTGGCAGACCCTGGACCCCGCCGCGGCCGACCGGCTGCACCGACTGCTCGCCCCCCTGGCCCGTGCCTGCGCCGCCGCGCTGCCCTTCCCCAACCCGATCGGGCTTCCGCGCCCGGCCGGGTGAGCCCCCGTCCCCTCCACCGCCCCGCCCGCGCAACCGCCTCACCGGCTCGGGAGGCCGCCGGCCGGCCCGCCGGCGCAGACCGCACGGCCACGGAAACCAGCTCTGCGCTTCCGGGCGGCGGCCCGTGCGGGGCCCGCTGCCGCGTGACCGTCGGAGAGCGAGGACGCCCCGGGGCGGCGACTCCCTCGTCCACCGTCACGGCCTGCGTGGACACCGGTCGGCACGTCCGTGAGGAGGACCCCGTCCAGCGGTCCCTGCCCGGTTTCCGCGCGCCACCACCGTCCCGGCCGTACCCGGCGTCCTCCGGTGACCGGCGGTCCTCCCGGCCCTGCGGCGTGTTCCTCAGGGGCGGCGGCGCAGCCGGGACAGGACGTGGGCGGCGTCGCGGCCGACCCCGCGCAGGGACTTGGAGGAGAAGCCGCGCTGGAATTCCAGCCCGACGAAGCCGAGCCCGGGTGTGGTGGTGGCGAGACCGCCGCGGTGGACGGGCCGGCCGTGCCCGTCCAGGGCGCCGCTGCCGGCCAGGTAGGGGAAGGCGGGCCGGTAGCCGGTGGCCAGGAGGATGGTGTCGACGTCTTCCTTCGTGCCGTCGGCCCACACCACGCCCTCCGCGGTGAGGCGGGTGAACATCTCCCGCCGGTCCACGCCGTGCCCGTCCAGGGCGGCACGCCAGCGGCCGTCGTCGAGCACCGACACCGGCAGCCGGTGCAGCCACCGGCCCAGCGGGGCGACGTCGAGGCCGGTGCGGACCAGCCACCAGTGCAGGTCCTTGCCGAGCGGGCGCCGGGGCGTCCAGCAGACGGGACGGCGGGTGGCCAGGGTGACGTCGGCGACGGGGCCGAGTTCGGCGGCGATCTGAACCGCGGAGTTGCCGCCGCCGGCCACCACGACCCGCTGCCCGGCGAAGGGCTCGGGAGTGCGGTAGTCGGCGGCGTGCAGGATACGGCCGCCGCACTCCGCACGGCCGGGCAGCTCCGGCACGTACGGGGTGCCGTAGTCGCCGGTCGCCGCCACCAGCGCCCGCGCGGTGAACTCCCGGCCGTCTCCGGCCCGCACCACCCAGGTGCCCTGCTCGCGGACGGCGGCGGTGACGGTGGTGGCGGTGCGGATCTCGGCGTCCAGGCGGGCGGCGTAGGCGCGCAGGTAGGCCACCACCTCGTCCCGGGCCGGATACCGGTCCGGGTCGCCGGGGAAGCGCATCCCGGGCAGCGCGGAGTACCGGGCGGGGGAGAAGAGGGTGAGGCTCGTAGTAGCGCGGCCAGGCCCCGCCCGCCTGATCGGCGGCCTCCAGCACCAGGGTGCGGGTGAAGCCGTGGCGTGGTGCGAGGGCCGCGGTGGCCAGGCCGGACTGGCCGGCGCCGATGACGATCAGATCGTTCATACGACCCTGGACTCTCCGTTGATCCGTTCTTCCGGGGGGAAGCCGAAGCGCCGGACGGGTGGCGGTGGGCAGCGGCGGGGGACGGTGCGCAGCGGGCGCGGCGGCCGACTTCTCCAAGACCCTGCGCGAGCGAGACCCGGCAGGCGGTGCTGCGGCGGTCCGCCGGGGGCGCCGCGCCGGCCGCGGGCGAGATCACCCGGGGGCCGCACCGTTCGGAGGTGAGCAGTCCGGTCTTCCCCGGCTTCCCCGGAGGGCGGGGAACCGCCGGCCGGGACACCGGCTCCGGATGTGTCGCACACGCACACCTCCGGCGCCGGTGGGGGGCGGCTCCGGCGAACAGCCTCAGCCGCACCGGACCGGACCGGACAGCGTCTCGAACGTCCCGGCCGTCCCCTCCGCCTCCGTCCGCGACAGCCCGGCGGAGGCGAGCGGCGGGCTGTCGCGGCACCACGCTTCCGGGCGCGGACGGTTCCGCAGCCCCTGACTTCGACATGTGTCTATGTTGACAGTTGTCGAATCAGGTGACAAGGTGAGCTGTATCGACAGAGATCAAATCAAGGGGTCGTGGCGGCCACCCGGAGCCGCGTCCACCTCCCCGCCCGTCCCGTCCCGCCACCGCCCGCAGGAGAACAGAAAGCCATGAGCACCCAGCAGCTCCCGGTCGCCGTGATCGGCGCCGGTCCCGTCGGCCTGGCCGCCGCCGCCCACCTGACCGACCGCGGCCTGGAGCCCCTGGTCCTGGAGACCGGCCCGGCCGCCGGTACCGCCGTGCGCGAGTGGTCCCACGTCAGGCTGTTCTCCACCTGGGGCGAGGTCGTCGACCCGGCAGCCGAGAAGCTCCTCGCACCGACCGGCTGGACCCGGCCCGACCCGGCCACCCACCCCTCCGGCGCCGACTGGGCCGAGCACTACCTCCAGCCGCTGGCGGACGCCCTCGGCGAGCGCGTCCGCTACGGCGCCACCGTCACCGGCGTCTCCCGGACGGGCCGCGACCGCGTCGTCGACGCCGGCCGCACCGCCCAGCCCTTCACCGTCCACGTGCGGTACGCCGACGGCCACGAGGAACGCGTCCTGGCGCGCGCGGTGATCGACGCCTCCGGTACCTGGACCACCCCCGGCCCGGCCGGCGGCGACGGCCTGCCCGCCCTCGGCGAGCGCGCGGCCGCCGACCGCACCGTCTACCGCGTCCCCGACCTGACGGACCCGGGGGTCCGCGCCCGCTACGCGGGCAGGCGCACCGCCGTCATCGGCTCCGGGGCCTCCGCCTTCACCGCCCTGGCCTCCCTGGCCGGCCTGGCCCGATCCGACGACGGAGCCGGCACGAAGGCGGTGTGGATCCTGCGCCGAGGCATCTCCGGCTCCACCTTCGGCGGCGGAGAAGCCGACCGGCTCCCCGCCCGGGGCGCGCTCGGGCTCGCGGCGAAAGCCGCCGTCGACGCCGGACACGCGGAGGCGGTCACCGGGTTCCGCACCGAGGCCGTGGAGCGCGCCGACGACGGACGGCTGGTGCTGGCCGGCGAGGACGGACGGCGGCTGGAACCGGTGGACGAGGTGATCGTGCTCACCGGATTCCGCCCCGACCTGTCCTTCCTCTCCGAGATCCGGCTGGGCTTGGACGAGCGCCTCCAGGCCCCGGTGGAACTCGCGCCGCTGATCGACCCCAACGTCCACTCCTGCGGCACCGTCCGCCCGCACGGCCACCGTGAGCTGTCCCACCCCGAGCCCGGGATCCACCTGGTGGGCATGAAGTCCTACGGCCGCGCCCCGACGTTCCTGGCCATGACCGGCTACGAGCAGGTCCGCTCCGTCGCCGCCGCCCTGGCCGGCGACACCGAGGCCGCCGACCGGGTGGAGCTGACCCTGCCCGAGACCGGAGTGTGCGGCGGCAGCGGCCTGTACGACGCCCCCGAAACGGCCGAAGGTGACGGGGGCTGCTGCGCGGCGCCCGAGCCGCAGCTCGTCCGACTCGGCGTCGAAACCCCGGACGCCACACCGGGCCGGGAGGCCCCGGCGGGCGGCTGCTGCGGCGCGTGACCGGCACCCGGACCCGCGGGGCCGCGACCGGACCGGGGGACCGGCCGCGGCCCCGCGCTGCCCTCCCGCCCGCCGCGTCATGCGGATCACCGGCCGGGGAACCGCCCCTACACCCCTGAACCCCGGGAGCGCTCCGCCACCGGCCGACCGGCATGCGCCGTACCGACGGGCGGCCCCGCCCCCCGTCAGCCGACCACCGGGCTGCGGCGCTCGACGAGCAGCACATCGCGCCACACCCCGTGCAGCCGGGCCACCCGCTCGCGTACCCCGATCACCCGGAACCCGGCGCGTTCGTGCAGCGCCAGACTGGCGGTGTTCTCCGGGAAGACGCCCGCCTGGACCGTCCAGATCCCCGCCCGCTCCGTCGAGGCGACGAGGGCGTCCAGCAGGGCACGGGCAACGCCCCGGCCGCGGGCGTCCGGGTGGACGTACACGGAGTGCTCCACCACCCCGGCGTAGGCGGGACGGGAAGAAACCGGCGAGACGGCGATCCACCCGAGCACCTTCCCGCTGCCACCTGCCAGGGCAACCATTCGGTGCGCGGGAAGCCTCGCCTTGTCGAACGCCTCCCAGGACGGGACGGCGGTCTCGAAGGTCGCATTGCCCTCCGCGATCCCCGCCCGGTAGACGGCCAGGACCTCGTCCGCGTGCTCGCCGCCCATCGGAGCGAGTGTGAAAGCGATCGGCACGCCTCTTCCTTCCCTGGTCGCCGTCGACGGCGGGGCACGGGTCCGTGCGACCGATTGTGCCCGCACACTCCTCCGCAGCGGCACCGGGGCGCACGGCCGACCCGGTCGGCGCGTGCCGGGCCCGTGTCCCGAGCCGCGGCACGCGCCGGCCGTCCGCCGCGGAGAGCCGCGGGCCGACGGCGTCAGCTGCAGGTCCGGTAGTCGTAGCCCGCCTTCCGGTGGACGCCGTCGTCGTAGAACCCGTACCGGCCGCTGTCGTCGACGGTGATCGAGATCTCATGGGAACTGCCGGTGTACCGCGTCCTGCTCCCGTCCCACCAGAGGCCCCAGGCCGCCGCCATCGAGAAGGTGGTCGGACCGACCACTCCGTCGGCTCCCGCGCCGCGCCACCGCTGCCACCGTACGGTCGCCTCCCTGGTCTTCGGGCCGAAGACACCGTCGATGTCGGAGTTCTCCAGGAAACCGTCGGCCCACAGGATCTTCTGCCACAGACAGGTGGCGTTGGAGGACGCGTGCCGGCCGGTCGACAGCAGACCCTCGTCGTCCCAGCCGGAGGCGGTGTGGACATAGGCCCGGCCGCTGTAGTCGCCGCTCGCCGCGGCCGGAGTCGTGCTCAGGCCCAGCACGGCGGCGGCCAGCATCCCCACCGTGCAGGCGGCCGTCTCGAACCGTTTGAGAACCACGGATCTCTCCCTCCGTCCGCGCATGTCCGCGCGCTCGTCACTCGATGGGCCGTCCAGTCGGGGAATGTGCGGGGTCGCCCCCCACGCGTCCTCGCCCCGGGCAGGAAGCCCCGGCACGATGCGCACGGTCTTCCGCCCCCTTGCCACGGACCCCGCTCACATGCTCCCGCCCGGCTTGGGCCGTGTCGTTGGCAGTCGGCGCACTGCTGTTGGCACACGGCGCACGGTGCGGTTGCGGAGGCTGGACCTGGTGCCGCCGGGGGACTGAGCGCAGGGCGCGGGTTGTGACGGGGGCGCAGGGCTTACGCCGATGGTCCGACGTGCCGCCCGATGTGCTTCGGCACGCCTGCCGGTCGGATGGCGGGATGAGTGATTTCGCCGATGAGCCGGGGCCGGCCGTCCGCCGGCGCCTGGCCGAGGAGCGGAACGTCTGGCTGTGCACCGTGCGCCCGGACGGCTCTGCCCACGTCACGCCCGTCTGGTTCGTCTACCGGGGCTCCCGGTGGTGGATCGGTTCGGATCACCGCTCCGTCAAGGTCGGGAACATCCGCGAGGAGCCCCGTGTGTCGCTGGCTCTGGAGGACGGTCGGTTCCCGGTCGTCGCCGAGGGATGCGCGTCGCTGATCCATGACGGGTTTCCCCGCGAGGTCGTGGCGGAGTTCGAGCGGAAGTACGGGTGGGACGTGTCCGCTCCCACAGGTCCCGGAAGCAAGCGGGTGCTGCTGGAAGTGCGGGTGCGTCGGTGGCTGCTGGCCGGCACTGCCCAGTGATGGCGGCGGGCACGACGACCGTCGGCGTCGTGGCAGTGCCGGGCGCGTACGGGTCCGGGTGTGGGCGGACGGGTGCTGTCACCGAGGCCCGCCCCTGTGGCCGGGGCGGGTGGTCAGGCCCGGAGGCGGTCGAGGAAGCCGGCGACGAGCGGGGCGATGTCGGGGAGGTGGTCCTCCAGGGCGAAGTGGCCGGTGGGGAAGAGGTGGAGCTCCGCCTCGGGCACGTCGCGCAGGTAGGCGCGGGCACCGGCTTCGGTGAAGAAGGGGTCGCCGGTGCCCCAGGTGACGAGGGTGGGCGGGCGGTGCTCGCGCAGCCAGGCCTGCCAGTCGGGGTAGGCGGCGATGTTGTTCTTGTAGTCGTAGGCGAGGGCGAGCTGGGCCTGCTTGCGACCGGGCTGGTCCAGGAAGTGCTGGTCGAGCAGCCATCCTTCCGGTGCGATCAGCGCGGGGTCGGCGGTACCGCCCTCGTACTGGGCACGGGTGGCGGCGAGGGTGAACAGGCCCAGGATGGTGGACTCGGCGTCAGGGTCGTCGGGGGTGAGCGCGGTGAAGTCGCGGGCGGCGTCGGACAGGCCCTCGGCGTAGGCGTTGCCGTTCTGCACGACCAGGCCGGTCACCCGCTCGGGGTGGCGCAGGGCCAGACGGAAGCCCACCGGGGCGCCGAAGTCGAAGAGGTACATCGCGTACCGGGTCAGTCCGAGCCGTTCGGTGAAGCCCTGGACTATGTCGGCCAGGTGCTCGAAGGAGTAGGTGAAGCCGTCGGGGACACGGGTGTGCCCGAAGCCGGGGTAGTCGGGCGCGATCAGCCGGTAGTGCCTGCCCAGGCTGTCGATCAGACGCCTGAACTGGTGCGAGGCGGAGGGGAAACCGTGCAGGAGCAGCAGGACGGGGGCGTCGGGGCGCTCCGGCAGTGACTCCCGGTAGAAGACCTCCACACCGTCGACCTCGACGAAGCGGTGGGCTGCGCGGGCCGGGACCGAGACACGGGGAAGAGCTGCGGAAACCGCCATTTCGCATACCTCCAGGGTGAGTTGACGAGTGAGATCCAACCTCGAAAGTTCTAATGCGTCAACTAGGTTGCTTACCATTAGATGTGTGACGGTGGGCAGTTGATCGGCGAGCCCTGGGGCCCGGACCCCGTCAACGCTCGTCCGGCGGGCGCCGACGGCCGAACCGGCCCGCCCGACACGCCTGACCGGCCGGCTCCGCACCGCGGAGGGCGGTGCTCCGGCGCCGGTTGAAGGGACGCCGGGGTGTCGATGCCGGGCCGGGATCCCCACGGATTCCGACAGCGGTCCGGCGTCATGGAGGGCTGAGCCCCGCGCGGTCGGCGCAGGGCGTGAACCGCGCAGAGCGCGCCGATGCCCGCGGCGAGGGAGCCGAGCAGGAACCGGAGCGCGGTTTCGGGCAGGAGCGGCTGGAGGCAGGCGCCGGGATACCCGCCGAGCAGACCCCGGCACCGCGGGACAGGCCGGGCGGCAGCAGCGGCGCGGCGATGAGGAGGCGGAGGACACGCGGGCCGGGAACGGCGAAGACCCTGATCACCGCACCGATGACAACGCCGGGCACGGCGCCCGCGACGAGCAGGCCGGTCGGCGGCCCTCCCGGACGCCCGTCTCGCCGGTTCCCGTCCAAACGAGGCCGTCCGGCAGGCGTGTGACGGGGACCGGCGCGGGCGCCGCCGTCCGGGGCAGGGGCTATCCGCGGCCGGACCGCGGCTCGGCGGCGCCGGTGTCCGGGAGCGGCTCGGGTTTCGCGTGGAGGACGTCGCGGGCCTGCTGTGCGGCGCGGGCGATGCTCTCGGAGACGGAGTCGGCGAAGCGGGCGATGTTCTCCAGGCGGGACGCGGCCGGGGTGTGAGGACCGAGGACGCCGACGCCCTGCCGCGCGGTCTGGGCGAGCTGGGTGATGGACCGGGCGCTGGCCATCATCGACTGGTACCAGACGTCGTCGTCGACGACGTAGCGCTCGCGGCGGCGTTCGGCCGGCTCCCGGCGGACGAAGCCCTGGCTCTCCAGGAAGGCGATCGCCTTGGAGACGGATGCCGGGCTGACCTGGAGGTGCCGGACGAGTTCGGAGGCGGTGAGGCTGCCGGCGTCGGTGAGGCAGAGGCAGGCCAGCACCCGGGCCATCATGGTGGGCATGCCCGAGGCCATGAGGACGGTGGTGAACACCTCCTCGTACGCGCGCACGGCCTCGGCGTCGCGTCCGTGGGCCTGCGGGGGCGCCTCCGTTCTCCTGGATGCGGCCTGCCTGCGGCGGCGGGCGCGGTGTGCGGTGGCGCGGTGGGCCAGGTCGGCGCGGTAGGCGGTGGGGCCGCCGTTGCGCATGACCTCGCGTGTGATCGTCGAGGTGGGGCGGTCGAGGCGCCGGGCGATCTCCGCGTAGGCGAGTCCGTCGGCCAGCCCCAGCGCGATCTGCTGGCGTTCCTGCTGGGTGAGCCTGCCTCCGGGCATCGCGGTCTCCTTCAAGGTTCCCAGACACTCCCAGGGTAGCGTCCACCTTCAGTTCATTGCAATGAATAGAGCAAAATCGTTGCGTTGCGTTCATGATCATTGCAATGATTTACGTGCACCCACCTGCATGAACGCAGGTAATTTGCAACGACTTTGCTATAGAGGAATGGAATGCAACGTTGCTTTTCCTTTATCGGAAATATCAATCCGGAGAAGTGCGCAATACAAAAGGAGGAGCACACGGCCATGTTCCCCCACCGACCACGACGAGCCCACCCGGCCACCGCGGACAGCGGGACCGCGCCGAAGACCGGCACCGGACAGGACCGCCCGGAACTGCGGAAGGCCACTGAGGAGATCGCCGATTCCGGTCTCGTCGGAGTGCAACTGCGCGTGCACGACGAGCGGGGCGGGTGGGCCGGCGGCGCCGGGGTGCGCGAACTGGGCGGGAGCACCAAGCCACCGGTCGGCGGGCACGTCCGGACCGGCAGCGACACCAAGCGGCTACGGACTGGGGGTGTTCGTACAGGACGCGGGCGAGAACGGCGGCACCGTCATCGCCCACAGCGGCGGCATGGCGGGCCACGCGGCACTGACGTACAGCACGCCCGGCGGCGGCAGGCCCCTGACCGCCGCGCTGAACTACGTCGACGACGCCGCACTGTCCATGGCAGAGGCGATACAGAGGCTCGTCAAGGAGGTGTTCCACGGCGGACGGGCCGAGCCTGCACAGCCGGCGGACTGAGCACCCGGGCCCCGTACCCCCTGGGTGCGGGCTCCCCGCGGCCGTGCAAGGAATCCGGAATCCATCGGCCCGGGGAAAAGCCGTACCGCGTGCGGGAAACGGCCCCATGGGTGATTCTGGAGTGAAAGCAGCGAAGAGTCGTCCCGTCGCCCGGCAGGACGGAGGCACACGTGAACACCGATGCGGCCGGCCCGGCGACCGGCCCCGGCGCGCCACCAACAAGGGGAGAAACCCCGGAGTCACGTGGCGCTGGACACGGACGGACCACCGCACGCCGAGCAGACTCCGCGGCAGGCGGAGCGGGAAGCACAGGCCCGCAGGGCCGAACCGGGGATTGGGCACGCCCGCCTGCGGGGCGTCCCTGCCCGGACCGGGCAGCTTCTCCCTCCTCCAGCCAGGAGGCCCGGGAAGCGGCGGAGACGGTCGCCGCCCGGGAGCGGAAGCCGGCACCCGGGCGCGGAAACGGCGGCCCGGCCGCCCGCCTCGTCGCCGAAGGCCAGGACGACGGGACGCGATCGCTCATGTCCCCGAGGAAGCCGCGCTCCGAGGCGTGGCTGTCCGGCCGTGCGCCTGGGCCCGGTGGTGCACGCCCCGCCCCGCCACGCGCACCGCCCCGTACTCGCGGTGCCGGTCGCGCGCAGCGGTACGGAGGAGGGACAGGCATGACGGTTCTGGTGGGGTACGCCAGTGCCCACGGCTCCACCGCCGAGATCGCCGAGCGGATCGGCACGCTGCTGGCCGGACGGGGACACGCCGTCGAGGTGGCCTCCCTGGCTGCGGTCCCCGACACGGCCGGGTACGAGACCTTCGTGCTGGGCAGCGCCGTCCACGGCATGGCCTGGCTGCCCGAGGCCACCGCCTTCGTCGAGGACCACCGGGAACTGCTGGCCTCACGCCCGGTGTGGGTCTTCAGCGTCGGCATGCCCGCCGCCCTGCACGGGCCGTGGAAGTCACTGACCCGGCACGAGGAGGAGAAGGTGACCGGCGAACTGCTCGCCGGACTCCACCCCCGCGGCCACGCCCTGTTCTCCGGAGTGATCGCCCCGGAACACCTCCCCCACTCCGGACGCGCGATCTTCAAGGCGATGGGCCTGCGCTACGGCGACTACCGCGACTGGGAAGCGGTCGAGGCCTTCGCCGACACCGTCGCCCGCTCCCTGACCCCGGCGGGCGACTCATGACACCCGCGGGCCCGCCCGCGGAAAGCCGATCGCCGCGCCCCGGCATCCGCTCCCGGGAGCCGGACCTCCCAGGCCCGCCGCTGCCGCCGTAGCCGGCCCGGACGTGCCGGTGCCGCGCGAGCGACGCCCCACGAGGTGCCGGAACGCCCCGGGATCCGGCCGAGCCCGCAGGAAAACCACCGCCGACCCGTTCGGCGCAGGAGACGGAGAACGAGGTGACGTGATGAGCGGACCGGTCGACACGGTCGACGCGCCCCCCACCCTGGCCGACACGGGCCATCCCACCGCGCCGTGCGTGGAGATCGGCGACAGCCGCGAGGAGACCGTGGGGAAGATCCGCGTGCGCCGCGCGCTGCCGCGCCGGGGACGCCGCACGGTCGGCGCCTGGTGCTTCGCCGACCACATGGGACCTGCCGACGTCACCGAGAACAGCGGCCTGGACATCGGCCCGCATCCCCACATCGGCCTGCAGACCGTCACCTGGCTCACCGACGGCCAGGTGCTGCACCGCGACAGCCTCGGCTCCGAACAAGTGATCAAGCCCGGGCAGCTCAATCTGATGACCGCCGGAGACGGTGTGGCCCACGCCGAGGAGGCCACCGGCCACTACCGCGGCACCCTGGAGGGCATCCAACTGTGGGTGGCGCTGCCCGAGGCCACCCGGCACGGACCCGCCGCCTTCGAGCATCACGCCGAACTCCCGCACGCCGACCTGGACGGCGGCGCGGGCGCGGCCACCGTCCTGGTCGGCGACTTCACCGGCGCCACCAGCCCCGCCCGGCACGACACCCCCCTGGTCGGCGTCGACCTCGCCCTGCGCGCGCCGTCCACCGTGCCGTTGCGCACCGACTTCGAGTACGCCCTGGTGGTCCTCGAAGGAGCCGTCGCCGTCCACGGCAAACCGCTGCGCCCGGGCCGGCTCGGCTACCTCGGCGAAGGCCGTGACGAACTACGCCTGGACGTACGGGAGCCGGCCCGCGCCATCCTGCTGGGCGGCGAACCGTTTCCCGAGCCGATCGTCATGTGGTGGAACTTCGTCGCCCGCACCCGCGCCGAGATCGACGCCGCCCACGCCTCATGGACGGTCCAGGACGACCGGTTCGGCCGCGTCCGCTCCTCCCTGCCGCTCATCCCCGCCAAGGCACCCCACTGGCAGCGGACCGGAGGCAGTCGATGACCGGACCCTGACCGAGCCGGCCCGCATCGGCCACTGCCGTGTCCGATGCGGGCCTTCCCGCGAGCGGGCGCGTGAACCTCCGCCCCGGTCCCGGAACCCGGCCTTCCGCACGGCGGACACCGGACCGGACCAGACGGGCCGGCCGGGCGCCCCGCGCGCACGGGGCGCCCGGCGGGATCAGCAGGCGGAGTTGGTCCGGGTGAGCAGGCCCGTGCGGTACGGCAACTGGCTGTACTCGCCGCTCGCGTTACTGGAGCTCCACTGGAACGACGAGGGCAGTGACGAGTTCGGCGGGATGCCGCCGCTCACGGGAACGAGCTGCCACTGCTGGTTGCTCCCGCCCCCGCCGGAGTACTGGACGATGTCCGCGCCGTCGCTGGTGGCGGCGCCCTGCACCTCGAGCGCCTTGCCGCTGTTGCGGTTCACCGGCACGTACCAGGCGTTGGTGCCGACGGTCGCGGCCGAGGCGGGCGCGGCACTGAAGGCGGACATCAGGCCCGCCAGGAAGGAGGCCACGGCGAACGCGATCGTCGTGCTCAGCCGGTGGCTGAACGGCGAGCGCGGAGCAGACCTGACGGGGCGCCGGGAAGGCCGGACCGCTGCCGGGCAAGGGAGGAGACAGGAGAGTCAGTCGCCAGGCGAGGGCTGCCCTGGCCCGTGCCGGGGCGAGGATCCGCCACCGGACGGGCGGTGCGGGCACGGCAGGGTGCGACAGCAGGGCCGGTCCTGCTGCCTGGACGGCGCCCAGGCGCGCGTGGAAGCGGCCGATTACGGGGCAGCGCGGGAAGACAGACCAGGGATAGGGTCGGCGGATGCGCCAGTTCACGGACAGTGAAGCCTTGTCGGGGATCGTGCACGAGGCACTGGGGGCGGGGACCCGCGTTGCCGGAGTGGACCGGTTGCGCGGCGGGAGCAAGAAGGGGGTCTACCGGGTTCGCACGAGCGGATCACGTGTGGCGAGTGTGATCGTCTACAGCTGGGCCGAGTCCGAGAACTTCTGGCCGGCTGCGGAAGCCGTCGACGTCACCCACCCGTTCGCTCCCGCCTCCGGGCTGGTCCCCTTCCTGGCCGCTCGGCGAAGACTGGACGGTCTTGGGGTCCGGGTTCCGGAGGTACTCCTGGCTGACGACAGCCGACGCCGCCACCCCGCGGATGTGGCGGTTGTCGAGGACGTTGCCGGCGGCACCCTGGAAGCACTTCTGAAGACGGACCCCGCACGCGCGTCAACCGCCCTGAGCGAGCTGGCGGCAATGCTCGACGTGATGCACCGGCAGCGCAGTCGGCACTACGGCAGGGTGGACGTGCTCGAACGGGGCGACGAAGCGAGCGGCGATTCGTGCGAGCAACTGGTGCTCGAGCGTGCCGTCGCAGACCTCGCCGAGGCAGCCGAACGCGACCCCGGGATCGGATCGGCCGCGGCCTCTTTGCACGATCGCCTGCAGGAGCTGGCCACACGAGTGGCTCCGCGCACGCAGCACGGACTGATCCACGGGGAACTCGGGCCCGACCACGTCCTGGTCGATGCCTCCGGACACCCCGTCCTCATCGACATCGAGGGCCTGATGTTCTTCGACGTCGAGTGGGAGCACGTGTTCCTGCGGCTTCGTTTCGGCGACCAGTACCCGGTCCTGTCACGCCCCGGCCTCGATCCGGCGCGGCTCGACCTCTACATGCTCGCGATGCGTCTCTCCCTGGTGGCCGGCCCCCTTCGACTGCTCGACGGCGACTTCCCGCACCGCACGCTGATGCAGGAAATCGCCGAGCACAACGCGGAGGAAGCGCTGGCCCTGCTGGTGCAGTAGCACCGCCAGGCGGCCAACACCGTCACCGCCTTCGCCGCGGCCGTACGCGCCGGTGGGCTGGAGGACGACGTCCACCTCCGGCAGGCCCGCCTGCTGGAGGACATACGCCGGTCCGCCCTGGCGTGAGTCCCGCGGGTCCGGCGCCCGCTCCCGCACGCGGCGGGGGCGGGCGCCGGGTCCGTCAGCGGAAGTCCTCGACGTGGTCCCGCGCCCACTGGGCGTAGGTACGCGCCGGGCGGCCCGTGGCCTGCTCCACGCCCGGCCAGGGCCGCAGCAGCTCGGAGTAGTCCTCCTCGGACGCCCCGTCCTCCCCCGATCCCTGGTCGCCCCCGTAATCGAGGAAGCCCAGGAGGAAGTCGGCGTTCTGCGCCGCGAAGCCGCCCTGCGCCTTCAGCAGCTCCCGGGCCCGCTCGCGCGAGACCTCCTCGTAGCGGACCTCCTCCCCGAGCGCCTCGCCGATGGCCCTGACCCGTTCACGCGTGGTGATCGGTTCGGGCCCCGTCAGCGTGTAGACGGCGCCGTCGTGACCCTCGTGCAGGAGGGCGGTGGTGGCGACGGCGGCGATGTCCGCCTCGTGCACGGGGACTCCGGCGTCGTCCCCGAAGGGGTAGCGGACGACGCGCTCGGCGCGGATGGAGGGTGCCCACACGGGCAGCAGGTTGGCCATGAACTCGCTGGGCCGCACGTGGGTCCACTCCAGGCCGGACTCCTCCACGGCACGCTCCACCACCGGGTGGTGGTGGGTGTCCAGGCCGATGGTGACCGCCGCGGCGGAGAGCACCGTGATGCGGCGCACCCCTGCCTCCTTCGCGAGACCGACCACTTCGCGGGCGGTCTCCGGAACCGGGAACAGGTGCATCCGGTCGACGCCCTGCAACGCCGGGGCCACGGTCTCGGGCCGGGTCAGGTCGCCCGGTACGACCTCCACCTGGGGAGGCAGGCCTGCCTTCGCGGGATCGCGGGTCAGTGCCCGCACCTCGACGCCCTCGCGCACGAGCTGCTCGACCACGTGCCTGCCCACGAGACCGGTGGCTCCGGTTACCAGAATTCTCATCGCTGACCTTCCTCACGTTTCCCGGGCCGGCCGGCGGGTTCGAGAACGACTACGGGAATCTCGCGTTCGTTTCCCTTCTGGTAATCGAGGTACGGCTCGAATATTCCGGTCATCATTTCCCATAGTTCGGGGCGCTCTTCCGCGCTCGCGGTGCGTGCCTGTGCGGCGAAGACATTCGCTCCCACCTGCACCCGGACCCGGGGGTCCGCCGTCATGTTCAGATACCACAAGGGGTGCCTGGGGGAGCCGCCATTGGAAGCGACGACCACGTAATCGTCGCCGCGACGCCCGTACACCAGCGCGGTGCGGCGCATTTTTCCCGAGCGCCGCCCGCGGGTGGTCAGCAGGAGCGTCGGATACCCATTGAAGTAGTGCCCCTGTTCTCCCTGGGAATCCACGTACTGCCGGATGTGCTCGGCCACCCAGGCGGTGGGGCTGTTCACGACTTCTTCGGTGGGCTCCACTCGTTTCCTTTCATTTCGGTGGCTGTTCCCCCGTGCAATAAATCTACTGGCGGTGTGGGGCGGCGCCATCCCGGAACGGCAACAATCAAGCCATACTCAAGTGGCGCACTACCACTTGAAAGCACATATTGAGCCTTTTCCAACCTCACGCTGATGCGGCGAGGTGGAGGGTGAGGACGGCCTGGACCAGGACGGTGGTGCGGGTGGATGGTGACCGTCCAGATGCGCTGCAGTGGGCGCGGGGTCGTGCCGGGCCCCATGGTGCCGGCGTCTCCTCTTTCCTGTCGTCGGGCCGGGCGGCGCGCACCTTGATGCAGACTCCTGCCCTGCGTCGGGATGGATCGGCGATCAAGTGGGGCAGAGATCTGCACTGACAGGGCAAGGGTCTGCACCGAGCGATAGCTGAGTGACGATCCCTCTGCCCGTCCCGAACCTCGCCGCCCTCCGCCTGCACCGGGCAGGCCCGGGCGACCGGCGGCTGCTGTTCACCGGCGGCATGCTCGGCCTCGCTGTACGCCTCCAGCGCGGCGCCGAGGCGGCGCGTGATGGCACCGTCGGCCAAGGCGTCGATGAAGGCCGGGTGGGAGGAGACAGCTGGCGTCCGGGTCCTGCCGGCGCAGCCAGGCGAGTCGACGGCCGGGCTGTTCGGTTCTGCTACGGGTGCCGCCCGTCGGGCTCCACGGTGCACTGGTGAGCAACGTGATGCCGCCAGCGAGGACGAACTGCCTGTGGTCGACGAGGTTCTGGCCGCGGCGTTGACCGCACAGGGTGAGCCGGGGTGCGGGCACCGGGCCTGCTGCGGGACGCGCGCCGGATCCTGGTCGGCACCGGGCTGGAGCGGCCGGACGAGGTCGCGGAGTCATGCCTGCGGACGCCCTGCTGAGCTTGCCGGGTGCCCCGCCAGCGCCGCTTCGGCCGACCGGGATGGCTCGTGCCGGGAGTGGGCAAGCCGACCGCCGCCGGTGCCGTCCCGGCTGTCGCGCCCCGCACACCGGCCGGCCCGCCCGCGGATACGTCCGTCGGCGGCGCGGGAACGGACGGTGCCGACGCCGAGGGGTGGGCGCGAGTACGCCAGGCGGCCGAGGTGCTGCGCGGCCAGCTGAAGCGGCCGGGCGGCCTCCAGGAAGATGACCGCCGCGCTCGATGAGGCCCCGGCGTGAGAGCCGGTCTGGAAGCGGCTCCGGAAGCCGAAACGACGAGGGACAGCCGGGTCGGCGACTGGGTCGCAGCCAATAACGTCGAGTTCGAGGGTTCCGTCCACGATCAGCACGGTGTCCTTGCGGAACGGCTTGCGGGTGAGCGGCGGTGGTCACCAGAAGATCGCGATCGCCTCCAGCGTCACCTCGCGGGTCTCCGCGCGCCAGCCGGTCATCTTGCCGAGGCAGCGGGCCGTGAACGTGCCGTCCGGGATGGAGCGGCGCGCGTTCCCGGGGGCTACGACGCGCATGTAGACCGGGGGCTGCCCCTCGCCGTACTCGGCCCGCAGGACGAATCCCTCCGTCACGTCCGGCACGCGTGAGAACACGCCTTTGACCGAGACAAATTCGCCGATGCGGCTCAGGGTCACCGTACGACCGTCGGCCAGGTTGTCAGCGAGGTTCCGGTTCGGGACGACCGTCAGCGTGGTCAGGTCGGCGTGGACGATGGCATCGGACCGGTCGAGGGCCTCCACGACCACGCCGATCACGTTGATCGGTTTGTCCTTGCGTACGAACTTGCGGAACGTCTCCTGGCTGACGTCCCGTTTCAGCCGGAACCGGAACAGCCACGCCAGCACCCGGTTCCAGAAGCCGACGCTCGTGTCGACCTTCGTCCGCAGCTCGACGGCCTCTTCCAGCGCGGACCGGTAGTTGCCGATCTCGTACAGGTCCATCACGGCCTGCTCGTCGAGGTACAGGCAGATGCTGTACGCCGACTGCCAGCGCCGCAGGTGCCTGCGCCGCTCCTGGGCATGGCGCACCAGGATCACCGCGAGCACCACCGCGCCGGCGGCCGTCACCAGCCAGACCGTCATCCACGGCCACCAAAGGCTCCACCACAGTGCGTCAGTGACAGCCACGGATCTCCTTGAAAGCCTCGGAAAGGGACGAGTTGGCGGCATTCACCATCCGTCCGCCCGTCCTCGCCGCCGCGCGCCGCAGTTCGTCTGCGTCGGCCTCGCCGAAGTGGACGGGGTAGGTGGGGACGGCGGCGCGCACGGCGGCGGGCAGCGCCTTGTGGCGGCGTACGAACTCGGCGTAGGACAGGCCCGCGTTGTTCTCTCCGTCCGTCATCAGGACGAGTGAGACGGAGCGGTCGGGGTCGGCGGCCAGTTCATGGGCAGCGGTGCGGTAGCCGTGGTCGAGGGCGGACCATACGGCGGTGGCGTCGCCGTACCCGCCCTGGGCGACTGTGTCGGCGAGGGCCGTCAGGTCCTTCGGGCCGGTGACGGTGACGGTCTTCTCCTCCAGCACCCGGCCGCCGAACCGGACGACGGTCAGTCGCTCACCCCGGTAGAAGCGGGAGAACTTGCCGGAGGTGGAGGGGTCCGCACCACTGAGTCCGGCGAAGGCCTCGCGCAGGGCGGCCATCCGGGCGCCGCGCATCGATCCGGAGAAGTCGAGCAGGAAGACCACCTGGCTCGTGGTGCGGCGGTCGGGGTCGCCGTAGTCCGCCAGCAGCGTTTCGACGACGGCCGGTTGGTCGGGGTAGAAGAGCGCGTTGCCGACCGGTTCGCGCAGCCGCGCGTCCCGGGTGACCGTCGTATTCACGGGGCGGCGCAGCGTGTGCCGCATGATCTGCCGCTGCACCGAGTCGCGCCGCAGCCACCGCGTGACCTTGTCGTATGCGGCGCGTTGGGCCGGGTTCAGCAGGAGCAGCGGGAAGTCCGCCAGGACCATGCCGTCCTCGGGGCGAATGACCTCCAGTCGGTCGTCGAGGCGGCCGGAGGCGTTGAGGGCGAGCAGATCGGACTCGTACGTGATGAGGGCGTTGGCCTCGTCCTGGTGGTCGACGTAGGTGTCGATGAGGGCTGGACCGGTGTCGGCGGTGAGGGCCTGGCCGGAGCGGAAGCCGCGCAGCCGGTCGCAGGAGACGTCCTTGGGGCGTAGCGCGGCTCCGGTGTCGGCCGCAGCGGTGGCGACGCCGACGAGGGCGGCGAGCCCGCTGCCAGCGTGCCGGGGGTCGGCCATGCCGAAGCGGACGGTGCCGGTGGCGGCAGCGTCCGCGATGTCCGCCCAGGTGAGCCGGGAGCCGGGCACCCGGGCGCGAAGCTTGCGTGCCACATCCGGCTTCAAGCCGATGACGACGGGGGACGTCATGGTGACCGTGCGCTGCAGCCCCCGGATCGCGTATCTGTCGGTGAGGCGCAGATAGCGGTCGGAGGACAGCCACGCGAGGTCGTACCGGTCGTGGTCCGGGGTCTTCGTCTCGGCGTCAGCTCGGTGCTCCAGGCGCAGGTCGACGCCGGTCTCGTCCTTCAACTCGCCCAGCAGCGAGCCCGGTACGGTGAGATCGGGGCTGGCGAGGACGCGCAGCCGGACGGTGTCGTCGCTGGCGTCGCCTGAGCAGGCGGTGAGGAAGGTGGCGACGAGCGCCAGGCAGAGCGCCAGCAGGCCCGCGCCGCGCCTCACGGGCTGTCCGTCCGGTCCGGGCAATCGCCGACGATCTCGATCATCCTCTCCAGCAGGGGCAGGCTGGGCAGGACCGCGCGGGTGTCGTCGGAGGAGGTGGTGGGCGCCGGGATCTGCCGCTCGGTGAGGAACCGGGTGAGTTCGTCGCTGCTCGCACCGCTGTTGGCGCCGCGGGTTCGGAAGCCCA
This sequence comes from Streptomyces glaucosporus, assembly GCF_039533345.1. Classification (NCBI taxonomy): domain Bacteria; kingdom Bacillati; phylum Actinomycetota; class Actinomycetes; order Kitasatosporales; family Streptomycetaceae; genus Streptomyces; species Streptomyces glaucosporus. The sequence continues at coordinate 6,006 of NZ_BAAATJ010000041.1, read as the reverse complement.
ACTCCATGGCACGGTGTTGGAGTTCGGGGTCCTCGCTGACCAGTTCGCCGAGCCGCGCGCCGTCGTCGGTCAGCGCGACGAGTTGGGGTTCGGTGACGAAGCGCGTGGACGGGTAGAGCAGGACGCGCTCGTTGTCGGTCTCGCCCTTCTGTGCCTTGTGCCGCAATTGGTGGGCGAGGAACTGGTGCTCGTAGATCACCGAGATCGGGGCGATGCTCTGCCCGTCGGGGGACAGGTATGTGTCGGCCCGTTCGGAGGACGGCAGGCCCTGTTCGATGAGGAGTGGCTTGATCTTCCGGGCGAGTTGGTCGGCCTCGGCCTCGCTGTCCGGTGCGTCGTTCCCGTGCTCGACGAAGGCCACGAGTCCGAGGTAGGTACCGGCGGAATTGGCCTCGCAGATGTCCGAGGTCTGGGCGAGGATCTTGTTGCCGTTGCGGACGCGGTTCTTGTCGTCGATCTCGTCCCAGCGGTAGCCGTCCTGTGAACCACGCTGGACGCCCTTCCTCTTGCCGCGCGCGAGGTCGAGGAACTTCCGCATGTCGAGGGTGTAGTACATTGGCGGGCCGCCCGGGCTCGGCAGGCGTTTTGCGACGCCTTCCGCCGCGAGTACCTCGGCGTAGTCCCGGTAGGTGGCCAGCACGATGGGGCTGAGGAACGGGCGGTACAGCAGCACCGGACGGTTCGCTTGGGCGCGCTCCCGGCTGATCAGGTCGGCGGCCGGCTGGCCGGAGGGGAAGACGACGTCGTATCCGCCGTAGTCCTGCTTGGCGATCCCACGCGAGCCCATGCTCGTGATGTGCACGCGGAAGCCGTGCTTCATGAGCAGCCGCTCGACTTCGGGGTCCTGGAAGAAATCTCCCTTGGAGGCCATCTTCGCCTCGATGGTGACCACCGGCCGCACCGGCAGCAGCAGGTTCCCGGAGGCCACAAGCAGGACCAGCCCGATGACTGGGACGGGCAGCGCCGCTGCCAGCGCTCTGCGCAGGTGGCGGCGCGGGGGTCTGGTGACGGTTAACCGCGGCTCTTGGGTAGCGGGTCTGTTCGCGGGCACCTGCTTTCCCCCTCCGTGACACCTGCGTTCTCCCCGTGTGGCCGGGCCAGGATCGTCGGTGATGGCGGTTTACCCCGAATGACCCTTCCGGGAACGTATGTTGAATGTATTGATCCGAAACGGTTCGGGTTCTGGGTCGTTGGTGGGGTGTGAGCGATCTGGTGGGGGACGCGCGGCATCTGTCGCCGTCGGCGCAGGAGGCCCTGCGGCTGCGGGCGGTGGCCACGCTGGTGGCGGGCATCACCGTGAGGACGTCGCGGCGATCTTCGGGGTGTCGCGGAAGGCCGTGGACGGCTGGTGGGCGAAGTGGCAGGCTGGTGGGCGGGAGGCGCTGGTCATGCAGCCGCGGGGCAAGCCGGTCGGGGTGCACCAGGTGCTCGGGGAGGCCGCCGAGCAGGCCGCGGTGCGGCAGGCCGTCCTCGACCACCGGCCCTGTGATGTGGGGCTGAGCGGGCAGTTGTGGACGCGGCGGCTGGTGGGGGAGCTGATCGCGAAGCTGTACCGGGTGCGGCTGACCGAGCCGGGAGTGGGCACGTACCTGAAGCGGTGGGGGCTGTCGTTCCAGCGGCCGGACCAGCGGGCCGTGGAGCAGGACCCGGAGGCCGTCCGGCGCTGGCACGAGGAGACCTGGCCGAAAATCCGCGCGAAGGCGAAGAAGGACGGGGGCGAGGTCCTGTTCGCCGACCAGGTCGGCATCCGCTCCGACCAGGTCACCGGCCGCACCTGGGGTGAGAAGGGCAGAACGCCCGTGGTGCGACGGAGCGGGAACCGGTTCTCGGTGAACGCGATGTCGGCGATCAGCACCAGGGGCCGGATGCACGTCATGGTCTCCACCGAGCACTTCACCGCCGAGGTGATGTGCCGCTTCCTGGAGCGGCTGGCCGGCCACTTCGAGACCAAGGTCCACCTCGTGGTCGACGGGCACTCCGCCCACCGCTCCGGGAAGGTCCGGGACTGGCTCGCCGCCCACCCTGACGATGTCGAGCTGCACTTCCTGCCCCCGTACTCGCCCGAGCTCAACCCTGACGAGCTGGTCAACGCCGACCTCAAGCACAGCCTGCCCCGGCAGCACCGAGCCCGGGACCAGGCCGAACTCGCCGCCGAAACCCGCCGCTTCTTCCGCAGGCGCCAACGCCAGCCACACATTGTCCGCGGCTACTTCGGCGGCCCATACGTCCGCTACACCCTGGACGAGAACCCCATGAGTTTCTAATCAATATGTCGGCAAAGCGAACCTTCGGATGGCTGATATTTCACCGTTTCCTGGTGCGCAGCTGCGGGATCCTGCCAGTCGCTTCGAAGTCGTGATCCATCACTCGCTGTAGTTGACCTCATGACCCGCCACCTCGCCGACAGGGGCAGGCTTCCTAGCGCAATCCAGCAACTCAGGGCTAAGCGCCGGTTTCAGAGTTATACATCGGAATAAATCGCCCATCCAGAGAGTGACGGGAGTCATGCAATAAGTTCGAATTTCAACTTATTGCGATGACAAGGGGTTAAGCTATTGCGCAATACAACTACATGCTTTTGTCTAGCCATCAAATGCTCCTGTCGCAACAGGACAGGTTCGCCGTATGGCAAAAAACCGATCTGTTGTGTGATGACCGGACTACTGATAGCGTTCATGACTGCGAGGGCGTCGAGGAGAAGAGCCCTTGCAGTCAGCGCATGCGGGGTATTTACATATAAGGGAGAAGTGTACTGGAAAGCAAAAAGCGCATGGGGCGTAAGGCTGCAGCGTTCGGAATTGCTGCGGTGGCGGTCCTCGGGATGTCGAGTCCCGCTTCTGCCGAACCGGTCAAGGGTGAGGCGGGAGTGCTCGCGTCGTGTCCTTCGAGCGGGTACATAACCAGCGAGAAGACGTGCACAACCCTTTCCAACGGAGAGGTGTACCATAACCGGTACGGCTTCTCCGTGGAGACCAAGTACGAGAAGGAGGGCGGTAGCCAGATCTACCGTCGCCTGGGGGTTACCGTGGCCGGCGCGAACTACTACGGCTCATGGGGCTACCAGTCCTCCGGCACTACCAGCTCGAAGAGCTGGGACATCTACAACGCTGGCTGCAAGTCCGGCGTCGGATGGGTCGAGGTGCGGGACCAGGGCCGCTTCCAGACGCCTCCCACACCCTCCTGCTGATCAGTGCAACCGTGCCTGCCCCGCCTGAGTGGGCGAGGCAGGCACGGCGCCCTGTGTGACCCTTTTTGGATACTTCATGCTGAATGCCGTATTCCGTGACCATGCAGGGTATGTGGCCTTCTCCGTCGCTGTGGTCCTCGCAGCAGGAGCGGCTTCCTACCTGGTCTCGTCAAAGCTTGGATTGAGAAGGCTGTGGCTCCACGCGGCCCTGGGGGCTGCGGTAGCGGCCGAGCTGTGTCTGACCATGTGGTCCACCGGCAGCGGGGTGGTAGGGCGATGCGTTGTCAACCGCAATCTGATCGAGCCATTCCTCACCGCCCAGGGACTGTGGAACGCGGCGATGTTCGTTCCCATCGGGCTGTTCGGGATGCTCGCGGTGCGAAGGCCGACACCGGTACTCACCGGAGTGGTGCTCCTCACGGTGACGACCGAGGTGACGCAAGGGGTGCTCCCTCTGGGGAGAGGCTGCGACACCAGCGATGTGGAGATGAACGCGCTCGGCGGTGTGCTGGGGCTGGCGGCCGGGTGGCTCATCCTCCGGATGCGGGGCCGCTCCGTGCACACCTGGCAAGCCGGCGTGCCCCAGTCGGCTGCGGCCTCAGCCGCCGTCGGACTGACTGCGGCAGTCATGTGGGTGGTGTGGATCACCCCGACCATTGTCGACGGCACCACATTGCAGTTCGCCGACGGCAAGCAGGAAGCCGCCGCCGAGCAGGCTGTGGAACAGGCCTTCGGCGATCGCTATGGCGTCAAAAACATTCAGTTGAGCCCGGGCACCGATGCCTCCTCCGAACAGCTCATCATTACTCTGGACCAAGGATTCGCCTACCTGTCCTGGCCGGACGCTGACCAGTTCTCCGCAAGTCTGGCATCCTCTTCCCAGGACGAAAGCAGCGGTTTTCCCGTTCCGGGAACAGATGCCGCGCCGCAGGACGAATCCGACGCTCTGGCCATCGCCCAGCGCTACGCCAAAAATCACTATGCATGGGCCCTAAAGGATTCTGAAGCCGATATCACCCCGGTCGGGGTAGACGGGGATCTCGGCTGGCTCGTCAGCTGGCGCCGTGTCCACGACGGCATACTCATGCCTATGCGCCTGGATGTTCAGGTCGGTACATCAGGACGTGTAACCCAGCTTTTCGTCCGCCATGTGGATGACCCCACCAGTTTCCCGGAAAGGAACATCGACAAAGAGGAAGCAAAAGCCTTTCTCCGTGATTACGTGAAGAAAAGCTCTTCCGAGCTGTCCAGTTCCTCGATGCACGTCCACGACCTGATTGCTGTAAAGAGGGAAAACGGCTGGCGCATCGAGTGGGTCGCGGCCATCGCGTCCATCGATACCCCTTTCTACATCGATGCCACTGACGGGACCGTGCACGAGAGCACAGGGACTCAAGAGAGGGCTGACTGACCCGCCAGAGCCCCCCGCTCCGTCGCCTACCGCCTGGCCCGTACCCAGGGCCCTTGCGCGTTGACGAGTTGGGTGGGCTTGCCCGGTGATGGTCCGTTACATGCGGTGTGCCTGGACGCAGAAGCAGGCACGGTTTCGGTGATCATGTAGGTGTCGAATCCGCATGACCACAACCGAAGACCGTGCCTGCTGTCTCAGCTTCTCCCCTGTCCCCGGGCCTGGAGCAACTGGTCCGTACGTCGTCACCGCAGCCGCTGCCCGATGCGGTAGATCTCGTCCCATTTCTGGCGGCCCTGGCCGACCCATGGAGCCGTCATGGCCGGCGTTTTCCGCTGGCGGCTCTGGCCGCGGCGGCGGGTGTCCTGGCCGGAGCGCGGCCCGTGACCGCGATCGCCGAGTGGATCCCGGACACGCCTCGTTGGGTGCTGCTGGTCCTCGGCTTCCCCCTCGACCCGTTCACCAGGGCGGTCACCGTGCCGCATCCCACCACCGTCATGCGGCTCCTCAGCCGCCTCGACGGTGACGCCTTCCACACCGCCGTCACCACATTTCTGCAGGCCAGAGCCCGAAGACGGCAGAACGGGGAACGCGGCCGCCTGCGGGCCGCGGCCGTCGGCGGGAAGCAGTTGCGCGGCTCACGGACAGGCGACGGAAAGGCGGTCCGGCTGCTGGCCGCGATGGACCACACCGGAACGGTCCTCGCCCAGCGCCAGATCGACGCGAAGAGCAACGAGCCATCCGCGTTCATCCCGCTCCTGGACGGCCTGGTCCTGGAGGACACCGTCGTCACCGCGGACGCCGCCCGCCCACACCCAGCACGCCCACGGCCACTGGCTGCGCAAGCACGGCGCCCACTACATCGCCGTCGTCAAGGGCAACCACCCCGCCCTGCACAAGCAGGTGAGGAAACCGCCATGGGCCGACATCCCCGTCGACCTCAAGGACCGCACCAAGGGCCGGGGCCGGCTCGAGATCCGGCACCTCAAAACCGTCGCCCCAGACGCCGGTGCAGTATCAAGATCCCGTAGGTCTGCTCGACCCTCCACCGCTTCGGCTGCGGCACGAACCCCGTCTCCTGCGGGTTGCGCATGACGGTCTCGACATCGATACCCAGGCCGGCTCCATGAGCGACGACCTGGTTCTTGAAGCCCTGGTCGACCAGGGTCTTTCCGACGGTGCCGCCGGTGTGCTCGGCGACCTGGTCCAGCAGGGCGATGCCCGCGGCGTTGTCGTGGGCATTCGCGGCCAGCACGGTGACGGCGATGACCAGCCCGAGCACGTTCACGACCAGGCCCCGCTTGCGGCCCGCCGCCTGCTTCCCGCACCCGCGGGGATGGTCCCACTCCGCAGTCGAAGACGAAGTTGACCCCCTCCTGCTCCCCGCACCCGCGGGGATGGCCCCTGCGTC
>NZ_BAAATJ010000040.1:0-46468 GCF_039533345.1 Streptomyces glaucosporus | reverse complement strand
GCTCGCTTCGCTCGCCGCGCCCGCGCGAAGCGCGGGCGGCTCCCTCCGCTTCGCTCCGGGAGCCACCGGGAACCGAAGGCCCTCCGCAAGCTGGAAGGTCTGAACGCCTCGCTGCGCTTGCTCTGCCTGAGGGGCGGCCCGCGGTGCGGGCCGGGAGGGGTTCCGCTGCGCTCCACCCCCGGAACCGGGCCCGGGGGCGGTGCGGGTGAATGGCCGTCAGCACGTGAGTGGGGGCGGGGGTTGGCCCGCTGCGCGGGCCGGGCCGGTTATGGCAGGAAGGGGTCGGGGTGGTGAGCGCCGGTGACAGGCAGTCGCAGGGTCGCTGGATCGGGGGAGTTGGCGGGTTCCCTTAGGCGAGGATGCATTGCTGTGTAGAGTCGGGGAAAACACACCATCCCCGGGGAGCGAGGGATAGTCCGTGCAGGACGGTTGGGAGCAGGCGAGGGTTCGTGTCCGCGCTGCGGTGCGGCGCGCGGCGACGGGCATGACGGCGGAGCAGGTCGGAAAGGCCACGGACGAGGTGCGGATACACGAGCGGAATCGCTCGCGGGTGTGAAACCGAGGACGATATCCGCGCGCTCGGGATCGCGGTGGCCGAGCACACCGAGTGGCGCCGTATCGGATACGTGATGGAGGGGGAGGGGGAGGAGGCTGGAGGTCTACGGCCCCGAGCATGATCCGATGGCGGTGCGGCGGACGCGCAAAAAACAGGCCAGGCGGTGGAGGGCCGAACCGCAAGAGGCCAAGCGGGAGCGCCAGGCGCAGGACCGGCAGGGCCATGCGGCCAGGCTGGTGCTGACCGTTCCTGTGGACGGGGAGGCCTACCGGCGGCTGTGTGCCTGTGCCGCCGCCCACGGCATTACTCCGCGGCATCTGCCGGGCCTGCCGGCCGAGCGGGTCCGCACCACACCCGAGGGGCTTGTGGACGTGGCCCCCCTTTGCCGTCGAAGGCACCGCAGACACCGAGAGGTAACCGGGCGGGAATTCGCCTCCGCGTGAGAATCCGGAGGTGAATTCCGGTCCACGTGCGAAAGAGCCCGGAAAACAAAAACAGGGAACGGGAGAGGCTTCATGGCGGGGATCAGGCTTCGGCCGCACCAGGTGGAGGCGGTGGACGCGATCGTCCGGGCGCTGGAACACCGCGCAGGACACCAGGTGCCGGAGGGCGGGCTGCGGGCCACGGCGGTGGCCGCCACCGGGGCCGGGAAGACGCTGATCGCGGCCGAGGCGGCGCGGAGGCTGGAGCCGCGGGGGCGGGTGCTGGTGATGGTGCCCACCCTGGACCTGCTCACCCAGACGGTTCAGGCGTGGCGCGAGGCCGGCCATAGTGGTCCGGCGGTGGCGGTGTGTTCCCTGGCAGGGGACGAGGTGCTGGCCGCACTCGGGGTGCGGTGCACCACGAACCCGATCCGGCTCGCGTTGTGGGCGGGGTCGGGGCCGGTGACGGTGTTCGCTACGTATGCGTCTCTGGCGCCGCGCCAGGAGGTAGATCCGGCCGATCCGGACGGGGACCTGGTGGAGGTGCCCGGGCCGCTGGAGGCCGCCCTCCGGGGTGCCTACGGGCAGAAGCTTCAGCCGTTCGGACTCGCGGTGGTGGACGAGGCCCACCGCACCACCGGAGACGCGGCCAAACCCTGGGCCGCCATCCACGACCAGACCCGGATCCCGGCGGCGCGGCGGCTGTACCTGACCGCCACCCCACGGATCTGGCAACCCACCACCAGACACCCGGGACGCCCGGGTGAAGAAGGCGAGGCAGGGACAGCAGGGGGCAGGAGCGGGGCTCAGGAGGCCGCAGACGGCCGCTCGGAGGCCGTTCCGGCCGATGCCGGGCAGTCCGGGCAGGTGGTGGCGAGCATGGACGACACCCGCCTCTACGGCCCACAGGTGTTCACCTTCTCCCTCACCGAAGCCATCGACCGCGGCATCCTCGCCCGATTCGAAATCGACGTCCTCGAAATCCACCCACCCGACCCCGGGACGGAAGGAGTGACCGGAACGGACGGGACGGGAGACGTGACCGGAACAGCCAGGCAGGGTGGGAACGAGAAGGAGAAACGGAGCCGGCGCCCGGCCGCCCTCCCAGAGGAGAAGCAGCGGGGTCGGCGGCTGGCCGCCTTGCAGGCCGCGCTGGTCCAGCACGCGGCCGCCACCGGGGTGCGGTCACTGATCACCTTCCACCACCGCACCGTGGAAGCCATGGCGTTCGCGCGGGCCCTGCCCGGCACCGCGGCCCGACTCCACCAGAAGGACCCCGCACGGTATCCGCGGCGGGTGTGGGCCGACTGGCTCTGCGGCGAACACGAGCCGCAGCATCGGCGCCGGGTGCTGGACCGGTTCGCCGACGGCATCGACGACCACGGCTGGGAGACCGAACTGAGCGTGCTGGCGAACGTCCGCGTCCTGGGCGAAGGCGTCGACATCACCGGCCGACGCGGCGTCGACGGCGTGGTGTTCGCGGACGTGCGCGGCTCGGCCGTCGACATCGTCCAGGCCGTCGGCCGGGCCCTGCGGCAAAAACCCGGCCAGGGGAAGGTCGCGCGGCTGGTGGTGCCGGTGTTTCTGGAGCCAGGGGAGGCGCCGGACGACATGCTCGCCTCCGCCTCCTACAAACCCCTCATCGCCGTCCTGCAGGGGCTGCGCAGCCACTCGGAACAACTCGTCGAACAGCTCGCGGCCGCATCCGCACCCAGCCGCACCCAACCTGTGTCGGTGCTCGGCCTGGACCCCGCCCACGACCACGACGGCGGTGGTGGGGGCGAGGGGTCGCCGCCGGTGGCGGTGCCGCTGCTGCGCTTTGCCACCCCCCGCGACCCGCAATTGATCGCCCAGTTCATCCGCACCCGCGTCATCCAACCCGAATCCCAGATCTGGCTCACCGGACTCACCGCCCTCCGGAAATGGCACCACCAACACCACAACGAGCACCAGGACGATCACGAGAACCAGGCCCACGAGCAGGACCAAGGGCAAGGCGACAAGCACGTCGGCGGGATCGAGGGCCAAGGCCAGGAGCACGACAGCGACAAGCACAAGCACGGCGACAAGAACCAGGACCAGGAACACGACGACAACAAGAACCAGAACCAGGAACACGACGACAACAAGAACCAGAACCAGGAACACGACGACGACAAGAACCAGGACCAGGGGCGGGGCGGCCTGCGCGAGCGCCACCAGCACAACAACCACCAGACCGAGCCACAGGGGCACAACCACGACAACAGCAACCGGGAACACCGCCACCACAGGAAAGACGGCAAAGTCAGAACAAGCGGCACCACCAGCCCGGCGCGGGGGCCGGTGGCGGTGCCGCTCGACGCCCGCGTCGGCCCCTTCCCCCTCGGCCAGTGGGTCAGCGAACAGCGCCGCGCCTACCGCGCCGGCACCCTCCCAGCCTGGCGCATCGAACTGCTGGAAGAAGCCGGCATGGTCTGGTCCGTGCCCGACGCCGCCTTCGAGGAAAACCTCGCCGCCGCACGCACCTACCACGCCCTGCACGGCACGCTGTGCGCACCCCGAACGGCGGTGGCCGAGGGTCGGCCGGTGGGGCAGTGGCTCACCAACTGCCGCCGCCCCGGCGGACTCGGCAAAAACCCCCAGCGCGCGGCCGAACGAGCCGCCCGACTCGCCGCCATCGACCCCGACTGGAACCCCGCAGAAAAAGGCTGGACCGTCGACTGGCAACGCCACTACACCAAGCTACGCACCTGCCTCGAAGGCGGCGCCACCCCCGACCAGATCCGCCCCGGCATCACCATCGGCGGAGAAGACATCGGACTGTGGCTCGCCCGACAACGCGCCAAATGGCCCCAGCTGACCGACAGGCAGCGCGAACGCCTGACCACCCTCGGCATCCAACCCACCACGCCAGCAGGAGACGGCACGGCAGGAAACGACAGCCAGACCGGGCAGACACCATGGGCGGTCACCATCCCCGCCACCACCACACCCTGGGACCGCGCCCTGGCCGCACTCCGCCAATACCAGGCCCGGGAAGGACACACCCGGGTGCCGAGGAAGTGGATCGAGACCGTCCACGACGAAGCCGGGCACCAGCACCCCATCCGGCTCGGGGTATGGATCAGCAACCAGAAGAGCCGCCGGGCCAAGCTGCCGGCCGAGCGGGTGAAGGCACTGGAAGAACTGGGAGCGTAGGAGCAAGGAAGACGCCGAACACCCAGGCAAGCACCAGACGGTCCGCCCACCTGCGGTTCCCAGGAGACTGCTGTCGGCGTACACGTGAATGCGCCCAGTCACGCACGGACGAACGGGCTCTGTCTCTGATCTTGCGACGATCCCAATATTCAAGCCGGCGTTGTCAGGGGGTGCCAGGATGGACCGCTGCCGGACCCTGGAGCGAGAGGGAGACATGGGCGAGTTGCCGCGGTGGCTTGAGGTGTGGTTTGCGGAGCATGAGGCCGTGAGCCGAGCCCGAGGAACCAAGATCGTGTTGTGGCGCCGGCCTCCCGATGGACCCCCTGACCGCCCGGGGCGGAAACCGACTGCCGATGCGAAGGTGACCGCCGAGAAGGGGAGCCGGTGGGGCAACGCTGCCGTGTATGCCGAAGGCTGGGGCCATCTCATGGGGATCGATGACGTGACCGAGGTGGTTTGGCAGGCGGACATTCGCCCCCAGTCCCAGGCCGTACTCGATGTGATCGTCGGGCAGATGCTGGCCTGGGTCGAATCGACGGCTGAGGCGCCGAGCTGGGCCAGGAACTGAGAGGCAGGGGCGGGGCGACACTGGACGAGATCCGGCCCGGCGTGACCGTCGGCGGGGAGGAGATCGGACTGTGGCTCGCCCGGCAGCGCACCGGGTGGCAGCAGCCCGCCGACAGGCAGCGCGAACGCCTCACCGCCCTCGGCATCACACCGACCATGCCAGCGCCGGGCGGTGAGGCCCCCCCCGGGGGGGCGGGCCACCCGCCGACCGAGCGGACAGCGGCGTATGCGGCGGCTCTGCTGCGGCGGTGGCCCGACATGGACGAAGACGAGGACGAGGACGACAGCTCGCCGTGGTGCAGCGGACCGCTGATCGACGAGGCGAGCGGCCCACTGCTCTACATCGCCCCGCGGTGGAGCACGGCCGATGAAGCCTCCCCGTACGCCACACAGCTCGCCACGCCCACGGAACTGGCCTGCTCCGACATCCCCAGGAACAAACACCGGCCATAGCCCCCCGACCCGCCGGCAGTGACCGGGGAGGCCCGCAGCGAGGCGGCCCGGGTGGACCCGCCCGGGCCCCTGCGCAGTCTTTGGCCGGTCTGAACGGGCGGGCAAACGCGGCAGATGAAGGTTCCTCTGCCCCTGGACAAGGGGACGATCACCGGACGGCTCCGGTAGAGCACCGGGATTTCCCGGAACACCACAGGTCGTTTCCTTCTCTCACCGAGAAGGGCCAGCCGCTCTGCCTGATCGGCGACTCCGGCACCGGCAAGTCCCACATGCTGATCGCTCTGGGCACCGAGGCCGCGATGAAGGGCTACCGGGTCCGCTACACCCTCGCCACGAAGCTGGTCAACGAGCTGGTCGAGGCCGCAGACGAGAAGCAACTGAACAAGACCATCGCCCGCTACGGCCTCGTCGATCTCCTCTGCATCGACGAACTCGGCTACATGGAACTCGACCGGCACGGCGCCGAACTCCTCTTCCAGGTCCTGACCGAACGCAAGGAGAAGAACAGCGTCGCCATCGCCTCAAACGAGTCCTTCGGCGGCTGGGACCAAGACCTTCACCGACCCCCGCCTCTGCGCGGCCATCGTCGACCGCCTCACCTTCAACGGCACCACCATTAAGACCGGCACCGACTCCTACCGACTCGCCTCCACCCGAGCCCGCGCCGAAGAGCCTGCCAAGGTGGGCTGACCGCCCAAGGCGCGACTCGACGGCCCGCCTCAGGGCGGCCCCGGGAGGCGAAACAGCCGGCCGGGGCCGGCCCTGAGGACCGGTCACCTTCGCCAGAACAGGTGGTGTGTCACCCCGCTCGGGCTGGGCACGACCTCCAGGTGGAACCGGTCGAGCAGTTCCTCGGGGGACTCCCACAGTCGCAGTCCGGACCCGAGCTTCACCGGCGAGACCGCCACATGCAGGGTGTCGACGAGATCGGCCTCCAGGAACTGCCGGATGGTGGTGACCCCGCCGCCCAGTCGGACGTCCTTGCCCTGCGCCGCCTCCCGCGCCTGCTCCAGGACCGTGGCCGGGTCGCCGCCGACGAAGTGGAACGTGGTGTCGGAGAGCGTGAACGACGGACGCTTGTGGTGAGTCATGACGAACACCGGGGTGCGGAACGGGGGCTCGTCACCCCACCAGCCGCGCCACTCATGGTCCTGCCAGGGCCCGCGCTGGGGCCCGAACTTGTTGCGGCCCATGATCTCGGCGCCGATGTTGCATGCGTAGTCCCGCGTGAAGTAGTCGTCGAGGCCCCGGCTCCCCCCGGGATCGGTGCGCCCGGGCCAGCTCGCCGTGGCACCGGCCCAGGCGAACAGCCTCTCGGGGCGGTCGACGTGGCCGAACGGCCGCTCGAGGCTCTGGTCCTCACCGGCGCCGATTCCGTCGCTCGAGACGTTGAAGTTCTGGACTCTCAGCAGCTGAGCCACGTGTTCCTCCCGTGCTGTCGACAACGGTGGTGAGACTCTCCGGGCCGGAAAAACTCATCGCTGCGTCCGTGACCGGTCGGAAACTGGGCCACCTGCTGTCACAGACGGCTAGCGATCCCGAGCAGTGACGTCATTCCCCCGCGAACATTCAGGCTACTGAACTTGATTGGGTGATGTCGGGCCATCGGCCTGACAGTTGAGTGTCGGGTCCGATAGATCTGGCGGGGTGAGATACGCGCAGGGCGGCGGGCTGACCGACGCCGGGAGGGCCGCGCGGGAGCGGGTCCGGCTTCAGGCCGTGGAACGCTTCGAGCGCGGGGAGAAGAACAAGGAGATCGCCACCGCGTTACGGGTGTCGGAGCGGTCGGTGGAGCGCTGGCGCAAGTCCTGGCGCGAGCGGGGCGAGGCCGGCCCAGATGGAGCGGCTGGAGCGGGAGCTGGAGCGTGGTCCGCTCGCGCACGGGTGGCCGGACCAGCGGTGGACCCTGGCCAGGATCAAGACGCTGATCGGCCGGCTGTTCCACGTCTCGTACACCATCGAGGGCACGTGGTTGCTGCTGAAGCGGCACGGCTGGTCCTGGCAGCAGCCCGCCCGGCGGTCGGTCGAGCGGGACGACGACGCGGTCGAACTGTGGAAGAAGGAGGTCTGGCCGCAGGTAAAAGACAGGCGGCGGCCCGGGGCGCGTGGATCGCCTTCGAGGACGAGGCCGGGCAGTCGATGACACCGCCCCGGGCCCGGACCTGGGGCCGGATCGGCCGCACGCCGGTGGTCAGGGTCCGCAGCCGGGGAAGTGGCCGCCTGTCCATGATGGGCATGTGCTGCTTCAAGCCCGGCACCAGGTCGCGGCTGATCTACGGGCTGCGGGAGTACCGAGGCCGCAAGGACGAGCCGAAGGGCTTCGGCTGGAAGGACTTCTGCCGCCTGCTCGTGCGGGCCCGCATCCAGCTCGGCGGCCCGATCGTGCTGGTCTGGGACAACGTCCGACTGCACCTCACCCGCGGCATGCGGGAGTTCATCGAGAAGAACACGGACTGGCTGACCGTCTTCCAGCTGCCCACCTACGCACCCGATCTCAACCCGCAGGAGGGCATCTGGTCGTTGGTCAAACGAGAGATCGGCAACCTCGCGGCCGCCGACCTCTCCCAGGTCACCCGAGCCGTCAAGCGCAGGCTCAAGCAGATCCAGTACCGGCCCGACGTGGTCGACGGCTGCCTCGCCGGCACCGGCCTGGCTCTCAACGACTGACCAACATCACGAATTCAAGTTCAGTACCGCCGACCGCCGACCGCCGACCGGCGCCCGAACCGACGGACAAACGCTGCCCCTCAAAGCGAACGAAGCCACGCAGCAGCTGAAATGATCTTTACCCGATGATCCTGGGAGCACGACGGCCCCACCTCTCCACCGTGCTGTTGCCCCCGTGTGTCATCGCTCTCCGGCCGCCACGCGGCAGCCAGCGTTGCACGGGTGCGGCACCCCGGTCCCGGCCGACTCCGGGCCCAGCACAGCACCGCCCGGTCCCTCCATCCGCGCCCTCCCGCCCTCCCCCGTCCCGTCCCCCCTCGGGGCCGGGTCAGGAACAGCGGATAGAGAAGTCGGCATCCGGATGGAGTCGATGACAGGAACCATCCCCGCGGGTGCAGGGAGCAGTACCTCATCACGCCGCTGCCAGTCGCCACCTCGGGACCATCCCCGCGGGTGCGGGGAGCAGTGCACCAGCGCCGTCGCCGGTGCGAGTTGGGGGGACCATTATTCATTCCGGGGCCTTGCGGTACCCCGGCCGATTATTCCTCGGGCCGGGCGGTCCTGATGGCGTCTGCCCCGAGCCGTCGTCGGCGGCGACACTGCGGCATCGTGCCCTCACCGCTCGGTGGGCAGCCGCCCCGTGCCGCCCCGCACGTTCGGGGGCGGGTCCAGGCCAGGCCGCTGAAGGGAAACGGGGTCGCCGGCGGTGTTCCCGTCACGGGCCGTCCCACGAAAAGGGGGCGCCCCCGGACTGGGCCGCTGCGACCGGTGACGCCGTTCGTGCCCCTGTGCTTCTCCGGGAACTTTCGAAGCGGACGACGTGGCAGAGAGGGCCCTGCCGACAGGGGCAGGGCCCTCTCTGCCGTCCTGATGGCGGTTTCCGCCCGGCCTCAGCCCTCCACGGAGCCGGTGCCGCCGAGCAGGGCCGACGCGGTCTGGAGCGCAGTGGGGACGCTCGGGGGCGCGGCCTCGGGGCCGGCGTGGCAGGTGAAGCCGAGACGGGCCATGGCCCGGGTGACTTCGTCGCTGGTGAAGTCACGGCGGTCCTGTCCGGTGATGACGTGGCCCACTTGCTTGACGGGGTAACGGCGGCCGCCGATGGTGACGGACTCACCCGTGATGAGCTCGGGCTTGACGCCCTTCATCGAGGCCAGCACCCCGCTCCTGCTCAGGTCGAACGGGTACCGGGCGATGATGCAGCGCATGATGCCTCACAGAGAGAAGGAGAACGGGCCGACGGGGCGGATCAGAGGGCGGGGGTGAGGAGGTCCGCGGCCCGGTCGTGCTCCTCGACGACGCCGGGCGAGGTGAGCGGTCCGTCGAGGACTTCCCGTAGACGGATCCGGTCCGTGTACGTGGAACTGTCGCGGAGAACGGCGAGCCGGGCCCGGGTGATCAGGCCCGTGCACCGGTCGTCCCCGTCGCACAGGGTCAGATACTCGACGCTGGCACCCGCCATGACGGCCAGGGCCACCTCGACGGTCATGTCGTCACAGACCCGCGGTCCGGACGCGTCCATGTCGTCGACCATGGTTGGGGGGGCGGGATCCGCTGCGCGATGCCGCATCTGCTCCGGTGTCAAGGTGCCTCCTGCGGGAAGGGGTGGGCCGGGTGTGCTTCACGGTGGCTCTAGGCAGCCGAGTCGATGACGCGCTGCCGCTGTGCCGTGCGGCGCGGCGCTTCGCCGACGGGCCGGCCCCGGCCGGTGCGGCCCCGGCGGCCTCCCGGTGAAGAGGAGGCGCGGCGGGGACGTTCCGCGGCCGGCGCGGCGATGACCACCGGGATGCCGGAAGGGGCCTGGGCGCCGGTGATGCGGCTCAGTTCCGCCTCACCCGGACGCACCTGGGTGATCCGCGGGGTGATTCCGGCCGAGGCCATCAGCCGGCTCATGCCGCGGCGCTGCTCGGGCAGGACGAGGGTGACGACGCTGCCGGACTCGCCGGCGCGGGCGGTACGGCCGCCGCGGTGCAGGTAGTCCTTGTGGTCGCCGGGCGGGTCCACGTTGACGACCAGGTCGAGGTGGTCGACGTGGATACCGCGCGCGGCGACGTTGGTCGCCACCAGTACCGTCACATGCCCGCTCTTGAACTGGGTCAGGGTCCGGGTCCGCTGCGGCTGGGACTTGCCGCCGTGCAGGGCCGCGGCACGGACGCCGCTGTTCAGCAGGTGCCGGGTGAGCCGGTCCACCGCGTGCTTGGTGTCCAAGAACATGATCACTCGGCCGTCTCGTGCCGCGATCTCGGTGGTCGTGCGGTGCTTGTCCGCCTCGTGCACGTGGAGTAGGTGGTGCTCCATGGTGGTGACCGCACCGGCCGACGGGTCGACGGAGTGGACCACCGGGTCGCTCAGATAGCGGCGGACCAGCAGGTCGACGTTGCGGTCCAGGGTGGCCGAGAAGAGCATCCGCTGCCCGTCGGAACGCACCTGATCGAGCAGGGCGGTCACCTGCGGCATGAAGCCCATGTCGGCCATCTGGTCGGCCTCGTCCAGGACCGTGGTGCCGACGTCGTCCAGTCGGCAGTCGCCCCGGTCGGTGAGGTCCCTGAGCCGCCCGGGCGTCGCGACGACCACCTCCGCCCCGGCGCGCAGCGCACCGGCCTGCCGGCCGATGGACATCCCGCCGACGACGGCGGCCAGCCGCAGGCCCACCGAACGGGCGTACGGAGTGAGCGCGTCGGTGACCTGCTGGGCGAGCTCACGGGTGGGGACGAGGATGAGGGCAAGGGGCCGGCGTGGCTCGGCGCGCCGCCCCGCGGTACGGGCCAGAACGGCGAGACCGAAGGCGAGGGTCTTGCCCGACCCGGTGCGGCCCCGGCCCAGTACGTCACGACCCGCCAGGGAGTTCGGCAGGGTCGCCGCCTGGATCGGGAACGGTGCGGTCACGCCTTCGTGGCCGAGGGCGGCCAGCAACCGCGTCGGCAGGGCGAGGTCGGCGAACGACTCGACGGCGGGCAGCGCGGGCGTGATCGTCTTCGGCAGCGCGAACTCGCCCTGTACGGTCTGTCGATTTCCGTGCGTTTGGGGACGGCGCAGCCCCCCGGAGCGGTTGGCGCCGTCCCCTCCGCCGAAGCGGTGGTGTGCGCGGGTTGTGCGTGTGCGATTCATGCGGAGCCTTCCTTGATGCGGCGCGTAACAAGGAATTCCGCAGCAAATGAGCGGCGCAGAATCGCGAGAACGAGCCAAGAACGATGTGGGCCGAGCCGGCCCGGCGGGGAAGACGTCACCAATCGCTGATGCGGTGGGGCCTTCCCGCCCTGCGCCCTGAAACGCGGCGAGCCGGGGCCCGCACCCCAAGGTGCGGGCCCCAGCTGCGGAGTATGCGTCAGCGCCGATGTCAGGCGGGAACGATGTTCTCCGCCTGCGGGCCCTTCTGGCCCTGGGTGACGTCGAAGGTCACCTTCTGGCCCTCCAGAAGCTCGCGGAAGCCCTGGGTGGCGATGTTCGAGTAGTGGGCGAAGACGTCGGCGCCGCCGCCGTCCTGCTCGATGAAACCGAAGCCCTTTTCGGCGTTGAACCACTTCACGGTACCGGTAGCCATGTTCGTCTCCTTAAACGGGGCAGTGTCCGAGACCGCGCTGCGCGGCCCCCGAGTCGCCGCGATGATTGCCCCGTCCGGAAAAACATCCGGAAACAAGAAAGTGCGCCCACGGCACAGGAGGCCGGTGGGGGCACTTGTAAGTCTTTGGGAACCACAACTGCAACTGAGATCGACAGTAACACGGGAAACGCGGCGGCGGGCCGAGGATTTTTCGGCCTCCTCCACGGCGCTGCGGAGATCTCATGAAGCGACGGGGTTTTTCTCCGCCCGCGAGAGCAGATATTCGCTTCCGCGGGCCGGAGCGTTCCTGCGCGGGCAGGACGGCCCCCCGTGCCCGGGCGGGTCCCGCCCGGGCGTTTCGGTCAGGAGCCGGCGGGCCGGCTGGGGCCGGCCCCCGACCGGCGCAGCTCCTCGTTGATCCGCAGGGCCTCCTCAAGCTGGTCCTCGAGAATCACGATGCGGCAGGCGGCCTCGATCGAGTTGCCGGCGTCGACGAGTTCGCGGGCCCGTGCGGCGATGCGCAGCTGGTAGCGGGAGTAGCGGCGGTGCCCGCCCGCGGACCGTAGAGGGGTGATGAGCCCGGCCTCGCCGATGGCGCGCAGGAAAGCGGGGGTGGCGCCGATCATCTCCGCGGCGCGGCCCATGGTGTAGGCGGGGAAGTCGTCGTCGTCGAGTCTGTCGGTGGCGTTCGGCCGGTTCTTCTGGGGCACCTGCACCTCTTGTCTTGTCGGACGCGTCGCAGGGGCCCTGGTGCCGTACGGCACCAGGGCCCCGAGAGTTTCAACACCATCTGCCGGCGTCGTGGGCCGGCTTCCTGTTGTCCGCCCGGCCACCGGAAGGGCGGGGGAACGGGGATCGCGGATGTGGGACCGGGGACCACCTGCCAATTTCCGGGGTCCGCGGTATCCGAACGGTCCAGACGGCCGCCCGGGCGATCCTGATGGCGCCTGCTCCTCTCTGCCGGTTTCTGCTGGTTTCTGCTGGTTTCTGCTGGTTTTTTCTGTCGGGTACTCCTCGCGGCGGTTCGTGTCTGCTCCGCCGCGCACTTTCGGACTCCGTCGGCTATGACAGAAATCATAGCCCCGCCGCCCCCGAATGTCTACCGCGACAACAGTAGATTTTCGTGCTTTGAGAGAGCAGGATCGCACCGGGCACCCCGAGGAGCCTTCACCCGCGGTGACTGCGAGACCGCCCGCAGGGCAAGGACCGAGCATCGACGGTATGACGCACACCACCCTCATGGGCTCACCCCGGACGGACGCCGGCACCCACACACGCGGGCCGGAAGCCCGTGGACCGCCCCGCAGACCACGCTGACCCAGCACGCCGCCACCGGCATGCGATCACTGACCGCCTTCCACCACCGCACCATCGAAGCCCCCGCCCGCGCCCTGCCCGGCACCGCGGCCCGACTCCACCAGAACGACCCCGCACGGTGGCCGTAGTGCGGGGTGCGGGCCGCCTGGCTCTGCGGCGAACACCAACCCGCCCACCGGCGGGCCGTGCTGCGGCGGTTCGCCGGCGGCACCGACGACCACGGCCGGGAGACCGAACTGTCGGTCCTGGCCAGGGAAGAGCACATGGGAGAACAGCTGCCGCAGGACATGAGGAACACCGTCCGTGCCGTGCGCACCCTCCTGGACCCGGACCCGCAGGACGCCTGCCACAAACTCCTGGAGGCGGCTCAGGCACGACTCGACACGGCTCGCCGCCGCTTCCCCTGACCCGGTCGGTGCCGGGTGCTCGTTCAGGGCGAGGTCGCGGGTGCGGCGGCAGCAGCGCCTGGATCCCCCGGCCGGCGCGGTCCACCCGAGCAGGTGGCGCAGCGGCCCGCGCCGGGGCGGCTGCGGTTTCGGCGGCCGCTTGGGCTTCGGCTCTCCGGCGCTCGCGCTCCTTGCCGCGGGCGCCTGGCACGGTGCGAAACCGCTTGCACAGGTGAGGGCACCGCGCCGGGCATCAGTTGGCCGAGGCGCTCCAGCCGTCCCGGGCTGTGACGAGCAGGGCTCCGCGGTGCAGGTCGAGGCTGCGGGCAGCGGTGGGCCTTCCTGTCCGGGTGAGGGGGCCGGGGCCATGGAAGGCGTCGGTGTGAAGGCGGAAGACGTCGGGCTCGGTGCAGCTGACGGTACGCAGCCGCCAGCGCGCCGAGGGGGGCTCGTCGGGGCGGGGCGGCAGGGCGAGGTGGAGTTGCGCGGCGGCCGGGTGGTGTGTCCGGTAGCCGGTGTGCGTTGCCGTCCAGGCGGCCATGACGAGGGCTGCCTGCTCGGGCGCGCCGGGCACGGGCGGGCTGTCGGTGCGGGAGGGGGGCGTTCGCCCGGGGCTCTCGGGCGCCTCGATGATGTCCGGGCGGCCCGCGTGTTCCCTGAGGACGGTGGCGAACCAGCGGGTGAGTTCCGGGCCGCCCCGGGCGGCCCAGGTCTGGATCACGTCACGGAAGGCCGCCTCACGGCGGCGGGCCCCGCGCCGTGCTCCCGCGGCCAGGATCGCTCCGCCCGCTCCTGAGAAGGCCCGGCACAGGTCGAGCACCGGAACACGATCGGCGCGGGCGGCGTACCGCACCGAGCGGAGCTCCCACATGGCGTAGCGCAGGAGGACGGCGGCGGCCCGCGCGTCGGCGCCCAGGTCGCCGCCGGGCGGCCGGCGGTCCGACCGGTCGGTGCGAGGCGGGGTGACCGCGTCGGCGCGCCGGCCGGCGGCCGACAGGTGCCACGAGCTGTCGTCGGGATGGCATGCGCCGCGTGCGGCGCGGAGTCGGCCGCCCGTTCCCAGGGATATCCCGATCCCGTCCGCTCCGGGGTCCAGGTCGGCTCCCCGCGTGTCGGAGTGGTCGAAGACGGTGTCGGTGACCCCCTCCAGCGTCACGTTCAGCAGGGCGGGTTGCGCGGGCGTGTCCTCTCCGGCGGCGTACCTGCGGGGAACGGCCAGCTGGAGAAAGGCGGTCAGGCGAGTACCGGCGCGCTCTGCTCGAAGGTGGCGGACGGCCGCCGTCGCCAGGTCGTAGTCGAGGGCCAGCTCGTCCACGGTCTGCCGCGTGAGCCGGTACACCGGCGGCATGACGTGTCCGAGGTAGTCACGGCCCGGCCTGTACGGTTCGGCCGGCGGCAGGAGCGGCTCCAGCTCGTATCCCGCGATCGCGGCCTGCTCGATCATCCACCTGCGCCGCCGCTCGCCGAGACCGGCCATCCACTCCAGCGCGGTCAGCGCCCGGCGCTCGCGCTTGCCCGCGCTGGCCGTGCTCGCGGCCCAGAACAGCGGGAAGAGGTTGTTGTCCCACACGTCCGATGCCGCACGGATCGCTTCCCGGTCGTAGCGGCGGGCGTCCGCCGCGGCCTCCGCGATCTGCTCGACCGAGCGGTCCAGGAGCGCGGCCAGCGCCGCCATGGCCGATCCGCGGTTCACGCCTGCGGGCAGGATGCCGGGCGGCGGGGAATGCTGGTCGGTCATTCGGCGATGGTCGCACACCGCGAGGCGAACCGCCCCGCGTCCCGTCGGGCCCGGTGGTCCGGTTCCGGACGGACCGCGGCGGCCTCCTGGTGCTCCGGTACGGCTCCGTCATTTCATGTCACGTCGGGTCCGCGTCGCAGCCGTCGGGAAGTGCCCTGCACGATCGCACGGAGGACGAGGAGGACCGTGTGGGCGTCACGGTCCGGGCTCCGGTGGTCATGCTTCCCCCGCCGGGTTCCGGCGAGCGCCACGGCGTCGGCGGATCTCCCCCGCCGGCCGAGCCGTACGGCTCCTCGGACAGTGCGGCCGCGCGGACGGACGGGCACCGGCCGGGCAAGCGTCTGACGGCCTGTTCGGGGTGTGGTCGCTCGCCCGCTCCCGCCCGGCTCGTGACGTGGTGACGTGTGATCACATCATGAACAGCCTTCCGATGATCTTTGGCGGCGAGTTCTCATAGGGTGACCCCATGTCTGCCACGTTGAGTTCCACGAGAACCCGCGCCGCGCTCCGCGCATCGGCACGTACCTCCGCCGAGTTGCTGTTGGTGTTCGTGATGGTGGGGGTGACTCTGTGGGTCCTGGGCCGGATGTGGTCGGTCGTCTGGCCGCTCGTAGTCGCCCTGTTCCTCACGACGCTGACCTGGCCTCCGGCCCGTTTTCTACGTCGGCACGGGTGGGGGCCCACCCTGGCCGCGTCAGCCGTGACCGTGCTGTTCCTGCTGGCCGCCGCGGGCACCGTGGCGCTGATCGCGGTGCCGGTGGCGTCCCAGTCCGGTGAGCTGACCGCCGGTGTGGTAGAAGGCATTCAGAGGTTGCGCGAGTGGGCCGCCGGGCCGCCGCTGAACATCGACGACGAGCAGATCGCGGGTGCCTTCGACACCGCGGTCGCCCGCATCCAGGACAGCATGGGCAGCATGGTCACCGCTGTCTTCACCGGGGTGAGTACCGTGGTCAACGGCGTGGTCACCGCCGTCCTGGCTCTCTTCCTGATGTTCTTCTTCCTCAAGGACGGCCCGCGGTTCCTGCCGTGGCTCGCCCGTCAGCTGCCCGGTCGGCTCGCCGCCGACGTCCCGGCCGTGGCGGCGCGCGGCTGGGAGACCCTGGGTGCTTTCGTGCGTTCCCAGGCGCTCATCGGTCTGCTCGACGCCGTCCTCATCGGCCTCGGCCTGTGGGTTCTGGGGGTGCCGCTGGTGCTTCCCCTGGCGGTGCTGACCTTCGTGTCCGCGTTCGTGCCGATCGTGGGTGCGCTGTTCGCCGGTCTGGTCGCGGTGCTCATCGCGCTGGTGTCGAACGGTCTGACGGACGCGCTGATCGTGCTGGTGATCATCGTCGTGGTGCAGCAGGTCGAGGGCAATGTGCTGCAGCCCATGATCCAGAGCCGCGGGCTTGGACTGCACGCGGCGGTGGTCCTGCTGGCGGTGACGCTGGGCGGCAGCCTGGCCGGCATCGTGGGCAGCCTGCTCGCCGTACCGGCTGCCGCGCTGATCGCGGTGACCTGGAACTACGTGCGTGAACAGCTCTCCGACCCGCGCCGGAATCCCGAAACC
Source organism: Streptomyces glaucosporus (assembly GCF_039533345.1). Taxonomy (NCBI): domain Bacteria; kingdom Bacillati; phylum Actinomycetota; class Actinomycetes; order Kitasatosporales; family Streptomycetaceae; genus Streptomyces; species Streptomyces glaucosporus. The sequence goes on along the minus strand of NZ_BAAATJ010000040.1, from coordinate 30,098 downwards.
GGCGAGTCCCGCACCGGTGCCGACACTCTGCCGCGGCAGGCCGCCCCGACCGTGGCCCGGCCGGGCGAGACGCCGTAGCCACCGCTCCGTCCCTTCGTGTTCCCCGGGGTGCCGCGCCGTCGTGTTCCTCGCGGTACCGCAAGGGGCCGCCGCTCCCCCGGCCCGGTGCGGGGGGCGGCCAGCCGACTTGTCCACGGCGAACTCGCAGAGGGGCGCGTGCGCCCACTCCGGTTCCGGGGTGCCGGTCGGCGGGGAAGCCGGTGCCGGGGCCGGTGTCCTCCGCCGCCGGGACGGGGAAGATCGCCTCGGCACCGTCCGGGGTCCTCTTCGGCGTCCCCGGGCGGGTGGGACCGCCCCGGTGCGCCCAGGCTCCCCGGGAAGCGTTCAGGGGCTGGAGAGGGTCCGAATCGCGGCGGCGGTGCCCGGTGCTGTGGGATGGTGGCCACGTGACGTTGGAGGATCTTGTCCGGCTGCGCCGGGCCCGTGACCTGATGGACCGCGATTACGCGAAGCCGCTCGACGTTCCGGCGCTGGCGCGCTTCGCCCTCATGTCGCCCGGCCATTTCTCCCGCAGCTTCCGCGCCGCCTTCGGGGAGACGCCGTACAGCTACTTGATGACACGCCGGATCGAGCGGGCCAAGGCGCTGCTGCGAAAAGGCGATCTGACGGTGACGGAGGTCTGCTTCGCGGTCGGCTGTACATCTCTGGGGTCGTTCAGCTCTCGGTTCACCGAGCTGGTCGGCGAGAGCCCGAGTGCGTACCGGGCCCGCCGCCATGAGGAGGGTGCCGCCGTCCCGGCCTGCGTCGCCAAGATCCACACGCGACCGGTCAGGAACGGAGAAGCGAAACCGGTGTCCCCGCCCGTAGCGTGAAGCACATGGGCATCAAGCTTTCGCAGTGCTTCATCGCCGTCGACGACCACGACCAGGCACTCGCCTTCTACCGGGACGCTCTGGGGCTGGAGGTGCGCAACGACGTCGAGTTCGAGGGGATGCGCTGGGTGACCGTCGGCGCACCGTCACAGCCCGACGTGGACATCGTCCTCGAGCCTCCCGTCGCGGACCCGAACGCCTCCCCCGCCGACAAGCAGGCCATGGCCGAGCTGCTGGCGAAGGGCCTGTTGCGTGGCGTCATCTTCTCGACCGACGACTGCGACGCCACCTTCGAGCGTGTCCTCGCCGCCGGGGGCGGGGTCTTGCAGGAGCCGGTCGACCAGCCCTACGGCGTGCGCGACTGCGCCTTTCGTGATCCTTCCGGCAACATGCTGCGCTTCGTCCAGTCCCGTCGGCGGTGATGTCCGGTGCGGTGCGGTGGGCGTTGTCCTGTCGGCGCGTTTCGCGCCTCGGCGGGCCGCATCCGGCCCGGACGGCCCGGGCCGCTGCCGATCACGGGGACGGAGCCGGGCCCGGGTGTCCGGGGTCCTTCGCGCCTCGCGCGGTGTCACGTTGCCGCGGCCGGCCCTCGGGCGGGAGCCCCGAGGGGCGGCGCAGGACGGCACGGGCACCGCGTCCGCGTACCGTCCGCCAGGTCACCGGCCATGTACGGCTGTTGAACACATCGGAACCACTCTTTCGGTTTTTGGAGACACCATGAGCACGGGCATGAGCACGGACGCGCGGACATCCGCGCCGCACGCGGCCGACAGCCACGACCTGATCCGTGTGCACGGCGCACGCGAGAACAACCTCAAGGACGTCAGCGTCGAGATTCCCAAGCGCCGGCTGACGGTCTTCACGGGTGTCTCCGGTTCGGGCAAGAGCTCGCTGGTGTTCGACACGATCGCCGCGGAGTCCCAGCGGCTGATCAACGAGACCTACAGCGCCTTCGTCCAGGGTTTCATGCCGACGCAGACGCGTCCCGAAGTCGACGTACTCGAAGGGCTGACGACCGCCATCGTCGTCGACCAGCAGCGGTTGGGGGCCGATCCGCGGTCCACCGTCGGCACCGCCACCGATGCCAATGCCATGCTGCGCATCCTCTTCAGCCGGCTCGGGCAGCCGCACATCGGACCGCCCAGCGCGTTCGCCTTCAACGTTCCCTCGGTCCGGGCGAGCGGTGCGATCACCGTCGAGCGCGGCGCCCAGAAGGCGGTGAAGGCGACCTACAGCCGCACCGGTGGCATGTGCACGCGCTGCGAGGGCCGGGGCACGGTCTCCGACATCGACCCCACCCAGCTCTACGACGACTCCAAGTCGATCGCCGAGGGCGCGTTCACCATCCCCGGCTGGAAGTCGGACAGCTTCTGGACCGTGCGGCTCTACGCCGAGTCGGGCTTCCTCGACCCGGACAAGCCGATCCGCGAGTTCACCGAGGAGGAGATGCACGACTTCCTCCACCGGGAGCCGACCAAGGTGAAGGTCGAGGGCGTGAACCTCACCTACGAGGGACTGATCCCCAAGATCCGGAAGTCGTTCCTGTCCAAGGACAAGGAGGCGATGCAGCCGCACGTCCGGGCGTTCGTGGAGCGGGCCGTCACCTTCACCGCCTGTCCCGAGTGCGAGGGCACCCGGCTCAGCGAGGCGGCCCGGTCGTCGAAGATCGAGGGGATCTCCATAGCCGACGCCTGCGCGATGGAGATCCGCGACCTGGCCGCATGGGTCCGCGGCCTCGGGAAGTCCTCCCAGGGCTCTGCGGGCGGGGAGTTCTCCGGGGTGGCGCCGCTGCTCGCCGCACTGCGGCGGACCCTCGACTCGTTCGAGGAGATCGGTCTGGGCTACCTCTCGCTCGACCGGCCGGCGGGCACTCTCTCGGGCGGTGAGGCGCAGCGCGTCAAGATGGTCCGCCACCTCGGTTCCTCGCTCACCGACGTGACCTACGTCTTCGACGAGCCGACCGTCGGCCTGCACCCCCATGACATCCAGCGGATGAACGGTCTGCTGCTGCGGCTGCGGGACAAGGGCAACACGGTGCTGGTCGTGGAGCACAAGCCGCAGACGATCGAGATCGCCGACCACGTCGTCGACCTCGGTCCCGGTGCCGGCACGGCGGGGGGCGCCGTCTGCTTCGAGGGCACCGTCGAGGGGCTGCGGGCCAGCGGCACCGTCACCGGCCGCCACCTCGACGACCGGGCCGCGCTCAAGGAGACGGTGCGGAGGCCCACCGGAACGCTTCCGATCCGCGGCGCCACGGCGCACAACCTGCGGGGCGTCGACGTCGACATCCCGCTCGGGGTGCTCGTCGCCGTCACCGGTGTCGCCGGCTCCGGCAAGAGTTCCCTCGTCCACGGCTCCATTCCGGCCTCGGCCGGGGTGGTGTCGGTGGACCAGGCGCCCATCCGCGGCTCCAGGCGGAGCAACCCGGCGACCTACACCGGGCTGCTCGACCCGATCCGCAAGGCGTTCGCCAAGGCCAACGGTGTGAAGCCGGCGCTGTTCAGCTCCAACTCCGAGGGCGCCTGCCCCGCCTGCAACGGGGCCGGTGTCGTCTACACCGACCTGGGGATGATGGCCGGTACCGCCACCACTTGCGAGGACTGCGAGGGGAGGCGGTTCCAGGCATCGGTGCTGGAGTACCGGCTCGGTGGCAAGGACATCGGCGAGGTGCTGGCGATGTCGGTGGCCGAGGCCGGGGAGTTCTTCGGTGCCGGCGAGGCGCGCATCCCGGCCGCGCACCGCATCCTCGGCCGGCTCGCCGACGCCGGGCTCGGCTACCTGACTCTCGGCCAGCCGCTGACCACGCTCTCCGGCGGCGAGCGGCAGCGGCTGAAGCTGGCCGCGCACATGGCCGAGAAGGGCGGCGACCGGCTCGTCTACGTGCTCGACGAGCCGACCGCCGGCCTCCACCTCGCCGATGTGGAGCAGTTGCTCGGTCTCCTGGACCGGCTGGTCGACTCCGGCGGGTCGGTCATCGTCGTCGAGCACCACCAGGCGGTCATGGCGCACGCCGACTGGATCATCGACCTCGGTCCCGGCGCCGGCCACGACGGGGGCCGGATCGTCTTCGAGGGCACCCCCGCCGATCTCGTCGCCGCCCGCTCCACGCTCACCGGCGAGCATCTCGCGGCCTACGTGGGCGCCTGACCGAGGCCCTGGCGGGCTCTCCGGGCGGGAGGCGGCCCGGGACGGCGGGGGCCGGACGGGTCCGCGGGCGGAGCGGCGGGCGAGGCCGGGCTCACGGCCGCCGCCGCTCCGCCCTGCGGCGTCTCCCCGTGCCGGCACGGGGGGGACGCGCACGGCGGGTGCTCCGGTCGCCGCGGGACGGGATGCGGCGGAGACTGGAACCCGGCGCCCTCCACGACCGGACCAGGAGCAGGGGAAGCAGGGAATGACACGCGACCGCACGCACCCGGGCGGCCAGAGGTCCTGGCCCTCCTTCCTGCCCGCCGCGGTCGTCCTCGCCGCGGTCGTCATCGACGTCCTCATCCCGTTGGGGACCAATGTGTTCCCGCTGCTGGCGGCCGCACCCGTGCTGGCCGTTCCCGTCCACTCCCTGGCCGGCACGATCGCCACCGGTGCGGCGGCCCTGGCGGTCGGGGTGGTCCTGCGCCACGCGAGCGGCGGGGACCTGTTCTCGTCCGCCCACGCCGTGCCTTTCACGAGCATCACCGTCCTGACCGTCCTGGCCGCGCTCCTCAACCGGGTGATGGCCCGCGACCGGCAGCGGCTGAAGGACGCCCGCGAGGTCGCCGAGGCCGTCCAGCGTGCCGTGCTCCCCACGCCCCCGGAGCGGGTCGGGCCGCTGGACGTGGCCGTCCGGTACCGGGCCGCCGCCAGGGAGGCCGCGATCGGCGGGGACCTCTACGCCATCCTCTCCGCTCCCCACAGCGTCCGGCTGATGATCGCCGACGTGCGGGGCAAGGGGCTGAACGCGGTCCGGACCGTCAACGGGCTGCTGGGGACCTTCCACGAGGTCGCCGTCCATCTGCCCGGTCTGCCCGAGGTGGTCGGCCGTCTGGAGGAGCGCATGCAGCGGCTCAACGCCGAGGAGGAGGGGGGAGCGGAGTCCTTCGCCACCGCCGTCGTCGTCGACGTTCCCGCCGACGGCGGCGAGCTGAGCGTGGTCAATCTGGGGCATCCCGCGCCGCTCCTCCTCCACCGGGGGCGGGTCCGTCCGCTGGACCCGTCCGTTCCGTCCCTGCCTCTGGGGCTGGGCGACCTGGGGGGCGCGCAGGCGCCGGTCGACCGGTATCCCCTGCCGCCCGGCGCGGTCCTGCTGCTGTTCACCGACGGTGTGGTGGAGGCCCGCGACCGCCGGGGCGTCTTCTACGATCCCGTGCCGTTCCTGTCCCGTCCTCTCCCCGCGGAGCCCGGCGCGGTCCTGGACGTCCTCCTCGCCGACCTGGTCCGGCACACCGGAGGAGCGCTGGAGGACGATGCCGCGCTCCTGGCCGTCACCCGTCGGCGGGGCGCCTCCGAGGGTGGCTGAGCGTGGCCGGTCCCGGGCCCCGGCCCCCCGCGGCGACGCGTTGGACGGCGGTCGCGGGGCGGCGTCGTATGCCCGGGAATGCGGTCACGGCACCGGGGCGCGTGGCGGAGGAGCGACGGCGCATGAGGGAGTTCGGCGAGGCATGGCGAGCGGGGGCCGAGAACGTCGCGGCTGCCGCGACGGAGCCGGCCCGCGCGTCGGTGGACGAGACCGTGAGCAGTCGGGTGACGCGGGACGAGGAGGTTCGCCGTCGGCGGGCCGCCGGGCTTCCTCCGCCGGAGCGGAGGAAGCGGTGTCACCGGCCGTCGTGGCGGACCGGCTGTCCCTCCTCGAGGCGCTGCCGCTGGGGGACGGTGACGTACTTCGGGTCGCGGGCCGAGGCGACACCGGCCTCGAAGACGCCGAGGCGCTGCAGCAGGCCGCCCGCCATCAGGGCGAGACCGCAGGCCGCCGCGGCGGCGCGGCCGCGTGCCGCCAGCAGGACGGTGCCGGCCAGGCCGGCGGCGGTGAGGTACTCCGACGCCTTCCGGAGCCGGTGTGCCCGGCCCGTGCCGTACGCTTCGCCGGCCAGGCCCAGCCGTGCCTCCATTCGCCGGGAGGAGAGGAGTTCCAGAGCGGCTCCGCACACCGCGAACCGGCGTGCGGGCGCCGCCTGGTGGACCGGGGCGAGTGCCATCCCCAGGCCGCCCGCGGCCGCTGCCGCCGAACCGGTGAAGACGAAGGGCAGGTACGGGTGCGCCTCGTGCCATGCCGGCACCGCCGTCTGCGACAGCAGTACCGCGGTGTAGGAGGCGAGCGGGGGCGCCAGGGCCGCCGACGCCAGGGTCGCGGGGCGGCCGGCCGCGGCGGCCAGCCGGCCGGCGGGCGTGCGGCGCAGCCGCCGCGGCATCAGGTCGCCCGCGGCGGCGAGCGCGGCCGCCGAGCCGTAGGCGGACAGGATCCAGGTGCCCACGCTCATGGGTGACGTGGGCTTGGCCACCCGCAGCATGTGGTGGAACCGCTCGGGCCGCCCGAGGTCGGCGACGAGGAGGTAGGTGCTGGCTCCCACCGTCGCCAGGGCGCCGATCCGGCAGGCCCGGCGCAGGGCGGGCCGCGCGGTCAGGTCCGCGCCCGCGGCGAGCAGGGCCGAACCGGCGGACAGGCCGCCGGTGAAGAAGTACGCGGGGATCTTCCAGTCCCACACGGGCGTCTTGAGCACGGCGCGGCCGTAGTAGGAACGGAACCGCGCCTCGGGCACGGCCGGCTGCTCGCGGTGTCCGCCGTTCCCTCTTCGGCCGTCGTCGCGTTCGCCGGTGAACATCCGTGCCAGGCGGTCGCGCGCGCCGCTGTCGCTGAGCGGTTCGCGCGGCAGCGGTTCCTGCCGCCGGTCGCGGTCCCCGGGGGTTCCGGTCATCGCTCGCGTCCTCCCGTGAAGGCCGAGACGGCCGCGGCGGCCAGTGCCCCGGCCGCGATCGCGGCGTACTTCCACATCGCGCCCAGGTCGCGTGTGGGCACCACCGGGTCGGGCGGCAGGCCGTACACCTCCGGGTCGTCCAGCAGCAGGAAGAACGCTCCGGCGCCGCCGATTCCGTCGTCGGGGTCGTCGCCGTACAGGCGCGCCTCGGTGACGCCGTCCGCGCGCAGCCGCTCCACCCGGAGCCGGGCCCGCTCGCGGAGTTCGTCCAGCGGGCCGAACTGGATGGAGTCGGTGGGGCAGGCCTTCGCGCAGGCCGGTTCCATACCGTCGCGCAGGCGGTCGTAGCACAGTGTGCACTTCTGTGCGCGGCCGTCGCCGTGGCGGCGGTCGATGACCCCGAAGGGGCATCCCGAGACGCAGTAGCCGCATCCGTTGCAGATGTCCTGCTGGACGACGACGGTGCCGAACTCGGTGCGGAACAGCGCGCCCGTGGGGCAGACGTCCAGGCAGCCGGCGTGGGTGCAGTGCTTGCACACGTCCGACATCATCAGCCAGCGGAAGTCCGTCCGGGTCTCCGCGCCGGTGGCGTCGCCGGGCCGCTGGAGCGCGGGCATGCCGAGGTCCACCGGGCCGGTGCCCAGTTCGCCTCCGCCGCGTTCGGTGCCGCGTACCCCCGCTGCCGCCGCCTCCGCCTGCTCTCCGCTCCCCGAGGGGCCGGTGGGCAGTCCGGAGAGGCCCGCGTCCTGGCCTCCGAGCGGGAGGTCCTGCTCGACGAAGGCGACGTGCCGCCAGCTGTCGGCGCCGAGCATGCCGGTGTTGTCGAACGACATCCCCAGCACGTTGAGGCCGTCGTCGGGGACGAGGTTCCACTCCTTGCACGCCACCTCGCACGCCTTGCAGCCGATGCAGACCGAGGTGTCGGTGAAGAACCCCACGCGCGGGGGGTGTCCGGTGTGGCCGGCGTCGGCCGCCACGTCCTCCAGGGGCCCGAACAGGCTGTGGCGGGACGTCACGTGTCCTCCTGCGGTCGTCGCGGGTCGGCCGGCCCTTCCGCCGGTTCGGTGTGGGCGATCCCGCCGGGGCCGCCCGCGGTGGCCACGCGTGTGCCGGTCTCGACGGTGATCCCGGCGCGTCGCCGGAAGTCCTCGACGTAGTCGAGCAGTTCCCGGCCCCGGGGGCGGCGTCCGGGCCTGACGTCGCAGGTGGTGGCCTTGGTCTCCTGGATGAGCACGTTGGGTTCCAGTACGACGCCGAACAGGTCGTTCACCACGTCTCCGGTGACCAGTCCCGAACCGCCCCAGTGGTAGGGCAGCCACACCTGGTGGATCACCCGGTCTCCCAGCCGCAGCGGTTTCATCCGGTCGGTGACCACGACGCGGGCGTCGACCGCGGTCCGGCCGGTGACGACGTGCGCCCAGCCCAGGTGCTCCAGGCCACGGTCGCGTGCCAGTTCCGGGGAGACCTCGACGAACAGGTACGGCTGCAGTTCCGACAGGTACGGCACCCAGCGGCTCATGCCGCCGGCGGTGTGGTGCTCGGTGAGCCGGGCGGTGGTGAGGACGTAGGGGAAGACCTCGCCGTGGGTCTCGGGCGGTGCCGGGTTGGAGGGGTTGTCCGGGCGGCCGTAGACCTTCCGTGTCGGGTTGCCCTGCTGTTTGTGGAGCGGGTTGCGCACCGGCGACTCGTGGGGTTCGTAGTGGGTCGGCAGCGGGCCGTCCACCAGGCCGGAGGGGGCGAACAGCCAGCCCTTGCCGTCCGCCTGCATGATGAACGGGTCGTCGCCGTGGAGGGCCTCGGGTCCGACCGCGCCCGGCGGGGGGACGTAGGAGGGGGGTTTGCGCAGTTCGAAGTCCGGCACGTCGTGTCCGGTCCACTCCCCGCGCTCCTCGTCCCACCACACCAGGGCCTTGCGTTCGCTCCAGGGGCGGCCCTGGGGGTCGGCCGAGGCCCGGTTGTACAGGACGCGCCGGTTGAGCGGCCAGACCCAGCCCCACTCCAGGGCGTACAGGTTCTGCTCCTGCCGTGGTTTGCGGCGCGCCGCCTGGTTGACCCCGCCCGCGTACACGCCGCTGTAGATCCAGCAGCCGCACGAGGTCGTTCCGTCGGCCTTGAGGTCGAGGTAGCTGTCGACGACGCGGCCGGTGGTCAGGTCGTGGCCGTTGATGCGCCGCAGCACGTGGTCGGCGGACGGCTCGTCGCCGTCCAGGGTCTCGTAGTCCCAGGCGAGGTCCAGCAGGGGGCGGTCGCGCTCGTCGGTGGAGTCCGCCAGCCGCTCCTTGATCCGGCGTCCCAGGTGGTAGAAGAACCACAGGTCCGAGCGCTGGTCGCCGGCCGGTTCGACGGCTTTCTCGCGCCATTGCAGCATCCGCTGGGTCTGGGTGAAGGTGCCCTCCTTCTCGACGTGCGAGGCGGCGGGGAAGAAGAACACCTCGGTGCGGCACCGCTCGGGGACGATCTCGCCGGTCTCGACCTCGGGGGAGTCCTTCCAGAAGGTGGCGCTCTCGATCATCACCAGGTCGCGTACGACCATCCAGTCCAGGTTGGCCATGCCCAGGCGCTGCAGCTTTCCGTGCGCCGATCCGACGGCCGGGTTCTGGCCGAGCAGGAAGTAGCCGAACACCTTTCCGTCGATCATGTCCATCACGGTGCGGTAGGTGCCGTGGTCGCCGTCGATGCGCGGCAGGTGATCGAAGCAGAAGTCGTTCTCCGGTGTCGCCGCGTCGCCCCAGTACTCCTTGAGCAGGGAGACGATGTAGGCGTCGGCCTTGTGCCAGAACCCCTTCTGCCGGTCGGCGCGGATGTGCTCGATGTAGCTCGCGAGGTCCGGGGTGGTGGGGGCCGAGGGCATCGGCAGGTATCCCGGCAGCAGGTTGAAAAGGGTCGGGATGTCGGTCGACCCCTGGATGCTGGCGTGGCCGCGCAGGGCGAAGACGCCGCCGCCGGGGCGGCCGATGTTGCCCAGCAGCAGCTGGATGATGGAGGCGGCGCGGATGTACTGGGCTCCGGTGCTGTGCTGGGTCCAGCCCACGCTGTAGACCAGTGCCGTGGTGCGCTCGCGGCCGGAGTTGGCCGTCCACGCCTCGCACACGCGCAGGAAGTGCTCCTTCGGTGTGCCGCAGACCGCCTCCACCATTTCCGGGGTGTAGCGGGCGTAGTGCCGTTTGAGGATCTGGTAGACGCATCGCGGGTGCCGCAGTGTCGGGTCCGCGGCGATGTCCCCGGCCGCCCCGTTCAGTTCCGGCCCGCGGGCGCCGTGCTCGTAGGCCGACGCCTGCTCCTTGCGCTCGCCGGGCCGGGCGCTGTCGCGGGCGGCCGACCGGGTGCTCTCGTACTGCCAGGTCGCCGGGTCGTACGAGGCCGTCTCGGGGTCGTAGCCGCTGAACAGGCCGTCGAGGTCCTCGGTGTCCCGGTAGTCCTCGCTGACGAGGAAGGAGGCGTTGGTGTAGGCGAGCACGTACTCCCGGAAGTCCAGTTCACGGGAGAGGATGTAGTTGATCACGCCGCCGAGGAAGGCGATGTCGCTGCCGGCGCGCAGCGGCACGTGCCGGTCGGCCAGGGCGCTGGTGCGGGTGAACCGCGGGTCGATGTGGAGCACCTTCGCTCCGCGGGCCTTGGCCTCGGTGACCCACTGGAAGCCGACCGGATGGCACTCGGCCATGTTCGAGCCCATGATGACGATGCAGTCGGAGTTGACGAGGTCCTGCTGGAAGTCCGTCGCTCCGCCGCGGCCGAATGAGGTTCCCAGACCGGGAACGGTGGCGGAGTGTCAAATACGGGCCTGGTTCTCGAGCTGCACCGCGCCGAGAGCGGTGAAGAGTTTTTTGATCAGGTAGTTCTCCTCGTTGTCGAGGGTGGCCCCGCCCAGTCCGGCGATTCCCATGGTCCGGCGCAGGCGGTTGCCGTGGGCGTCGGTCTCCTGCCAGCCCTTGCGGCGGGCCCGGAGCACCCGGTCGGTGACCATGTCCATGGCCGTGTCGAGGTCCAGTTCGCGCCACTCGGTGGCGTACGGCGCCCGGTAGAGCACCTTCCGCTCGCGCTGCGGCCCGGTGACCAGCTGCTTGCTCGCCGAGCCCTTGGGGCAGAGCCGGCCGCGCGAGACGGGGCTGTCGGGGTTGCCCTCGATCTGGAGGACCCGCCCGTCCTTGACGTACACCTTCTGCGCGCAGCCGACGGCGCAGTACGGGCAGACCGAGTGCGCCGTGCGGTCGGCGGATGTCGTGCGGGCGCCCAGGGCCGCCGAACGGGGGGACTGCGCGGCCGTGCCCCGGCCCAGCGGGTCGTCACCGGTCAGTTGCCGGTAGACCGGCCACGACGTGATCCACGTCCGAATGCCCATGTGTCTCTCCCAGTCGCCTCGTCGTCCTCCTGGGGCTGCTCTGTGCTCTTCCCTGCCGATGTTTCCGGCAAACCCTCATGAAAATGAATACATCGGGACGAAGGCGTCGGGGGCGCGGTCGCGGTCGGCGGTTCCGCGGGGGAGCGGGGCGCGGCCGGCGGGATCCGCGGTGCGGCGCGTTCGTCCGGTCGGGTGCCGCCGGGGGCCGGCGCGTCTCGAGAGGTTCCGGGTCCGGCGGCGGGCGGAGGCCGCCGGCGGCGCCATCGCGGGCCGGGGGCTCCCCAGGGCCAACGATCGTTGCGATCCGGGAAACGATCGTTTCACCCGGGTGGCCCTGACCGTGTGTCAGGAAGTAGTCTCGGCCGGTAGTCCATGACGACAGGCTGGAGCGCACCGGTGACCGGGACCGACCCCCATGACTCCCTGCGCGTCCTCCTCGGACGCCTGGACGAGCTTCTGGAGGACAGGGGGCTCGCCCGTGAGGACGTCCTGAAACCGGACGAGCTGTCGGCCGCCACCGGTCTGACCGCGCGCGAGGTCCGCGCCCTCCTCGGGGGCAGGAGGCCGCGGGAGCCCGAGACGGAGGAGAGCATCCGCAACCGGGTGGCGTTCCTGTACGCCAGGCGCCATGGGGGCGAGGACGGGAAGAAGGCCTCGATCACCGGTGAGGTGGCGGCCCGGCTGGGCGTGTCCAGGGTCTGGGCCCGCCAGTTGCTGCACGGCGAGAAGTGTCCCAACGTGCGGCACCTCAAGGCGCTGTCGACGTACTTCGGGGTTCCGGTGGCGTTCTTCACCGATTCCGCCGCCGACGCCCTGGCGCGGGAGCTCGGCCCGGTCCTCGGCGAGCTGGAGAGCGACCCCCTGGCCGAGCTCATGGAGGAGTTCGGCATCCGGGAGGTCCACGCCCGCGCCGGCGGGTCCCTCCTCACCCGGCGTCAGAGGGAGCGTCTCGCCGCCATCATCCGTTTCCATCTCGCTCTCGACGGGGAGGGGCCGCGGCCGTGAACGCGTCCTGGAGCACGAGGCGGGCGGCGAGGCGACTCGCCGGCGCCGTCACCGCCCAGCTCGGCGGGCCGGTGCCCTCCCGGCGGCTGTGCGAGGAGATGTGCCGCGCCATGAGCCGGATGCGCGGCGGGCGGCCCGTCGACCTGAGGTTCGTCGACTTCCCTCCCGGCACGATCACCGGACTGGCGCTGGTCCGCGAGGAGGGCGATCTGGTTCTCGTGGAGCGCCGCACGACCGGCGTGCAGCAGGTGGTCGCCGTGGGGCACGAGCTGCGGCACCTGACGCAGGACGGCCACGGCCGCTGCGCGGACGGCGCCGCCGTCTCCGCCCGGCTGCTGGGCGAGGCCGGCGACGTGGCGGACGTCCTGGACGAGGTGCTGCGCGCGATGGCGCGCGACCATGCCCCCAACGCCCTCGAGGACGATGCCGAGCTCTTCGGCAGGACCGTGGGCGGCCTGCTCCTGCCGTACGTGGCCGACGCCGTCCGGCGCTCCGGTTCCGGCCCGCGCGACGGGCTCCTGGAACGGATACGGACCTCCCTCGGGCCGAGGTGAGATGGACTCCCACGAGGACCTCATCGACTACCGCGTACCGGCCGTCTTCCTGGCCGTCGCCCTGGCCGCGAGGCTCCTCGCCAGGGCGGGGCTGTGGACGAACCCACTGCGGACGAGGCTGTGGACCGACCCTCTGCTGCGGGCGGTCGTCGGCCTGCTGGTGCTGGCCGTCGCGGTGTGCGTGTTCGTGACGCCGGAGATGATCGTCCGGGTCAATGCCGTCACCGGTGTGCCGAACCTGGCGGCGCCGTGGGTCTACACCCTTCTCGCCCTGTTCTCCTTCTCCTGCCTGCTGCTGATCATCGCGTGGCAGCGCGGCATGGAGAAGGCCCGGCGCGCGCTGTGGTGGACGACCGCCGCCTACGCGGCGGTCACCGTCGCGCTGTGGGTGCTGTTCGCGGCCGCGGACACCCCCGTGGAGCGGGTGCGGGACTTCGACACCTACTACGCCACCACCCCGTACGCCCGCGAGCTGATCGTCCTGTACCTGCTGGCCCACGCGGCGGCCGGCACGGTGACCTCCTGCCTGATCTGGGGCTGGCTGGCCTCCCGGAAGTACGAGGTGAGGGGCTGGCTCCTGAGCGGGCTGCTCCTGCTGGGCACCGGCTACGTGGCCAACCTGGTCTTCGACGGGCTCAAGCTGGCCGCGGTCGTGGCCCGCTGGACCGGGCACGACCTGGACCGGCTCAGCACCGAGGCCGCCCCGGTCTCCGGCGCGCTCAGCGCCATCCTCGTCGGCCTGGGTTTCCTCCTCCCCCACGTGGGCGAGGACCTCCAGGGCCGCTGGGCGGCCAGAACCGCCTGCCGGCGGCTGGAGCCGCTGTACCGGCTGCTGGACGGGGCCGGCGCGCTCACCGGCTTCTCCGCCACGCGCCGGGCGAGCGCCTACCTCGCCCTGGCCGACCGGGACACCAGCATCCGCGACGGCATCCTGAGGCTGGAGCCCTATCTCGACCAGGGCCTGTGGGACAGGGCCCACGAGGAGGCCCTGCGCCGGGGCGCCGCGGCCGGGGAGGCCGCCGGCATCGCCGGCGCGGTGACCATCACCGCGGCCCTCGGCACCCGTACGGCCCTCCCCGGCCGCGACACCGACTCGTCCCCCGTGGACCTGCTCGGCGACATCCACGCCATCTCGGCGGCCCTCGACCACCCCCTCACCGCGACGGTCCACCGGAACGCGGCCAGGACAGGAAGCACCGACGCCTGATGCAGCACTCCCCCGTCTCCCGGCATCCGAGATCCGCGATAGTCCTCGGCGGCGGCCTGGCCGGTTTCCTCGCGGCCGGCGCCCTGGCGAGGCACGCGGACGTCACGATCGTCGAGAGGGACCTCCTGCCCGAGGGTCCCGAGCCCCGCAAGGGGCTGCCGCAGGCGCGGCACGTCCACCTCCTGTGGGCCGGCGGCGCCCTCGCCATCGAGGAACTGCTTCCGGGGACCCTCGGCGCGCTGAGGGCCCAGGGGGGCCACTACCTGCCGCTCCCCCGGGACATGGTCGCCCTCAGTCCGCGGGGGTGGTTCCGCCGCTGGCCGCCCCTGCACCACATGATGCTGTGCAGCCGCGATCTGCTGGACGCCACGGTCCGGCGGCAGGTCCTCACCGCGTACGGGGATTCCGTCACCGTCCTGGAGGGCACCACGGCCCTCGGTCTGCTCGGCGGCGGCGCCGGCGTCACCGGCGTCCGCACCGTCAGGGACGGGGTCGAGGAGGAGCACCGGGCGGACCTGGTCGTCGACGCCACCGGGCGCGGTTCGCGCGCCACCGTCTGGCTCCGGGAGCTGGGCTTTCCGGAGCCGCCCCGGCGGGAGATCGACACCGGGCTCGTCTACGCCACCCGGATGTTCGAGGCCCCCGAGGGCGCCGGGGAGGGGTTTCCGGTGGTCAACGTCCAGGCCGACCCGCGGCAGGGGGGTCCCGGCCGGGGCGGCACGCTCGTCCCCGTGGAGGGCGGACGCTGGATGGTCACCCTCTCCGGGACCCGGGGCGGGAACCCCACCGCCGACAACGAGGCGTTCCGGCCGTTCGCCCTGCGCCTGCGGCACCCCGTCATCGGCGAGCTGATCGCCGGCGCGAGGCCCCTGGGCGACGTGGTCCTCACCCGCACCACCGCCAGCCGCCGCGTCTACCACGAGCGGGCCCGGCGCCGGCCCGACGGGTTCGCCGTCCTGGGCGACGCCCTGGCCACCTACAACCCCGTGTACGGACACGGCATGTCCGTCGCGGCCCAGAGCGCCGTGGCCCTCCGCGACACGGTGGCGCGCCACGGCTGGGGGCCCGGTCTGGCCCGGCGCGTCCAGCGGTCCGTGGCCCGGTGCGTGCGTCCGGCCTGGGACCTGGCCGTCGGGCAGGACGTCTTCTACCCGGGAGCGGTGCCGGAGGGGCCCACCCTGCGGGACAGGGCGGTGGCCGCCTATGTCGACCGGCTCATGTTCGCCTCCACCGGCACCGTCGAGGTGGCCCACGCGGTCACCCGCGTCACCTCTCTCCTGCGGGGCTCCCACACCCTCCTCGCCCCCCGTGTCCTCCTCGCCGCGCTGCGCGGCCCCCGGCTGCCCCAGCTCGGCGGCCCGCCCCTCACGGTCGAGGAACTGGCCGCCGCCGGGGTGTCCCGGGCGGCGGCCGGAGCAGCGGACCGGCGGTGACGCCGCACCGGCCCGGCGCTCCCGGCGACCGGGCCGGTGCGGCGCCTCAGCGGCGCAGTGCCCACTTCTGGAACGCCTCCAGCGGCCCTGCCGGGAACCTCCGCAGCCACTGCGTGGAGCCCGCCATCAGGACCGCGCACACCGCCGCCCACAGCCCCATCACCCACCACGGCCGCCACGTGTCGCCGAGCCGTTCCGCCAGGCCCAGTCCGATGCCGTACGCGGCGAGCATGCACAGCACGTTCTGGAGGACGTACCCGGACAGCGCCGTCCGGCCGACGGAGGTGAGCCCCGTCATCAGCGGGCCCGGCCGCCGTACCCGGTCCACCAGCGCGCCGACGAGCCCGATGTACCCGACCGCCAGCAGCGGAGCGGCGCCGTACCGGCTCAGCAGGAAGAGGTCCTGACCGCCCAGTTCCGCCGCCACGTTGAGCGGCAGCCCCAGGCCCAGCCCCCAGACCAGCATGCGGGACCGCAGCCGGCGTCCCGTGGCGTCCGCGCCGAACGCCCCCGCCCGGAACATCCGTACGCCCAGCAGGAAGAGGAACACCAGCAGGAAGAAGGTCAGCACCGGCTCCATCCGCAGCGCGACCGCGTTCTCCAGCCGGAAGGCGATCTGGTCCGTGTAGCCGCCGTGCGCGTACAGGTCGACGACCTCCGGGGAGACCGTTCCGCCGCCCTTCCCGTCGTCCAGGACCAGCGCCGCCGTCAGCAGGCCGATCACCGTCAGGTGCGCTCCCGCGGCCCACCACATCACCCGGCGCCGCGCCCGCTCGGAGCGGGTCAGCAGCCAGGCCACGAGCAGCGCGGTGACCGCGTACCCCA
The DNA here is from genome assembly GCF_039533345.1 of Streptomyces glaucosporus. Lineage (NCBI taxonomy): Bacteria > Bacillati > Actinomycetota > Actinomycetes > Kitasatosporales > Streptomycetaceae > Streptomyces > Streptomyces glaucosporus. Next base: position 13,978 of record NZ_BAAATJ010000040.1, on the reverse strand, counting down.
TCAGCACGTCCCAGGCGAAGACCAGCACGAAGTGCAGCGTGCCCTCGCCGAACAGGAACAGCGCCCGCCACCGGTAGCGGCCCGGCCACGGCTGCCCGCGCCGCGCCGCCGAGCCGTACTGGATGGCCAGCCCGACTCCGAACAGGATCGTCAGCAGTGCCAGGAACTTGCCGTTGGCGAGCAGGACGAACACGCTCTCGGCGGCCTCGGGGACCGATCCGAAGGAGGCCCCGGCCTTGCCGGACTCCAGGACTCCCCACTCGGCGCCCGGGGCGGTGAAGATCCACACGTTGGTCATGAGCGTGCCGAGGATGGCCGTCCCGCGCAGTACGTCGAGCAGGACGAGTCGTCGTCCGGTGGGCGGGGACACCGGTGCCCGCGGGGTCTGTGTGCCTGTCTGCGTCATGCTCCCATCGTCACGTCGGCGCCGGGCGGAATCCTCGTGAGCGGGAGCGAGATCGCCGTACGCCGAAGGATGCAGCGGCCGGTGCGGCCACTTCCCTCCTGCGGCGGACACCGCGGGCCGCCCGGCGGCCGGGCCCCGTCCCGGGGCCCCGCGTCACCCGCCGTAGGATCGGACCGGCGACGTCGAAGCCCTGTCCTGCCGCGCGGGTGCCTGCCGCGCGGACATGCCCGGTGTCCGCGGCGCGAGGCCCGGGCCGATCGGCATCCGCCGGTGCAAAGGTGAACCCGCGGCTCCCCGCCGCCGTCGTACAAGCCGGGGAAATCCCCACCCTCCCCACACTCCCTGTGCATTCGACAGGCCACACCCCGGACGGACATGAGCGAACGTGACACCAGGCGGGTGCGGACGGCGGCGCCGTCCGCACCCGGCGAACCGGCCGAGATCCCCTGCGACGAACCGCTCCCGGCCGCCACCGCCGCCAGGCGCTTCCGCCTCGACAGCGCCTCCAGGGTGGAGGGGGCGGAGGAGCCGCACACCGCACGGGCCGGGGGGCCGCGGCCGGTGCGGCCGGGGGCCGCCGTGCGGTCCCCGGCCGCCCGCGACTGGCTGCCGCCGGCGGCGCTGGCCGCCGCGCAGCTGCTGTGGTGGCCGCTGGACGCGCTGCGGCACCCCGGGGCGGCCGGTCCCGTTCCGGTGGGCGCGGGGCTGCTGGCCATGGCGCTGGCGGTGGTCCTGCTGGCCTGGCGGCGGCGGGCGCCGGTCCACGTGCTGGCCGGGGTCACCGCCGTGGCGGCCGTCGCGCCGACCGTGTCCTTTCCCGGCGCGCTGGACGTGTTCGCCGGCGCCGGGACGGCCGTCGCCCTGTACGCGGTGGCGGTGCGGCACGACGCGACCACCACCGTGATCACCGGGCTGACCCAGCTGTGCTGGCAACTGGCGTGGATCGCCGGTCTGCACGGCACCGGCGGGGGCCACGGCTTCCTGCTGATCGTGGTGCCGCAGCTGGCCGCTCTCGGCGCCGGGCTGAGCCGGCGCCGTCATCTGGTGGCGCGGCGCGCCGCCGCGGCGCGGCTGGCCGAGGCCGAGCAGGCCCGGCTGCGGGCGGCCGACGACGAGCGCCACCGGCTGGCCCGCGAGCTGCACGACGTCGGCGCCCACCACCTGACCTCGGTGGTGGTCTCGGCGGAGGCGGCGCGGCGGCTCGGCGGCTCCCGGCCCGAACTGGCCGCCGAGGCGCTGCGGAGCGCGGCCGACGACGGCCGTGCGACGCTGTCGGCGCTGCGCGAGCTGGTGGCGGTGATGGACACCCTCCGGCGGGAGCCGTCGCGGGTGTGGCAGCGCAGGATCGAGGAGCTGGCCGCCGGTTTCGCCAGGCTGGGCAGGCCGGTGCGGGTGGAGCTGTCGGCGGACCTGCCGGGGCCGTTGGGCGAGACGGTCTTCGGTGTCGTGCGCGAGGCGCTGACGAACACGCTGCGCCACGCGCCCGGCAGCGATGTCCGGGTCGGGGTGCGTCACCGCCGGGGCGTGCTGGAGGTGGTCGTCGACAACAGCGCTCCCGAGGGGGGCGACGGCGGCGCGGTGCGCGGTCTGGGGTCCGGACGCGGTCTGGCGGGGATGCGCCGGCGTGCGGAGGCGGTCGGCGGCCGCCTGGAGGCCGGGCCGCGGCCCGGCGGCGGGTGGCGGGTGCGTGCCGAGCTGCCCGCCCCCGGTGCGCCCGCGCCGGGCCGCCGGCGTCTGCGTCCCCCCGCCGGCCGGCGGGTGGCGCAGGTGGCCGTCGCGCTGATGGTCTTCTTCAACCCGCTGGTGCCCGCGATGACGAGCGATCCGGTGGAGGGGGACCCCTACGGTCCGCAGGCCGACACGCTGTACCTGCTGCTGCTGTCCGTGCACGCCCTGCCGCTGCTGTGGCGGCGGCGCGCTCCGCTGGCCGCGCTGGCGGCCGCCCTGGCGTCGGCGCTGCTGTGGCCGGCCGCCGCCCTCCACGGGACGCTGCCCGCGCCGCTGCTGCCCGCGCTGTGGGCGGGCGCGGCGGTGGAGGCCGTGCTGGTGTACACCGTGGCGGCCCACGGGCGGCACGGCCGGCGGGCGCGGTGGGCCGTACCGGCGGCCGGCTGCGTCCTGGGCCCGGTGGTCGGCGCGACCGCGGCCGCCGGGGAAATGCTGCCGGACCGGTCCGGGCCGGTGGCGTACCTGCTGCTGACCGCGGTGGCGGCGGCGGGCGCCACCGCGGTGTTCGCATCGGTCTGGTGGACGGGGGGCGCCGCGCGCCGCCGCCGGTCCCGTACCGCGGCCCGGGAGCGGGCGGAGACCGCGGCGGCGCTGCGGGATGCGGCCCGGGCGGCGCGGGCCCAGCGGGAGCACATCGCCACCGGGTTGCGCGAGGCCGTCATGGAGCGGGCGGACCGGGTGGTGCGCCACGCCGAGGAGGGACGGCTGGAGGACGTGGCGGCCGAGGCCCGCGCGGCGCTGGCCGCCATGCGGGAGCTGCTGGCCACCCTGCACGAGCCGGACGGGGGCGGTGCGGACCGGGACGCCGGGGCCGCGGCGCGGGAGGCGCGGGCCGCACGGCGGTGAACGGCGGACGGCGGCGCGGCGTCATCGGGCCCCGATGGTGCTCCGGGACCGCCCCGCCGCCCGCACGCACCAGTTGAGCACGGCGGCGTTGACCAGCGCGGAGACCGCGCAGGCCGACAGGTGGAAGGCCATGCCCTCCAGCGGCAGCACGAGCATGAGCAGCATGCTCGCCGGGGCCGTGGCCAGGACGGGGAGGACCCCGGCGAACGAGGCGTCCTCGTGCTGGACGAAGGCCGTGTCGAAGGCCACCCACAGCAGCAGGGCGGCGCACAGCGCGAGGTAGCCGCGTGCCGTCCACGTCCCGGCCACCGCCGTCGTGATCCGCCGTACGACGTTCATGCGCCCTCCCGCACCGCCCGCTCCCCCGCTCGTCGCGGTGCCGTACAGGCTACCGGGGCCGTACGGCCCCTCCCGCCGCGCCGGGAGGCGGGCGGGAGGCGGCCGTGCGGGACGGCTCGGTTCCGCGGAAGGCCCCGGTCCCGCGGGAGGCCCCGGTCCCGCGCGGGACGCCCCGCAGGCGGGCCGCCGCAGCGCGGTCAGCGGCCCGCGGGCGGTGTGCGCCGCGAGTCTCCGGGCGCCCTCCGCCGGCTCCGGCCCGTCCCCGCCCGTCCGCCCCGCTGTGTCGGCGCTCACCACGGCCGCGACGACCGCGACGAGCCGGTGGGCGTACAGGTCGCACCACTCCCCGACCAGCCGTCCGTACGCGGCCCGCAGCGTCCGCCGCGCGGCGGGGGTGTTCTCTCCGGTGCCGGCCACGAGCCCATGGGGGGGCGGGGCGGCTGGCCCTCCGCCGGTACGGGAGGCCTCTAACCCTGGGTGGAGAGGTCTTTCGTGCCGTCGGCCGAGGAAAGGGGCGGGGGCAGACGTGATGCTTGGGGCATGACGTTTCCGCGGCCCACCGGGGCATCCCCACACCGCCGGCGCCGCCCGGCGTCCCGGGTCCGGAGCGGCACGGCGACTCCGGAAGACGACGAACCGACACATCGGCACATCGGCACATCGGCACGAGAGCACGGCCGCACAGCGGTGCGGCAGCGGAACGACACGGGAACACGAGAGGCAGACGGACATGAACGACAACAAGCCCGGATCCCTGCGGCGGATCGCCGACGGCGTCGCGGACAACTGGATCGCCCGGGGGTATCTGGCGCTGTGCGCCGCCCTGCTGCTGTGGGTGGCCTTCGACACGGCCTTCGTCCAGCACGAGGACGCCTCGCTCGCGGGGGTCTGGCCGGTGGTGGCCACCTTCCCGGCCGGGTTGGCCGTCCTCGCCGGCCCCGAGGAAGGGGCGGCCGCGGTGGCGTCCTACTTCGTACTGGTCCCGGCGGCCGCGGTGGTCAACGCCTGGCTGCTGAGCGCGGTGCTGCGCCGGTGGCGCGGCCGGACCGTCCACGCCTGACCCCTCCTCGCCGGCGGGCCGGATCCGGTCCGGCCCGGTGCCCGGGAAAGGGTCTCCGGGGAACCCCGGATCCCCGAGGGGGACGGCTCCGTGGCGGTCCGCGGCACGCGCGCCCCGGGTGGGCGCGTGCCGCGGCGGCGTCTCACCTCGTGGACGGCGGCGGGAGGGCGTCCGTGTGGGCGTTCGCCGGCCGGGGGACCTCCTCGACGGTCCGGGCGTCGAGCGCGACCGCCGCGGACCGCGTGCCCAGGATCCCTCCGGGGTGCCAGGTCCCCGTCACGGACACCCAGGTGTTGGCGGGCGGGGCCGGAGCGCCGTGGATCCGCACCTTGACGGACCGGGCGTCCGCCGCGCAGCACGTGAAGACGATCCGCGTCAGGTGCCAGCCCCCGCCGCCCTCGTCGGGCGTGACGAAGCCGGTCATCCGGACACTGCGTCCCCTGACGGCCTGTCCGCGGTCCTGCCGGACGCGGAGGGTGAATTCGGTGAGGGTCATCGGGACCGGCGAGGCCGCGGGCAGCGGACCGAAGTCCATTCCTTCCGCCGCGGTCCCGGAGTCGCCGGAGGTCTCGGGGGTCTCGCGGGAGGCGGTGTACGAGCCGAGCGCCGGCGGGGCGTGGAGGAGCAGGCTCAGCGCGGGGAGGAGGAGCAGCCAGGCGACGCGGGGCACGGTGGAGTGGTCGTGGCCGTGGCCGTCGTGGTCCTCGTGTCCGCCCTGTCCGGTGCTTTCCTCCGGCCTCCCCGGCCTTCTCCGGTACGACAGCGCCTCCGCCGCTCCCAGCAGGAGCAGGAGCGCTCCCGACGCGATCAGCGCCGGGCGCATCCCCTCCTTGACGTACCTGAGGTACAGGTCGGTGAGGAGCGAGGCGTGCAGCAGTCCGAGGCCGCTGAGGAGGAGCAGGATCGCCGGGAAGGGTCGTCTCACAGCAGTACTCCTCCGATCAGCACGCTGCACAGGACCGCCACGACCACCGTGGCGGCGGAGAAGCGGATCGCGAAGGCCCGGCCGAACGTGCCCGCCTGGAGGGCGAACAGCTTCAGGTCGACCATCGGTCCGACCACCATGAACGTCAGCCTCGCCAGGGGCGAGAAGCCGGTGAGCGAGGCCGCGACGAACGCGTCGGCCTCGGAGCACACCGCGAGCACGATCGCGAGGGCGGCCAGGAAGAGCACCGACAGCCAGGGCGAGTCGGAGAACGCCTCGAGAACGCCGCGCGGAACCGCCACGTTGAAGGTGGCCGCCGCCATGGCCCCGAGGACCAGGAAGCCGCCGGCGTGCAGGAAGTCGTGCCGGAAGCCGAGCCGGAACTCCGTCCAGCGGCTGCGTCCCGGCCGGTGCCCGGTGTGCCGTACGGCCGGACGGAGCCACTCCGCCCGGCCCAGGAACAGCCACAGCCAGCCCATCACGGCGGCGGTGGCGAGCGAGGCGAGGAGCCGGGCCAGCACCATGGCGGGGTTTCCGGGGAAGGCGATGGCCGTGGCGGTCAGCACCACCGGGTTGACCGCCGGGGCCGACAGCAGGAACGCGAAGGCGGCGGCCGGGGTGACTCCCCGGCGGATCAGGCTGTCGGCGACCGGCACCGACGCGCACTCGCAGCCCGGCAGGACCACGCCGGCGGCTCCGGCGACCGGAACGGCGAGCGCGGGCCGCTTCGGCAGCAGCCGGCTGAACGTCCTCTCCGGCACGAACGCGTTGATCGCGCCGGAAAGGGCCGTTCCGATCAGCAGGAACGGCATCGCCTGGACGGTGATGGCGAGGCAGACGGTCCGCCAGGCCTGCACGGCCTGCCCGTCCACCCATCCGCCTGCGACGAGGAGCGCCGTACCGGAGACGGCGATCGCTCCCCACAGCAGGAGCATCCACAGCCAGAACCGGTCGCGTACGGGAGCGTCGCCGGTCTCCTCGGCGACCGCCTCCGCCTCCTCGGCCGGCTCTTCCGTCGTCTGCATGTCGGCTCCGGGCGTCGGGTGTCGGGGGCCGGACCGAACATAGCGGATGCCGGGCCCCTGTCCCACCGCCCGCTCCGGCGGCTCCGGGCGACGGCCGGACGGGGTTGAACGACGCGGCGCGCGGCCCCGGTCGGGGACGGCGGCGGACGCGGGATCCGTCGGATCGCATATGGCGCGTCTTCATCCCTTGAAGACCCGGACGACAGATCCTCGTTCTATATTCGATCCTCCATACGTGATGGTTTTGTGAAAGAAGCGCACGCCGATGCCTCGAAGCTCCCGGAGACGTGCTCGACGACGCGCACGCCGTCAAGCCCGTACACGCACCGCTCTGCTGACCGTGTCCGCGCTGGTCCTCGCGTCGATCCTCTTCTCGCTCGGCAGGATCCTGATCGGGGAGGAGAGCTCGGTGGCGAACGACGACGGTTCGAACAACGACCGGGCGGCCGGGGAGCGGGCGAACCGGCACGCGGGAACGGGCCGTTGGAAGGAGGACGAGCCGTGGGACGGCAGGGTGAGGGTCCTGGGCGACGGCTCCACCTCGTACACCGGCCCCCAGCGGGGGCTGCTCGAACCGAAGCGCCTCAAGCCGGGTGAGAAACCGCCGCAGTTCGTGGTGTTCTCCTGGGACGGCGCGCTGGAGGGCGACGACCGCCTCTTCTCGCACTTCCGTCAGGTGGCGAAGGAGAGCGACGCCCGTATGACGTTCTTCCTGACGGGCATCTACCTGCTTCCCTCGGCCAAGAAGGGCCTGTACGACCCGCCGCGGCACGAGCGGGGGGCCGCCGCCATCTCCTACCCGACCGACGAGCACATCAGGACGACCCTGGAGCAGCTCGGCAAGGCGTGGAAGGAGGGCCACGAGATCGGCTCCCACTTCAACGGGCACTTCTGCGGCGAGAAGGGCGGCGGCTCCTGGAGCGTCGAGGAGTGGAAGAGCGAGATCCGGCAGACCTACGACATGGTCAAGAAGTGGAAGACCAACACCGGGTTCACGGACCTGCCTCCACTTCCCTTCGATCCGGACCGCGAGTTCGTCGGCGGGCGCGCGCCGTGCCTGGAAGGGCAGGAGAACCTCATGCGGGCCATCGAGTACTTCGGGTGGCGCTACGACGCCAGTTCCCCGGGGGACTTCCAGATATGGCCGACGAAGAGGAACGGCGTCTGGGACTTCCCGCTCCAGATGCTGCCCTACCCGGGCAAGGAGATACAGGTCCTCTCCATGGACTTCAACTTCCTCTACAACCAGTCCGGCGGGGAGACCGAGGGCGACCCCGCGCGCTACCCCGAGTGGCGGGAGATCACCCGCAAGGCGTACATGAACGGTTTCAACCGCGTCTACCACGGCAGCCGGGCGCCGCTGTTCATCGGCAACCACTTCGAGCAGTGGAACGGCGGCATCTACATGGAGGCCGTAGAGGACGTCATGCGGGAGGTCTGCCCGCGCGAGGACGTGGAGTGCGTGTCCTTCCGGGAGCTGGCCGACTGGCTGGACGCACAGGACCCGGAAGTGCTGGAGCAGCTCCGCTCCCTCGACCCCGGACAGGCCCCGGACTGGAAGGCCGTCGTCAAGTGACGGGGCACGCGCCGGTGTGAGGGCCGCGGCGGCGCGCCCCCCGAGGGCTCCCTCAGGGACGTGCCGCCGCCGTCATGTAGTCCTTCCAGATCATCCCCGGAAGGGGACTGCCGGGCGCCTCGTCCCTGTGTCCGGCGACGCCGTCCAGGGGCAGCAGGTCCAGCTTCCGCAGGTCCATCCGGTACAGCACGACCGCCGTGGCCTCCTTCCCGGTGTACCCGACGAACCAGGCGGCCTTGTTGTCCTCGGTGGTCCCGGTCTTCCCTGCAGGCCGGATCCCGGGCACCCGCGCCTCCCGGCCGGTCCCCTCCTCCATCACTCCCCGGAGGGCATCGGTCACCTGGGCGGACACCTCGGCGGAGAAGGCGCGCCGGGGGCGGTGCCGGGGCAGTTCGACCTCCGATCCGTTGCGGGTGGCGCGGATCACCGAGTACGGCTCCGAGCGCACGCCCCCCGCGGCGAACGTGCCGTACGCCGTCGCCATCCGGATGGCGCTGGGGGTCGAGTTGCCGAGGGCGAGGGCCGGCACCTGCGGCCCGAGGCTGGACGGCAGCAGGCCGGCGGCCGCGGCGTGCCTGCGCACCCGGTCCAGGCCCACGTCCATGCCGAGCTGGAGGAACGTGGAGTTGACGGAGTTCACCATGGCGTCGCGCAGGGAGATGCTCGTCCCCCAGTCCCGTCCGCCGTCGTTCCTGCCCCTCACCACCTTGCCGTTGCGGTCCCAGTAGGGGCCCTCGGGGGTCATCACGGGAGCGTTGTGCTGCCCGTTGTACCGGGTGAGGGGGGTGACCGGGGTGCGGGGGGCGTCCCGTTCGCGCACGACGCCGTCGGTGAGGGCGGAGGCGTACACCAGGGGCGCGAAAGCGGACCCCGCGGGCACGGTGACCGCGTTGGACTCGTTGAACCCCTGTTTGAGGAAGCCCGGTCCGCCGTAGAGGGCGAGGATGCGCCCGTCGGCGGCCACGGTGGCGGCGCCCGTCCGCACGTACCGGTCCGCCTTCCGCCTCTCGGGGTCGAGCTTCCGGCGGGCCTCGCGCACCGCCCTGTCCAGGGCCTCGGTCTTCTCCCTGTCGAAGGTCGTGTAGATCTGGTAGCCGCCGAGGTCGAAGTCCTTCTCGGAGACCTTGCCGTAGCGGATGACGTACGACTTGGCGAGTTCGGCGAGGTAGCCCCGCTGGCCGCCGAGGTCGATGCGGCCGCCGGTGGCCTCCAGGGGGTCGGGGAACTCGGTGTACTTCGCCCGTTCGGCCGGGGTGAGTTTCCCGATCTCGACCATGCGGTCGAGGACCCACTCCCAGCGCTCGACGGCGCGCTCGCGGTTCTCCGGGCCGAGCGTCGGGTCGTACAGTCCCGCGCCCTTCAGCAGGGACGCCAGGAAGGCGGCCTCGCTCACGTCGAGTTCGGAGACCTCCTTGCCGTAGTACGCCTGGGCGGCCCGCTGGATGCCGTAGGTGCCGCGGCCGAACCAGCTGGTGTTGAGGTACCCCTCGAGGATCTCGTCCTTGCTGAGGGTGTTGTCCATCTTCAGGGCCAGCAGCATCTCCTGGAACTTCCGGGAGACCGTCTGGTCCTGGCTCAGGTAGACGTTCTTGACGTACTGCTGGGTGATGGTGGAGCCGCCCTGGGTGTCGCCGCCGCCGACCATCCGCGACAGCGCGCGCAGGATGCCGGAGGGCGAGATGCCGGGGTCGGAGTAGAAGCCGGCGTTCTCGGCGGCGAGCACGGCCCAGCGGACGTCCTCCGGGACCTTCTCCAGCGGCATCTCCTGCCGGCTGACCCATCCGGTCCTGGCCATCTTGGTGCCGTCGGCCCAGTAGAAGACGTTGTCCTGCTGGGTGGCGAAGGAGTTGGGGTTCTCGGGGATGTCCGTCTGCCAGTACGCCACCGCGACCAGGAGGGCGAGCAGTCCGGCACATCCCAGGAAACCGCCCAGGGTCTGCCGCCGGGAGGGGATCCAGCGCCGGTATCCGGTCCGGTCCGGCCGCGGATAGGCGGGCCTCGCGCGCCGCAGCAGGGGCGTCGCGCGCTCCAGCGCCCGCCGCAGCGGCGGCCAGGACGGCAGGGAGCCCCGGGAACGGCGGCGCCGGGCGCGCCGGGCCCCGGTGGCGTGGACCGGCCGCCTGCCATGGGCCGCGGGCTTGCCGCGCTTACCCATGGAGGACCGCCCCGGACGCGGATATCGCGGGCGTCACGGCGTGCTGAACCGCTGTCTGCGGCATCGGCTCCCCTCCCCAAGAGGCACACGAAACCGGGGGCCGTCGCTCCCGGACCCCCCGGCGGCCTCCCAGCCTAAAGTGTGCGGCGGAAGTCCATGGCCCCTGCATTCCGCCTGCCCGGGTGGGGTGTTGGTGATCGGGCGGGTGCCGGGCGGAGGTTCGCGGGGCCGTGGAGCGGTTGTCCGGGCGATCACCGGGAACGGGACGGAAACAGGGAGCGAACGGGACGGGAACGGCCCGGCCCGCTGCGTCCGGTGTCCCCGCGGGGTCCGTCCGGGTCCTCTCCGCTCCGCCCGCCACCGCGCCGGTGCCGTCCCGTCCGGCGTGCGCACCGGACCGGTGGGCGGATCGCCGACCGCGCCGCCGGTGCGCGCCCTCCCGGACGGCCGGGCACTCGAGGGTGTGGACTGCCGGGGCCCCCGGGCACTGCTCGCGGAGGTCCTCCCCGGACGGGCGGCCGTCCAAGGGCAGCCCCCTTCCCCGTTGCCTTCCCGGTTCTCCTCCGCCCTTCCCCCGGAGGTCACCGCCGGCAGCGTGCCGTTCCGCCGCGAGGCGTTCCCGCCGACGGTGCCGGGGGCGGCTGTGCGCGGGCCCCGCTCCGGGCTCCGGGGGCGGGAGGCGGGAGCGCACGACCGTGCGGCCGGACCGGTTGCGGCGCAGGGCGCATGGATGCCGCAGGGCTCATGGGGTCGGCCGGCTCGGGCGGGCGGGCGCGACGAGGGCCCGGCCCAGGCCGAGCACGACGGCGGGGGTGAGCCGGCCCCGGGCGAGGCCGAGCTCCACGAAATCGTCGAAGACGCGCTGGTCGGCGGCCGACGCGCGCAGCGCCGCCCCGACGGCGCGGGGGCTGCGGGCGAGCCGGGCGGCCAGGGCGGTGTGGCGCAGGTGGGGCAGCAGGATCCGGCGGGTGGCGCGGGCGTACCGCTCCCCCGCCCGCTCGGGCCGTCCCTCCCGCAGGGCCGCGGCGGCGGCCCGGCCGGCCGCGATGCCGGTGGCCACGGCGTAGTGGATGCCCTCGCCGCTCAGCGGATTCACCAGGCCGGCGGCGTCGCCCGCCAGCAGCACACGGCCGGCCGGAGGACGCCACCGCGCCGTCGAGAGCGGCAGGTGGTGCCCGACCCAGTCCTCCCCGCCCTCGGCCGCGCCGGGCAGGAGCGCGTCGAGGCGTTCCAGGAGCCGGGCGCGGTTCGGCGCCGGACGGCCCTCGCGGAGGGTTTCGCCGTACCCGACGTTCGCACGGCCGTCGCCGCAGTCGAAGGACCAGGCGTACGACGGCTGGTGCCGGGTGCCGAACTCGATGACCTGCGCGCCGCGCCGCCCGGGTGCGACCGGGGCGTAGCCGCGCAGCGCCAGGGCCGCCGGGCCGCGGGGCCGGCCGAGCGCGCGCCGGACGGCCGAGTGGGCGCCGTCGGCGCCGACGACGACCGCGGCGGGGATCTCGTCGTCCAGGACCACCGCGCCGGCGTGCTGCCGCAGGCCGCGGACCCGGTGCCGGAGGAGCCGGGCGCCGGCGGCGACCGCCGCGTCGACCAGCCGGGCGTCGAGGATCCGGCGCGGCACCACCCACGACGGGCGGGCCGTCCGCCGCTCGGCGGTCAGACCGCCGCGGCCGAGGCGGAGCCGGCCGACCGGGACCCGGTCGTCGACGAGGCCGGTGACGCCCACCCCGGCGAGGAGGTCGAGGACGTGGGGGGCCACCCCGTCGCCGCAGGCCTTGTCCCGCGGGAAGTCCGCCCGGTCCAGGAGGACGACGCGCAGACCCGGGTCGGCGCGCAGCGCGCCCAGGGCGGTGGCGGCGCCGGCCGGTCCGGCCCCGACGACCGCCAGGTCCCAGGGGGTGGCCGCCATCAGCCGACCGCCACGAGCAGTACGACGTCGAGCAGGGCGACGGCCATGGCGGCCCGGAACGGCGTACGGCCGCGGGCGGCCGGTGTGAGCACCGCGAGAACGGCCACCGGCACGAGGGCCGCCCACGCCCACGCCGGGGGGTCCCCGGCGGGACCGAGCACGGCGAGCAGCGAGGCGGCGGACAGCAGCACGGAGGCCAGGACGCGTGAGCGGCGCTCGCCGATCCGGTGCGGCAGGCCGCGGACGCCGGTGCGTTCGTCGTCGGCGAGGTCGGGCAGCGCGTTGAGCAGGTGCGCCCCGACCCCGAGGGCGGCCCCGGCGCCGGTCGTCCACAGGGGCGCCCAGGCCGGGTCGGGGCCGGCGAGGGTGACGGCCGAGGGCAGCGCGCCGAAGGCGGCGGCGTACGGCGCCCAGGACCAGCGGGTCGCCTTGAGGCCGAGGTTGTAGGCGTGGCCCGCGCCGGTGACGAGGACGACGTTGACCAGGGCGCTGCGCGCGCCCGCGAGCGCGGACAGCACCAGGCAGGCGAGCGCGGCCACGGTCAGGGCGCCCACCACCCGGCCGGCCGGAAGGGCCCCGGTGGCCAGCGGCTTGTCGGTGCGGTCGGCGGCACGGTCGCGGGGCAGGTCGCGCAGGTCGTTGCCCCAGCCGATCGTGAGCTGGCCGGTGAGCACCGCCGCGGTGACGACGGCGGCGTCGGGCGGGCGGAGGCCGCCGCGGAGCGCGAGCAGGCTCGCGACGGCGGTGACCGCCAGGGCGGGGCCGCCGTGGGCGGCGGCGAGCAGCGCGAGCACGGGGGACGGGCCGGGGCGCGCCGGGGCCGTGCCGGTGGTCATGGGAGTCGCCGCACCGCGACCGGTCCGCGGCGGACCGCGTCGCCGAGCGCGCCGGTCACCGTGCGGGGGCGCAGCACGGGTGTCCCGTCGGACGCGGCCTCCCTCATGCCCTCGATCACCTCGGCGAGCACCTCCGGGCCGTCCTTGGTGGGGGCCCAGCCGAGTTCGGCGCGGGCTCGGGTCGTGTCCAGCGTCGGGAGCGCGAGGCCCATGTCGAGCCACCCGGTGTCGACCTGCTGGAGGTGTGCGTGCCAGGCGGCCGACATGGCGGCGCGGACCACCGCGGAGGGCACGTGCACCAGGCGGGCGCCGAGCGTGTCCGCGATGACCGCCGCGGTCACGGGCGTGTCGGCGGCGAGGTTGAACGGGCCGCCCGCGCGGCGGCGGAGTACCGCGACGATCGCCTCGGCGACGTCGTCGGTGTGGACCATCGGGATGGTCAGCCTCCGGTCCATCGGCAGGACGGGCAGCAGGCCGAGCGCCCTGGCGGGGACGAGGGCGGGCACGCCGTACCGGAGCAGGGAGCTGCCGGCGGCGCGCCGGCCGACGATCCCCGGCCGGAGGCGGGTGACGAGCGTGCCGGCTCCGGAGGCCTCGTGGCTGTCGAGGAGGCGCTCGGCCGCCGCCTTGTGCCTGCTGTACCGCGAGCTGGGGACGCCCCGGGTGGGCCAGGACTCGTCCACCGGGCGGTCGTCCTTCTTCGGCGCGTAGGCGCCGACCGAGGACATGTGGACCAGGTGCGGGACGCCGGTGACGGTGACGGCCCGGAGCACGCGGCGGGTGCCGCCGATGCCGAGTTCGGCGAGGTAGGCGAGGTTGTGGGAGGGCTGGAAGCCCCACGCCAGGTGGACGACCGCGTCCGCGCCGTCGAACGCCTCGATGAGCGTCTCGTGGCAGGCCCCGGTGCTGAGGTCGGCCGGGCGCCAGTCGACGCCGCGGCTCTCGGGGCCGCTCGGCGGACGCCGGGCCAGGCCGACGAGGTCGTGCGTGCCCTCGGCCCGCAGGCGTCGTACGAGGGCGGAGCCGATGTTCCCGGTCGCCCCGGTGACCACGATGCGCATGCGGGGATCGGTGCCCCGTCGCCCGCGCGCTCACACGGGGCGCTCCGGCATCCGGTGGACGCCGCGGGCGTCCGGTCGGCGTACCGCGCGGCCGCGCGGTACGCCGACCGGA
>NZ_BAAATJ010000039.1:0-51369 GCF_039533345.1 Streptomyces glaucosporus | reverse complement strand
GTCCGCGGTGGCGGTCGCCGCGGCGGCGGGGCTCGCCGCGGCCGGCGCGGGCGTGGTGGAGGGCCCGTACGGGGCGGTGCGGTGCGCGGCGGCGGCCGTGTCGGCGCTCGGCGCCGCGGAGCTGCTGCTGGTCCGCTGCCGGCGGCGGCTGGGCGGGGTGACCGGCGACGTCTTCGGCGCCCTGGCCGAGACGGCTCTCACCACGGCCCTGGTGGTGCTTGCGCTGGGTTAGCGCCCCCCGGAGAATTCCGGGGCGAAGGGTCCGTAACGCCCGTCCCGCTCCTGCCCGGCGGGCGGCCTCCCGCGCCCGTCCGGAGCCGCCGAGGCGACCGCACGGGCCGCGAGTAGGCTCGGCTCGTGCCCGAAGCCGTGCACACCCACTCGGCTTTCCGACCGGAAGAGGGATTCCCACCACCGTGTCTGCTCTGACTCTCAGTACCTCGTCCGCCGCGGCGCTGCGCGCGGACGCCGTCGTCGTCGGCGTCGCCAAGGGCCCCGGCGGACTCGTCGTCGCCCCGGGCGGCGAGACCGTCGACCAGGCCTTCGGCGGCAGGCTGGCCGCCGTCCTGGACACCCTCGGCGCCTCGGGCGGCGAGGGCGAGGTCACCAAACTCCCGGCGCCCGACGGTGTGAAGGCGGACCTGGTGCTGGCGGTCGGGCTCGGCGACGCCCCGGCGGAGAACGGCCCGTACACGCCGGAGGCGCTGCGCCGCGCCGCCGGCTCGGCCGCCCGCGCGCTGGCCGGCCGCAAGAAGGCCGGCTTCGCGCTGCCCGCCGGGGACGAGGCGTCGGTGGGCGCCGTCTGCGAGGGCGCCCTGCTGGGCGCGTACGCCTTCACCGCGTACCGCGGCAAGGAGGACAGGACCGCCAAGGCCGGCAAGGCTGCCAAGGCCGACAAGGGCTCCAAGGCCGCCAAGGGCAAGGACGGGAAGGACGCGGACGGCGCCCCGCTCGGCGAGGTCGTCGTGCTCGGCGCCAAGCCGCGCGACAAGGCGCACAAGGCCGCGGCCGAGCGCGCCGAGGTCGTCGCCGCCGAGGTCAACCGCACCCGTGACCTCGTCAACACCCCGCCCAACGACCTCAACCCGAAGTCCTTCGCCGCCGCCGTCCAGTCCGCCGCCAAGGAGTACGGGCTGGAGGTGGAGGTGCTGGACGAGAAGGCCCTCGCCAAGGGCGGCTACGGCGGCATCCTCGGCGTCGGCCGGGGTTCGGCCAACCCGCCGCGTCTGGTGCGGGTCGCGTACCGGGGCTCCAGGGCGAAGAAGACCCTGGCCCTGGTCGGCAAGGGCATCACCTACGACTCGGGCGGCATCTCCCTCAAGCCGGCCGGCCACAACGAGACCATGAAGTGCGACATGAGCGGCGCCGCCGCCGTCTTCGCCGCGGTGGTCGCCGCCGCCAGGCTCCGCCTCGCGGTGAACGTCACCGGCTGGCTGGCCCTGGCCGAGAACATGCCGTCGGGCAGCGCGACCCGGCCGGGCGACGTGCTCACCATGTACAGCGGCAAGACGGTCGAGGTGCTCAACACCGACGCCGAGGGCCGTCTGGTGCTGGCCGACGCCCTGACCCGCGCGTGCGAGGAGAAGCCGGACGCGGTGGTGGACGTGGCCACGCTGACCGGCGCGATGATGCTGGCCCTGGGCAGCCGCACCTTCGGCGTCATGGCGAACGACGACGCGTTCCGCACCGCCGTCCACGAGCTGGCCGAGGAGGCGGGCGAGCCGTCCTGGCCGATGCCGCTGCCCGCGCACCTGCGCAAGGGCCTGGACTCCTCCGTCGCCGACATCGCCAACATGGGCGAGCGGATGGGCGGCGGCCTGGTCGCCGGCCTGTTCCTGAAGGAGTTCGTCACCGAGGGCACCCCCTGGGCGCACCTGGACATCGCGGGCCCGGCCTTCAACGAGTCCGGCCCCTTCGGCTACACCCCCAAGGGCGGCACCGGTTCCGCGGTGCGCACCCTGGTCCGTCTCGCCGAGAGCGCGGCGGCGGGAGAGGTGCTGTAGGAGCGCCTCCCGCCCGTACGGCCCGCCCCCGGCACGCGTGTGCCGGGGGCGGGCCGGTTGCGGGGACCCGCCCGCCCCGCCGCGGTGGTCCGTCCGGGCCCGCCCACCGCCTCCCGGCGCCCCGGAACCCGCGCGTCCGTCCTTCCGAACGCACGCTCGCCCTCTCGACAGGTGTTCGCCCTGAGCGATCACCGATGGGCTACTCTCCGGTAGACACGCGTGGCGGCTCGCGATCCCCCTGCTCAGGGCGGTATGAGCGGTTCGGGCACCGGCCCCGCGTCCCACCACTCGCAGACAAGTGCAAAGATGTTGTCTCGGCAGGACAGGGCCCGCTTAACCCACAGGGCCGAGCAGAAAGCGGCCGAACATACAGCCGCCCGGTCTCCGACGGACCGGCTCCGGCGCACCCATGCATGGAGGACGTGACGTGGCGAACGACGCCAGCACCGTTTTCGACCTAGTGATCCTCGGAGGCGGTAGCGGCGGTTATGCCGCTGCCCTTCGCGCTTCGCAGCTGGGTCTGGACGTCGCCCTGATCGAGAAGGACAAGGTCGGCGGTACCTGTCTGCACTACGGCTGCATCCCGACGAAGGCCCTGCTGCACGCGGGCGAGATCGCGGACCAGGCCCGCGAGAGCGCCGACTTCGGCGTCAAGGCCACCTTCGAGGGCATCGACATGGCGGCCGTCCACAAGTACAAGGACGGTGTGATCTCCGGCCTGTACAAGGGCCTGCAGGGGCTGATCGCCTCCCGCAAGATCACCTATGTCGAGGGCGAGGGCCGGCTGTCCTCCCCCACCTCGGTGGATGTCAACGGGCAGCGCTACGAGGGCCGGCACATCCTGCTCGCCACCGGTTCCGCGCCCAAGTCGCTCCCGGGGCTGGAGGTCGACGGCAACCGGATCATCACCTCCGAGCACGCACTGACCCTGGACCGCGTACCGCAGTCCGCCATCATCCTCGGCGGCGGTGTGATCGGCTGCGAGTTCGCCTCCGCGTGGAAGTCCTTCGGCACCGACGTCACCATCGTCGAGGGCCTGCCCCACCTGGTTCCGGCCGAGGACGAGAACAGCTCCAAGCTGCTGGAGCGCGCCTTCCGCAAGCGCGGCATCAAGTTCTCGCTGGGCACCTTCTTCGAGAAGGCCGAGTACACCCAGAACGGCGTCAAGGTCACCCTCGCCAACGGCAAGGAGTTCGAGGCGGAGCTGCTGCTCGTCGCCATCGGCCGCGGCCCGGTGTCGCAGGGCCTGGGCTACGAGGAGGCCGGGGTCGCCATGGACCGCGGCTACGTGCTCGTCGACGAGTACTGCCGCACCAACGTGCCCACCATCTCGGCCGTCGGCGACCTCATCCCGACGCTCCAGCTCGCGCACGTCGGCTTCGCCGAGGGCATCCTGGTGGCCGAGCGGCTGGCCGGGCTGAACGTCGTGCCGATCGACTACGACGGCGTGCCGCGCGTGACGTACAGCCACCCGGAGGTCGCCTCCGTGGGGCTCACCGAGGCCAAGGCCAAGGAGAAGTACGGCGCGGACAAGGTCGTGACGCTGAAGTACAACCTCGGCGGCAACGGCCGGAGCAAGATCCTCAAGGCGCAGGGCGAGATCAAGCTCGTCCAGGTCCGCGACGGTGCCGTGGTCGGCGTCCACATGGTCGGCGACCGGATGGGCGAGCAGGTCGGCGAAGCCCAGCTGATCTACAACTGGGAGGCCCTGCCCGCCGAGGTCGCGCAGCTCATCCACGCCCACCCGACGCAGAACGAGGCCCTCGGCGAGGCCCACCTGGCCCTGGCCGGCAAGCCGCTGCACTCCCACGACTGACACTCCCCGGGCGCGACCACATCCGCACATCTCGTTAGAGGAGCAACCGAAACCATGGCGGTTTCCGTAACCCTGCCGGCGCTCGGCGAGAGCGTCACCGAGGGCACCGTCACCCGCTGGCTGAAGGCCGAGGGTGAACACGTCGAGGCCGACGAGCCCCTGCTGGAGGTGTCCACCGACAAGGTGGACACCGAGATCCCCGCCCCCGCCTCCGGCGTCCTGTCGTCCATCAAGGTGGCCGAGGACGAGACGGTCGAGGTCGGCGCCGAGCTGGCCGTGATCGACGACGGCTCCGGCGCCCCGGCCGAGGCTCCCGCCCAGGAGCAGGCCCCGGCCGCCGCCGAGGCCGCTCCGGCGCCCGCCCCGGCCCAGCCCGAGCCGCAGGCCCAGCCCGAGCCCGCCCCGGCCCCGGCTCCGCAGGCCCAGGCCGCCCCGCAGGGCGGTGCGGCGGAGGGCACCGACGTGGTGCTGCCGGCGCTCGGCGAGTCCGTCACCGAGGGCACCGTCACCCGCTGGCTGAAGTCGGTCGGCGAGGAGGTCGAGGCCGACGAGCCGCTGCTGGAGGTGTCCACCGACAAGGTGGACACCGAGATCCCCGCCCCCGCCTCCGGCACCCTGCTGGAGATCCTGGTGGGCGAGGACGAGACGGCGGAGGTCGGTGCCAGGCTGGCCGTCATCGGCGCCCCGGGCGCCGCTCCGGCGGCCGCCCCGGCCCAGCCCGAGCCGCAGGCCCAGCCCGAGCCCGCCCCGGCCCCGCAGGCCGAGGCCCCGGCCCCGGCGCCCGCCCCGGCTCCGCAGACCCAGGCTCCGGCCCAGCCCGCTCCCGCCCCGCAGGCGCCCGCCGCTCCGGCTCCGGCGCCCGCCCCGGCCCCGCAGGCCCAGGCTCCGGCCCCGGCCCCGCAGGCCCAGGCTCCCGCCCCGGCTCCGCAGGCCCAGGCTCCGGCCCAGCCCGCTCCCGCCGCCGCCGGCGGCGGCGAGGGCGCCTATGTGACCCCGCTGGTGCGGAAGCTCGCCGCCGAGAACGGCGTCGACCTCTCCACCGTCAAGGGCACCGGCGTCGGCGGCCGCATCCGCAAGCAGGACGTCGTCGCCGCCGCCGAGGCCGCCAAGGCCGCGAAGGCCACGGCCGCCCCGGCTCCGGCGCAGGCCGCTCCGAAGGCCGGCCGGGCTCCGGTCACGCCGTCGCCGCTGCGCGGCCAGACGGTTCCGATGACCCGGATCCGCAAGGTCATCGCCGAGAACATGATGAAGGCGCTGCACAACCAGGCGCAGCTCTCCAGCGTGGTCGAGGTGGACGTCACCAGGATCATGCGGCTGCGGGCCCGGGCCAAGGAGGACTTCCTGGCCCGCGAGGGCGTCAAGCTCTCCCCGATGCCGTTCTTCGTCAAGGCGGCCGCCGAGGCGCTGAAGGCCCACCCGTCGATCAACGCCAAGATCAACGACGACGGCACCGTGACCTACCACGACGTCGAGAACATCGGCATCGCGGTGGACTCGGAGAAGGGCCTGATGGTCCCGGTCATCAAGGGCGCGGGCGACCTGAGCATCGCCGGCATCGCCAAGAAGACCGCGGAGCTGGCGAACAAGGTCCGCACCGGCAAGCTCAGCCCGGACGACATGTCCGGCGGCACGTTCACGATCAGCAACACCGGTTCGCGCGGTGCGCTGTTCGACACGATCATCGTGAACTACCCGCAGGTGGCCGAGCTGGGCATCGGCGCCACCGTGCGCCGCCCGGTCGTGATCGACCACCCGGAGCTGGGCGAGACCATCGCCATCCGGGACATGGTCTACCTGACCCTGTCCTACGACCACCAGCTCGTCGACGGCGCGGACGCCGCCCGCTACCTGACGGACGTCAAGGCCCGTCTGGAGGCCGGCGAGTTCGAGGGCGAACTGGGGCTCTGAGCGGTCCGTCCCACGTCGTCGGCGCCCCCGTCCGGAGAGTCTCCGGGCGGGGGCGCCGCCTTTTCGGCAGAACTCCCCGCGGGTTCCCCGCGTCTTTCCGAAGGCCCGCGGCGATCCCGCCGGCCGCCGTATCGTCGATGGTCCCGACCCCGCAAGGAGCATCCATGTCCCTCCCCGTCGTCCACTCCCTCCGCGAGCAGATCCGCGAGCACATCGTGGAGGGGATCGTCAGCGGACGCTGGAAGCCGGGCGAGCGCATCGTGGAGCGGCGGATCGCCGTGGAGCTGGAGGTCAGCCAGACCCCCGTGCGGGAGGCGCTGCGCGAGCTGGAGGCGCTGCGGCTGATCGAGTCGGCCCCCAACAAGGGCGCGCGGGTGCGGAACCTGACCGCCGCCGACCTGGAGGAGATATACCCGGTGCGGGCCGGGCTGGAGCAGATCGCCGCCGAGCTGGCCGCCCCCCGGCTGGCCGAGGACGTCTCGGCGCTGGAGGCGCAGGTGGCGCGGCTGTACGAGGCCGACCGCGCCGGGGACTCGGAGGCGCAGGTGCGGCACACCGTGGCCTTCCACCGGGAGCTGGTGCGGGCGGCCGGCAACAGCGTCCTGCTGCACACCTGGGAGTCGCTGGGCATCGGGGTGTGGACCACGCTCGCCATCCGCTGGCTGGGTACCCGTCAGCAGTCGTACGCCGAGGAGCACGAGGCGGTCGTCGAGGCGTTCCGGAGGCGTGATGCCCGGGTGGGCGAGCTGGTCAAGGAGCACGTCCTGGGCTGTGCACCCCGTGCCTGATTAGTGGCACTGAATGCCAATTTCTCTCTTCCGGCTTCTTTTCTTGTTCCTTCCTTTGATCGATCATCGATCGTGGGCGTACAGTGCGTCGGGGCGACACCCCCACCTCCCGCCGGGGCGGCACCCCGCCCCGCTCCCCCCGTTCTGTCGTCCGGAAGGCGGCCACCATGACCAGTGCCGAACGCCGTCCGAGCGAGCTGGACCAGCTCCCGGACCGCGACCCCGAGGAGACCGCCGAGTGGGCCGCGTCCCTCGACGCCGTCGCCCGCGCGGCCGGCCCCCAGCGCGCCGCGTACCTGATGCGGCGCACCCTGGAGCACGCCGGACACGCCGGGATCGCCCTGCCCCCGCTGCTGGAGACGGACTACGTCAACACCATCCCCACCTCCGCCGAACCGGCCTTCCCCGGCGACGAGGAGATGGAACGGCGGATCACCGCCTGGAACCGCTGGAACGCCGCCGCCATGGTCACCCGCGGCAGCCGCTGGGGCCTGGGCGGCCACATCGCCACCTACGCCTCGGCCGCCTGGCTCTACGAGACCGGCTTCCAGCACTTCTTCCGCGGCAAGGACGCCCCCGAGGCCCCCGGCTCCGGCGACCAGCTCTACATCCAGGGCCACGCCTCCCCCGGCATCTACGCCCGCGCCTTCCTGGAGGGGCGGCTGACGGAGGAGCACCTGGACAACTTCCGGCAGGAGGCGGGCGGCCGCGGGCTGCCGTCCTACCCCCATCCGCGCCGGCTGCCCTGGCTGTGGGAGTTCCCGACCGTCTCCATGGGCCTGGGCCCGCTCGCCGCGATCCACCAGGCCCGCTTCAACCGCTACCTGACGCACCGCGGCATCAAGGACACCTCCGGCAGCCGGGTGTGGGCGTTCCTCGGCGACGGCGAGATGGACGAGCCCGAGTCGACCGCCGCGCTGTCGCTGGCCGGACGCGAGGGCCTGGACAACCTCGTCTTCGTCGTCAACTGCAACCTCCAGCGGCTGGACGGCCCGGTCCGCGCCAACTTCAAGATCGTGCAGGAGCTGGAGGCCCGGTTCCGCGCGGCCGGCTGGAACGTGGTCAAGGCGCTGTGGGGCACCGCCTGGGACGAACTGCTGCGCCTGGACACCGAGGGCGCGCTGCTGCGGCGGCTGCGCGAGGTCCCCGACGCGCAGTTCCAGACGTACGCCACCCGCGACGCCGCCTACGTCCGCGAGCACTTCTTCGGCCCCGACCCGGCGCTGAGGCGGATGGCCGGGTCGCTGACCGACGAGCGGATCGCCGAGTGCTTCGGCTCCTCGCGGGCGGGCCACGAGCCGCGCAAGGTGTACGCCGCCTACCGCGCGGCCGTGGAGCACTCCGGCGCGCCGACCGTGGTCCTCGTCCAGACCGTCAAGGGCCACACGCTCGGCCCGGGGTTCGAGTCGCGCAACGCCAACCACCAGATGAAGAAGCTCTCCGGCCAGGAGTTCCGCGCGATGCGCGACCGGCTGGAGCTCCCCGTCCCCGACAGCGCCCTGGGCGAGGAGCTGGTGCCTTACGCCCACCCCGGTCCCGACTCCCCCGAGGTGCGGTACCTGAAGGAGCGCCGCGCCGCGCTCGGCGGCCCCGCCCCGGAGCGCCGGTTCCACGCGGTGGGCCTGCCCGAGCCGTCCGAGAAGCCGTTCCGGGCCCTCGCCAAGGGGTCCGGCAAGCAGGAGATCGCCACGACGATGGCGTTCGTCCGGCTGGTGAAGGACCTGCTGCGGGAGAGGGGCACCGGCCCGCGCTGGGTGCCCATCGTCCCCGACGAGGCGCGCACCTTCGGCATGGAGTCGCTGTTCCCGACGGCCGGGATCTACTCCCCGGTCGGCCAGACCTACGACCCGGTGGACCGCGACCAGCTCCTGTACTACAAGGAGGCCGTCGACGGCCAGATCCTCAACGAGGGGATCACCGAGGCCGGTTCGATGGCCGAGTTCACGGCCGCCGCCACCGCGTACGCCACGCACGGCGAGCCGATGATCCCGTTCTACATCTTCTACTCGATGTTCGGCTGGCAGCGGACGGCCGACCAGATGTGGGCGCTCGCCGACCAGCTCGGCCGCGGCTTCCTCATCGGCGCCACCGCCGGCCGCACCACCATGACCGGCGAGGGGCTCCAGCACGCCGACGGCCACTCCCCGCTGATCGCCTCCACCAACCCGGCGGCGATCTCCTACGACCCGGCCTTCGCCTACGAGGTGGCCGTGATCGTGCGGGACGGCCTGCGGCGGATGTACGGGCCGGACCCGAGCAGGCACGAGGACGTCTTCTACTACCTGACCGTCTACAACGAGCCGAAGGTCCAGCCGCCGATGCCCGAGGGGGTCGAGGAGGGCATCCTGCGGGGGCTGTACCGCTTCCGGGAGGGGAGCGTCCCCGCGTCCCCTGGCGGGGGCGACGCCCCGCGCGTCCAGCTGCTGGCCTCCGGCACCGCCGTCCACTGGGCGCTGGACGCCCAGCGCATGCTCGCCGACGACTGGGGCGTGGCCGCCGACGTGTGGTCCGCCACCTCCTGGAGCGAGCTGCGCCGCGATGCCCTGTCCTGCGACGCGGCGCAGCTCAAGGGCGAGGACCGGACCCCCTACGTAACCCGTGCTCTGCAGGGCGCGCCCGGTCCGGTCCTCGCCGTCAGCGACTGGATGCGGGCCGTCCCGGACCAGATCGGCCAGTGGGTCGAGCAGGACTGGTCCTCGCTGGGCACCGACGGCTTCGGCCTGTCGGACACCCGTGAGGCCGCCCGCCGCCACTTCGGCGTGGACGCCGAGTCGATCACGGTCGCGGCGCTGGACCGGCTGGCCCGGCGCGGCGAGGTCAAGCGGGAGACGGTGCGCGAGGCCGCCGAGCGCTACGGCCTGGCCTGACACCGGTGCGGCCGGGACCGCCGGGCGCGTCCCGGCGGCCCCGGCCCCGGTCGGTTCCCCCGGCGCCGGGGGCCCGTCGGCACCGGGGAGGGCGGCTGCCCGTCAGCGGTCCTCCCCGGTGCCCTCCCCGGGCCGCTGCTCGTCGGGGTGGCCGCGGAGTTTGAGGACGGCCGCCACCAGTCCTCCCCACACGACGACGATGGCCACGATCAGCATCACGACGGCGTCCGCCGACATCAGCGGCTCCCCTCTGCCGGTGTGTCACGCTCCGGTCCCGCCGGCGGCTCGTCGCGCCGCCACGGGATCAGGGAGACCAGTACGGCCAGCACCAGTGCTCCCAGGGCGGGGAGCCACCCGGCCCAGAACAGGAAGCCGGCCGGGTAGTCCCCGTAGTTCTCGTCGAGTTCCGTGCGCAGGCTGTCGACCATCATCCAGCCCAGCACCAGCGGGGTGACCACGCCCAGGGCCAGGCGCCACCACACGCCCAGCCGGATGGCCGAGGTGGCGTCCGCGTCCTTCTGGAGCACCGGGAGCGCGCGCAGCACCCAGGCGACGGCGACCAGGGACACCAGGGAGGCCAGCACGATGCCGTACTGGTTGATGAAGTGGTCGGCGCTGTCCAGCAGGTACAGCCCGGCGTCGGTGGGGAAGACCAGCAGGGAGACCAGGGCGATCGCCCCGCCGACGGTGAGCACCGCCGGCACGCGTCCCATTCCGGTGCGGTCCTGCACCGCCGCGACGGCCACCTGCACGATGCTGATGAGCGAGGTCAGTCCGGCGATCACCAGCGAGACGAAGAACAGCACTCCGAACAGGGCGCCCAGCGGCATGTTGGAGATGATCGTCGGGAAGGCGACGAAGGCCAGTCCGATGCCGCTGGTGACCGTCTCGTCCACCGGCGTGCCGCTGGTGGCGGAGAGGAAGCCGAGCGTGGCGAAGACCCCGATGCCCGCCAGTACCTCGAAGGAGCTGTTGGCGAACCCGGCGACCAGGGCGGAGCCGGTGAGGTCGGCGCGGCGCCCCAGGTAGGAGGCGTAGGTGATCATGATGCCGAAGCCGACCGAGAGCGAGAAGAAGATCTGCCCGTAGGCCGCGACCCAGACGCTTCCCCTGGTCAGGGCCTCCCAGTCGGGGGAGAACAGGGCGTCCAGACCGGTGGCGGCGCCGTCCAGGGTGACCGCCCGGACGACCAGGGCGCCGAAGAACACCACCAGCAGGGGGATGAACACCTTGTTCGCCACCTCGATGCCGCGCCGCACCCCGAGGGCCAGGATCACCAGGACGACGACCCAGATGGCGGCCAGCGGCCAGAACACCCCGCCGACGTAGGAGGAGACCCAGCCCGGTTCCTCGGCGGCCTTCAGGAAGTCTCCGAAGAAGAAGGCGTCGGGGTCGTCCCCCCAGCTCTCGCCGACCGAGAAGCCGACGTAGCGCACGGCCCAGGCGAGGATGACGGCGTAGTAGGAGGCGATGACGCAGCAGATCGCCACCTGCCACCAGCCGATCGGCTGCAGCGCGGAGGCCATCCTGCGGAACGCGGCCGGCGGGGACTTGCGGTGGCGGCGGCCGATGACGTATTCGAGGATCAGCAGCGGGATGCCGGCCGTCAGCAGGGCGATCAGGTAGGGCAGCATGAACGCTCCGCCGCCGTTCCGGTACGCCTCGGACGGGAAGCGCCAGATGTTGCCGAGCCCGATGGCCGAGCCGATCGCGGCCATCAGGAAGCCCAGGCGGGATCCCCACTGTTCCCGGGGTTGGGCGTCGCGGGGTTGAGTGGCCATAAGCGACAGTCCTTGATATGTGTGCTTATCAGTTGACAGCACGTTAACAGTGCCGTCGGTCCCGCGCGCCCCGGCGCGATGATGGTCCCATGCGCGCTGCCCGGCTGATCAAGATGGTGCTGCTGCTCCAGACCCGGCGGTCGATGACCGCCGCCGAACTGGCGGAGCGGCTGGAGGTCTCCGAGCGGACGGTGGCCCGGGACGTGCTGGCCCTGTCGGAGGCCGGCATCCCCGTCTACGCGGACCGCGGGCGGGCCGGCGGGTACCGGCTGGTCGGCGGCTACCGCACCCGGCTGACGGGGCTGGGGCGGGACGAGGCGGAGGCGCTGTTCCTGTCCGGGGTGCCGTCCGCCCTGCGGGACATGGGCCTGGAGGACGCGGCGTCGGCGGCCCGGCTGAAGGTGGCGGCGGCGCTCACGCCCGAGCTGGCCGACGCCCCGCACACCGCGGCGCAGCGGTTCCACCTGGACGCCCCCGGCTGGTGGCAGCCGCCCGAGACCCCCGGGGAGCTGCCGGCGGTCGCCGAGGCCGTGTGGGACGACCGGCTCCTGTCCGTGCGCTACCGCCGCCGGGACGGGGAGGTGGAGCGGACGCTGGAGCCGTACGGCCTGGTCCTCAAGGCGGGCGTCTGGTACCTCGTGGCCCGCGTGGCGGACGGCCACCGCGTCTACCGGGTGGACCGCCTCGTCGCCGTCCGCCCCCTCGACGAGGGCTTCGCCCGGGACGAGGGGTTCGACCTGCCCGGCTTCTGGGAGGAGCACTCCGCCGCCTTCGCCCGTTCGATCCTGCGGGAGAGCGCGGTGCTGCGGCTGACGGAGGCCGGGGCGCGCGCACTGCGGTACGTCACCGACCGGGCGGCGGCCGACGAGGCCCTGGTCCGGGGGGAGCCCGACGGGCAGGGGCGGATCACCGTCACCCTGCCCGTGGAGTCCTGGGACGTCGCCTACACCCAGCTGCTCTCCCTCGGCCCGGAGTGCGAGGTGCTGGGCCCGCCCGCGCTGCGGGAGCGCATGGCGGAGGCGGCCGAGCGCACGGCCGCGCTCTACCGGCGGGCGCCGTAGGGCCCCTACCGGTACTCCTCCGCGCTCGCCTCCTTCCCGCCGTGGACGACCTCGATGAAGTAGCGCCAGGCGTCCGGCCGCGAGCCGTCGGCGTCCGTGAAGCCGTACTCGCCCGCGAGCTGTCCGCTGGAGAGCGACTGCCCGTTCCAGCGCGCCACGTCCGGGTCGCACGCCAGGGCGGCGACCGCCCGGCCGACGTAGACGGGCGACTCGGCGATCGCGAAGTGGGGATCCTTGGCGACGGCGTCGCGCCAGTTCTCCTCGGCCACCCCGAAGTGGTCGAGCATCTGCTCCGAGCGCAGGAAGCCCGGGGTGACGGAGACCGCCGTGCAGCCGTGCTCCTTCAGCTCCTCGGCGAGGCCGAAGGCCATCCGGATCGGGGCGTTCTTCGTCAGGTCGTAGAAGAGGTTGCCGCGGTACCTGGGGCCGTTGTACTCGCTCGTGCCGTCGGTGACCTCCACCACCAGGCCGCCGCGCCGGCGGATCAGCAGCGGAAGGGCGAAGTGGCTGGTGATCAGGTGGGTCTCGACGCCGAGCCGCAGCATGCGCAGGCCCCGCTCCAGGCCGACCTCCCACACCCTGGTGTCGTCGAGGTCGACCAGGTGCTCGCCGCCCCACACGTCGTTGACCAGGACGTCCAGCCGGCCGTGGTCGCGGTCGATCCGCTCCACCAGGGCGCGCACCCGCTCCGGCTCCAGGTGGTCGGTCGGCACGGCGATGCCGGTGCCCCCGGCCGCCGTGACCAGCTCGGCGGTCTCCTCGATCGTCTCGGTCGGGCGGCCCACCTCGCTGACGCTCCCCCGGGTGGTGCGGCCGGTGACGTACACCGTCGCACCCACCCGGCCCAGCTCCACGGCGATCGCCCGGCCCGCGCCCCGGGTCGCCCCGGCCACCAGGGCGACCCTGCCCGTCAGGTCCTTCGCCGAACCGGTCCGTACCGATGCAGTGCTCACGTGCGTACTCCTTCTCCGGATGCGTACGCCGGGCACGCTGCCACCGATACCCGACACCTCCTGTCGGGTTTTCCGCCGGATTTCCCTCCGCTCCCCGTCCGGCCCCGCCCGCGGCGGGTCAGGACACGGGCGGGGCGGCGCGGGCCAGGGAGCGTCCCATCAGCACGTCGTCCGCGTAGCCGCCCTCCAGCAGGAACTCCCCGGGCAGCACGCCCTCCACCGCGAAGCCCTCGGACTCGTACAGGGCCCGTGCGGGCTCGTTGTGGCCCAGCACCCGCAGGGTGATCCGGGAGGCGCCCTGCCGCCGCGCCTCGTGCATCGCCGCCCGCAGCAGCGCCCGGCCCACCCCCCTGCCGCGCGCCCGGCCGTCCACCACCAGCCCCTGGATCTGGCGGACGTGGGCGTTGCAGGCGAGCCGGGTGGGCGGCACCAGCCGGACGTAGCCCACGAGTTCCCCCTCCAGCTCGGCGACGAGGAACTCCCGGGGCCGGTGGTCGGAGTCGAAGAACGGGTCGTACGGCGGCTGCGGCCGGGGGGTCACCGCGTGCAGCGGCGACCAGGCTCGCCGGTCCAGCTCCCCGAGGAGCTCCCCGTCGCCGGAGTCGGCGGTGCGTATGACGGGCTGTGCTGACATGCGGCCACTGTGCCTCGCCATCGGGCGCGGCGTCCATCAGGATGGCTCCATGCGCATCGCCGTCACCGGATCGTCCGGACTCATCGGCCGGGCCCTCGTCACCTCCCTGCGCGCGTACGGCCACGAGGTGGTGCGCCTGGTGCGCCGTCCCGCCCGGGCCGGGGACGAGGTGGAGTGGGACCCGATGCGGCAGTACGTGGACGCCGCCGGGCTCGTCGGCTGCGAGGCCGTGGTGCACCTGGCGGGCGCCGGGGTGGGGGACCGCCGCTGGACACGGGAGTACAAGCGGGTGATCCGCGACAGCCGGGTCCTGGGCACCGCCGCCATCGCCGAGGCCGTCGCCTCGCTCGACACACGGCCGCGGACGCTGGTGGTCGGCACCGCCGTCGGGTACTACGGCGACACCGGCGACCGCGCCGTGGACGAGGACGCGCCGCCCGGCGACGGCTTCCTCGCGGACGTCTGCCAGGAGTGGGAGGAGGCCGCCGCGGCGGCCGAGGAGGCGGGCGTGCGGACCGTGTACGCCCGCACCGGCCTGGTGGTGGCCCGGCACGGCGGCGCCTGGGGGCGGCTGTTCCCGGTCTTCAGGGCGGGGCTCGGCGGGCGGCTGGGCAGCGGCCGCCAGTACTGGAGCCACATCGCGCTCCACGACCACATCGCCGCGCTGCGGCACCTGCTGGAGCGCGAGGAGCTGTCCGGGCCCGTCAACCTCACCGCACCCGAACCGGTCACCCAGCGCGAGGTGGCCGCCTCGATGGGGCGGGTGCTGCACCGCCCGGCGGTCCTCACCGTGCCCGCGCCCGTGCTGCGGGCGGTGCTCGGCGAGTTCTCGCAGGAGGTGCTCGGCAGCCGGCGGGTGCTGCCGCGGCGGCTGCTGGAATCCGGGTTCGTGTTCGCCTTCCCCGGCATCGAGGACGCCGTCCGGGCCGCCCTGCGCTGACCTTGGCGGGCGGCCCACACGCCGGCGGACGGACCGGCGGGCACGCGGCCGGAGTGCGCGTTCCACGCGCCCCCGTGCGACCGTTGTGCGACCGTGCCCGCTCCATACGCGCTGTCCACGGTCCCAGACCCCCCTAGTGTCGAACCGGTGCGCGAGTCGAACGGGTCCGCAGCGGGCAGGAACCTCCCGGACGCGCACCTCGCGCCGACGCGTCAACCAGGGGAGGGCCCATGCTCGGCAGCGCACTCCGTCCGGGTCCCGGCCGGGACACCACCGACGTCGCCGTCATCGGCGCGGGCCTCGCGGGGCTGGCCGCCGCACACCACCTGACGGCCTCCGGGCTGCGGGTCACCGTCCTGGAGGCGGCCGGGACGGTCGGCGGCCGGATGGCCACCGAGGAGATCGACGGCTACCTGCTGGACCGCGGCGGCCGGCTGCTCCCCTCCGACTGGCCCGAGCTGAGCCGCTGCCCCGGCCTGGAGCGGCTCTCCCTGCGCCCCTTCTCCGGGGTCCTGGTCCACAGCGGCGACCGCGCGCTGCGCATCACCCCGCCCCGTGCCCAGCGGGCCCCCCGGGGTCCGAGGGCGGGCGGCGGCAGGACGGGCGCGCGCGCCGCGGCGAGCGCCCTGGCCGGCGCCCGGCGCCCGCTGAGCGGCACCCTGGACCTGGCACGGCTGCGCGCCCAGCTCGCCCGGCTCGCCGCCACCCCCTCGGAACGGCTGCGGACCCGGCCGGAACTGCCCGCCGCCCAGGCCCTGGCCGCCCGCGGCCTCCCGGCCCGCACGGTCGAGGGCCTGCTGCGGCCCCTCCTGGGCGCGCTGCTGTGCGACCCGGACCTGACCACCTCCAGCCGGGTCGGCGACCTGGTGCTGCGCGGCTTCGCCCGCGGCGGCCTGTGCCTGCCCGCGGGCGGCGCGGCGGCCGTGCCCGGGCTGCTGGCCGCCGGCCTGCCGCAGGGCACCGTCCGGACCGGGGTGCGCGCGGTCTCCGTGTCCACCAACGCCGTGGTGACGCACGGACACGGCACCGTCCGCTGCCGCGCGGTGCTCATCGCCACCGGCGCGCACGACGCGGCGGAGCTGCTGCCGGGTCTGCGGGTGCCGGACTTCCACCCGGTCACCGTCCTCCACCACGCGGTGGACGAGCGGGCGCCGACCGCCGGGCCCCAGCTGCTGATCGACGCCGACCGGCGCGGTCCGGTGGCGTACACGATGGTCGCCAGCGCCGTCGATCCCTCGCGCGCCCGGCCCGGCCGGGCTCTGGTCACCTCGGTGGTGCTCGGCTCCGCCGCGGGCCTCCCGGCCGGCGAGCTGGACCGGGCGGCCCGCGCCCAGCTCGCCGTGCTGTACGGCGCCCCGACCGGCCGCTGGAACCTGCTGGCCGCCCACCACGACGCGCGGGCCGTGCCCGCGATGCCCGCCCCGCACGACCCGGGACGGCCCGTACGCGTCCTGGACGGCCTGTACGTCTGCGGCGACCACCGCGACACCTCCGGCCCCGACGGCGCCCTGCGGTCGGCCCGGCGCGCCGCGGACGCGATCCGCCGCGACTTCGGCATCGGGCCGCTCACTCGGGAGGACGGCGGTCCGCTGTCCGCCGTCGCCTGACGCCGTGCGGCCGCGCCCGCGAGGGGCGCGGCCGTCCCTCCGGGGGCCGGGCCGGTTCAGGTCGGTTCAGGTCAGTTCAGGGAGGCGACGCGTTCGCGGTAGGCGCGCACCGGGGCGGCGTCCCGGTAGGGCTCCAGGCGGCGCTCGAAGTCCTTCACGTACTCGTGCGCCCGCACCGACCGCATCTCCGCCGCCTGCTGCGCCGCCTCCGCGGCCAGGGCGCACGCCTGCTCCACGTCGCCCAGCCCCAGCCGGGCCGTGGCCAGCACCACCCTGCAGAACAGCCGGCCGCGGACGTGGCCCGCGCACCGCAGCTGCAGGGCGCGCTCCGCGTGCTGGGCCGCCGAGCGGTACTGCTGGAGGTCCCGGTGGCAGTGGGCGAACTCGTCGGCGAGCTGTCCCTCGTCGAACCCCTTCGCCCAGTTCGGCGTCTCGTCGCCCGGCCGCGCCTGCTCCAGCGCCCGCTCGGCGCGGGCCAGCGACGCCGAGCAGGCCCGCACCTCGCCCAGCACCCCGTGCCCGCGCGCCTCCACCGCGTGGAGCAGCGCCTGGACCGCCGGGGGGACCGAGGAGCCCACGCCCTGCTGGGCGACCCGCGCCAGCTGCACCGCCTCCCGGCCGTGCCCGAGGTACACCGCCTGCCTGCTCATCGTCGCCAGCACGTAGCTGCCGTAGGCCCGGTCCCCCGCGGCCTGGGAGAGCCGCAGCGCCTGGACGAAGTAGCGCTGCGCCAGCCCGTGCGCCGCGATGTCGTACGCCGTCCAGCCCGCCAGGCGGGTCAGGTCGGCCACCGCCGCGAACAGGCGGCGGCCGACCTGCTCGCCGTAGGCGCCCCGCAGCATCGGCTCGGCCTCGTGCTCCAGGTAGCGGACCAGCGCCTGCCGGGCGTGGCCGCCGCCGTAGGCGTGGTCGAGCGTGCGGAACAGCTCGCCGACGGAGCGCAGGGCGGCCACGTCCCCGGCGGTCACCCGCTGCCCGGGGCCGCGCTCGGTCCGTCCGGCGCGGGCCGCCTGCCCCGCGCGGGGCGGCGGCACGGCGGCGGGCCCGCGTCCCTGCGGGGGCACCCGCGGGGCCTCCGGCGCCGGCTCGCCGCGGGCGACGCGCTCGTCGGGGCGGCCGATCAGCCAGTCCCGGCTGGGCACGACCAGCCCGGCCGGGGTGAAGGCGATCTTCCGCAGTTCGGCGTGACTGCCGGTGTCCTTGCGCCACAGCCCGCCGACGATGTCCACCGCCTCCGCGGGCGTGGCCGCGAACTCCAGCCCGGCGTACACCGGGGCGCACGCGTCCAGCCCCAGGTCCTGGGCGGTGAGCCTGCGCCCGAGGCGGCGGGTGAAGACCTCGGCGATCAGCGCGGGGGTCGTGCCGCGCGGCTGCTGGCCGCGCAGCCAGCGCGTCACCGAGGTCTTGTCGTAGCGGAGGTCCAGCCCGTGCTCCAAGCCGAGTTGGTCGACCCGCCGCGCGAGGCCGGCGTTGGAGAACCCGGCCTCGGCGATGAGGGCTGCGAGCTGGCGGTTGGGGGTGCGCTGGGAAGGCTTCCCACGTCGTTCCGTCGACATCGGCTTTGCGGTCTCCTGCCTCGCGGCTTTCCTACGACAGACGCCGCGCCGGGGCGCCCTGCCGGAACGGCGCGAATGTAGCGGGCCGGGCGGCTCTCCCGCGGGTCTGCGCCCGGCTTTCATCCGTACGTGTGAGGCCGGGACGGATCCCGGCCCTCCCTCCCCGCGCCGTACAGTGGCTGCCGGGTGCGGGAGAGGCCCGTGACGACCCGAGGAGGAGCCGCGTGAGCGAGCTGCACTTTGTGCACCTGGGCTTCGGCGAGGACGCCGTGGAGTATCTGGAGGCGCTGCAGAGGCAGCGCGAGGTCCACGCGGCCCGCTCCGCGGGCGAGATCCCCGACACCTGCCTGCTGCTGGAGCACCCCCCGGTCTACACGGCCGGGCGCCGCACGGAGGACGGCGAGCGCCCGCTGGACGGCACCCCCGTGGTGGACGTCGACCGCGGCGGCAAGATCACCTGGCACGGCCCCGGCCAGCTCGTCGGCTACCCGATCCTCAGGCTGCCGGACCCGGTGGACGTCATCGCCCACGTGCGGCGGCTGGAGGAGGCGCTGATCCGCACCTGCGCGGAGTTCGGCCTGGAGACGACCCGGATCGAGGGCCGCAGCGGGGTGTGGGTGCTGGGCGACCCGGCGCAGAGGACGGCCCTGGGCGGGCTGGAGCTGGACTTCGCCCCCCGGCCGGCGGGCGGGGACGAGGAGTACGACGCCCGGCTGAGGGGGCCCGAGTACGCCCCTTCCAACGCCGGCCAGCGCGGCGAGGACCGCAAGCTCGCCGCGATCGGGGTCCGCGTCGCCAGGGGCGTCACCATGCACGGCTTCTCCCTCAACTGCGACCCGGACACCACCTGGTTCGACCGCATCGTGCCGTGCGGCATCCGGGACGCCGGGGTCACCTCGCTCTCCCAGGAGCTGGGCAGGAGGGTGACGGTCGCGGAGGTGCTGCCCGTGGTGGAGAAGCACCTGCGGGCGGTGCTGGAGCGGACGGAGCCGCTGCCCCGCGCCGTCTGACCCGCGGGGCCGGGGCGTACGCTTGTGCACGCCGAAGAGTCAAGTCCAAGGGAGCCGGACGTGTCCGCTGTCGCACCCGACGGTAGGAAGCTGCTGCGCCTGGAGGTCCGGAACAGCCAGACCCCCATCGAGCGCAAGCCCGAGTGGATCAAGACCCGGGCGAAAATGGGCCCCGAGTACAACGCCCTGCAGTCCCTGGTGAAGCGCGAGGGTCTGCACACGGTCTGCCAGGAGGCGGGCTGTCCCAACATCTTCGAGTGCTGGGAGGACCGCGAGGCGACCTTCCTCATCGGCGGTGAGCAGTGCACCCGGCGCTGCGACTTCTGCCAGATCGACACCGGCAAGCCGGCCGAGTTCGACCGCGACGAGCCGCGCCGCGTGGCCGAGTCCGTGAAGCAGATGGAGCTGCGGTACGCCACGATCACCGGCGTCGCGCGCGACGACCTGCCCGACGGCGGCGCCTGGCTGTACGCCGAGACCGTCCGCCAGATCCACGCGATGGTCCCCGGCACCGGCGTCGAGCTGCTGATCCCCGACTTCAACGCGGTGCCCGAGCAGCTCGCCGAGGTGTTCTCCTCGCGTCCGGAGGTGCTGGCGCACAACGTCGAGACGGTTCCGCGGATCTTCAAGCGCATCCGTCCGGCCTTCCGCTACGAGCGCTCCCTGGAGGTGATCACCCGCGCCCGCGAGGACGGCCTGGTCACCAAGTCCAACCTGATCCTGGGGCTGGGCGAGACCCGCGAGGAGGTCTCCCAGGCACTGCGCGACCTGCACGAGGCGGGCTGCGAGCTGATCACCATCACCCAGTACCTGCGGCCCTCGCCCCGGCACCACCCGGTGGAGCGCTGGGTGAAGCCCCAGGAGTTCGTGGAGCTGCAGCAGGAGGCGGAGGAGATCGGTTTCGCCGGTGTCATGTCCGGGCCGCTGGTCCGTTCCTCCTACCGCGCGGGCCGGCTGTACCGGCAGGCGGTCGAGCGCCGGGGCGCCACCGCGGCCTGACGCGCGGCCTCCGCTCCGTTCACCCGCTCGCGGCCGGTTCCTTCCGGTGCTTTTGACCGCTGTGTCATCTTCCGGTAACACCGGAAAGTGATGATGTGGGCGCACACCGCTCACGTCACGCGCCGCACGAGGCCCGTCACCCCAAGGGGATCCTCGATGAACACGACTCTGCGGGTTCTGGAGAGACTGGAGGGGCTGCTGCTGCCCGGCGGGCAGCGGGCGGCACGCCGCAACGCCTGGGCGGCGGTCCTGGAGGACCGCCGCCGGGCGCGGGCGCGCAGCGAGGCCGCCGCCGTGCTGGAGGCCGCGGCGACCCGACCCAGACGGGCGACGTAGACTTCGCCGTATGGCGAGGAAGGAAACTACCGAGAATCCCCCGGGGCGGCTCAAGCAGATCGCCCTGACCTACAAGATGACCCGACGCGTTGACAAGAAGGTCGGCTTCGTCATCGCGGGCGTGGGCATCGTCACCTTCGGTGTCCTTCTCGCGATCGGCTTCTGGGTCGGTCATCCGGTCTACCTGGGCATCCTGGGCTTCCTGCTGGCCTTCCTCGCGATGGCGATCGTCTTCGGGCGGCGCGCGGAGCGGGCCGCCTTCAGCCAGATGGAGGGGCAGCCGGGCGCGGCGGCGGCCGTACTGGAGAACATCGGCCGCGGCTGGACGGTGACCCCGGCGGTGGCCGTCAACCGCCAGCAGGACGTCGTCCACCGGGCCGTCGGCAAGGCCGGCATCGTGCTCGTCGGCGAGGGCAACCCGAACCGGCTGCGCGGCCTGATGGTGGCCGAGAAGAAGCGCATGGCGCGCATCGTGGGCGGCGACACCCCGGTCCACGAGGTGCTCGTGGGCAACGGCGAGGGGCAGACGGAGCTGAAGAAGCTCCGCACCAAGCTGCTGAAGCTGCCCCGTGTCCTCCAGGGCCCCCGGGTCACGGAGATCAACGACCGGCTGCGGGCCATGGGCGACCTGATGAGCAACCTGCCGCTGCCCAAGGGCCCGATGCCCCGCGGGCTGCGGATGCCGAAGGGTCCGACCCGCCGCTGAGACACGGCCCGAGACGCGTGTGGCTGCGGCCCGGAACCGAGGGGTTCCGGGCCGCAGCCACACGCGTCTCGGGCGTCCTCGCGCCCGGGTCAGATCCTCACCTGGACGGCGCCGGAGAACCGGTCGTGCAGGCCGCGGGAGTCGCGGTCCCAGACGAGGGCGGGGACGGCGAGCGACAGCAGCAGTGTGCGGAGGACGGCGCGGGGCAGTGTGAGCCGGCCCCCGTTCACCGAGATCACGCGCAGGCCCATCAGCCGCTTCCCCGGGGTGAAGCCGACCGTCCCCACGGTGAGGACGCCGAGCACCGCGAAGACCAGCAGCGCCCAGTTCCCGGCGGCGCGGAAGTCGCCGCCCGTGAGCAGACCGTATGCGATCAGGAGGCACAGGCCCCAGTCGACGCAGATCGCGGCGATCCTCCGCCCGGGCGGGGCGATCGACCCGCTCCCCTCCTCGGGCAGGCCCAGCCGCTCACCGCGGTAACCGAAGTCCGCGCCCATCTGCTCGGCCGCCGCGCGGGGGCCGGAGAGCCACGAGCCGATTGCTTGCCTGTTGTCCACCCGACCACGGTAACGCGCGCCCCCTCGGGGTACCCGGTGGGGTTCGGGCGGTCCGCACGCGGGTGCCTCCGGCCCCGTCGGCGCGTCCGTTCGCACATCCGCCCGGTTAACATCACCGAAACGAATGGGTCATGGGAGAGAAATCCCGCAAACCTATCGTCGAGCGCAGCAGGACACCGCACTGGACTGCCACTCGAGCTGCCACCCCGTCCCCTCGCGGCGGGACTAGGAGGACTTGGATGTTCCAGAACGCCGACGAGGCAAAGAAGTACATCTCGGACAACGACGTCAAGTTCGTCGACGTCCGCTTCTGCGACCTGCCGGGCGTCATGCAGCACTTCACGATCCCGGCCTCGACGTTCGACCCCGAGGAGATGCAGGCCTTCGACGGGTCCTCGATCCGCGGCTTCCAGGCGATCCACGAGTCCGACATGGCGCTGCTGCCGGACCTGTCCACCGCCCGTCTGGACCCGTTCCGCCGCGACAAGACGCTCAACATCAACTTCTTCATCCACGACCCGATCACCGGCGAGCAGTACAGCCGCGACCCGCGGAACGTGGCGAAGAAGGCCGAGGCGTACCTCGCCTCCTCCGGCATCGCCGACACCGCCTACTTCGGTCCCGAGGCCGAGTTCTACGTCTTCGACAGCGTCCGCTTCGAGACCAGTGCGAACCAGTCCTTCTACCACATCGACTCCGAGGCGGGCGCCTGGAACACCGGCGCGCTGGAGGACAACCGCGGCTACAAGGTCCGCTACAAGGGCGGCTACTTCCCGGCTCCGCCGGTCGACCACTTCGCCGACCTGCGCGCCGAGATGTCGCTGGAGCTGGAGAAGGCCGGCCTGCAGGTCGAGCGCCAGCACCACGAGGTCGGCACCGCCGGCCAGGCGGAGATCAACTACAAGTTCAACACGCTGCTGGCCGCCGCCGACGACCTGATGCTGTTCAAGTACATCATCAAGAACGTCGCCTGGCGCAACGGCAAGACCGCGACCTTCATGCCGAAGCCGATCTTCGGCGACAACGGCTCGGGCATGCACGTCCACCAGTCGCTGTGGCAGGGCGGCGAGCCGCTGTTCTACGACGAGCAGGGCTACGCGGGCCTGTCGGACACCGCCCGCTACTACATCGGCGGCATCCTCAAGCACGCCCCGTCGCTGCTGGCCTTCACCAACCCGACGGTCAACTCCTACCACCGCCTGGTGCCCGGCTTCGAGGCGCCGGTGAACCTGGTGTACTCGCAGCGCAACCGCTCCGCCGCGATGCGCATCCCGATCACCGGTTCGAACCCGAAGGCCAAGCGCGTCGAGTTCCGCGCCCCGGACCCGTCCTCCAACCCGTACCTGGCCTTCGCCGCGCTGCTGCTGGCCGGTCTGGACGGCATCAAGAACAAGATCGAGCCGGCCGAGCCGATCGACAAGGACCTCTACGAGCTGGCTCCGGAGGAGCACGCGAACGTCCCGCAGGTCCCCACCTCCCTCCCGGCCGTCCTGGACGCCCTGGAGGAGGACAACGAGTACCTGCAGGCGGGCGGCGTCTTCACCGCGGACCTGATCGAGACCTGGATCGACTACAAGCGGACCAACGAGATCGCCCCGATCCAGCTCCGCCCGCACCCGCACGAGTTCGAGATGTACTTCGACATCTGAGCCGTCCGGGACCGCCCCAGGTCAGAGCGGGTTTCCGCTCGCCCGGGCCGTCTGTGGGCCGCCGGCCGCGCCTTGGGGGAGGCGCGGCCGGCGGCCGTTTCACGGTGGGGCTCCCCGCGCGGTGGCATCCTGGTGACCGTGTCCGAGCCCTCTCCCCTTCCCGACGCCCCCGAGCCTCCGGCCCAGGACCGCCCGCCCGTGCTGTGCCGGATGTGCGGCCGGCCGCTGCGGGACCGGCAGGCCAGGCTGTGGGGGCTCGGGCCGGAGTGCCGGGGGAAGCTGGCGGTGCGCCCCGCGCCGAGGACGACGGGCTGGGACGTGGCGCAGGAGACGCTGCCCGGCCTGGAGTCTCCCCCGGACGCGGCGCCACCGGACGCGGCGCCGGCGCGCCGGCGCGGCCGCCCGGACCGGGCCTGACGTCGCCGCGGGCCGCCCGGCCGCCCCTCACCCCCGCCTGCGGGTCCTGGTGCTCCGGTAGCCGAAGGGGCCGGGAAGGTCGATGGAGGTGGTGCGGCGGCCGGTGGAGCTGATGGTGTGGCGCGGGCCCCTGCCGCCGCCCAGGGTGACCGACCAGGAGCGGCGTCCGATGTTCAGCCGGACACCGGGCAGGATCCGGAAGCTCTTGCGGAATGTGACGGCCATGCGGCGCTCCCCTTCTCGGCTGCCGACGGGAACAGGTGTACACCCTCCGTGTTCCCTTCCCGGCGGCGGCCGAACTCGGCGCCGCTCCGGCCCGTCCCGGGGCGGGTCTCTCCCGGCGGGTCGCTCACGGCGGTCACCCCCCGAAGTCCGCTCTCCGGGTCACTCCCCGCGGGGCCGGTCCGGTGAGTCCGGGGAGCGCCGGCCGTCCCGCTCCGCCGGCCCGTCCGGCTCCCGGAAGACGGGCGCCAGGGGTCCGCGGTCGTCCTCGTCCTCGGTGGCGAGGGGCGTGGCGGTGGTGTCGTCGAGGAAGGCCCGCTCCACCGCCGGGTCCTCCTCCACCGGCCTCACCGGTGTCCGTTCCCGGTCCTGCCCGCCGTCGCCCTTCTCCGGCCGGCCGGAGGCGCCGGAGGGCCTCGCGCGCTGTTCGGACATGGGATCCTCCCTTCCTGCCGGGGCTCCGCCGAGTACCCCGCCGGACGCCGGGGACGCCGGGGACGCCG
Source organism: Streptomyces glaucosporus (assembly GCF_039533345.1). Lineage (NCBI taxonomy): Bacteria > Bacillati > Actinomycetota > Actinomycetes > Kitasatosporales > Streptomycetaceae > Streptomyces > Streptomyces glaucosporus. The sequence continues at coordinate 27,056 of NZ_BAAATJ010000039.1, read as the reverse complement.
TCGGAACGGATGCCCGCCGTCCGGGTGGCCTGGCCCGTCCGGGTGAATCCCGCACAGGGCGCCGGAGGCCCGCGGGAAAGCGTTCTCCGGCCTTTTCCCGCCCCCGGGGCCGGGTGGCGGGTCACTCCTCCGGTGGCCGCCCGGAAGGGGCGCACGTAGCTTCGTGCGCAGAACGGAACAGATGTGCGGAGGCAGGCTCCGCACCCGCCCGTACGGCCGGCCCCGCAGGCGCGTCACGCGCATTCCGGGGGCGGGGCCCCAAAGCCCCGTCCCGCGGGGACCGGCCCGGCGCGACCGGCGGGCACCGAGCGCGGCGGAGGTGAATGCCGTGGCCACGCAGACAGGAATCCTGCTCGAACCGCCCGGGGTCGAGGACGGTGCCGCCGTCTGGCGCATCGCCCGCGACTCCAGGGCGCTCGACCTGAACTCCTCCTACAGCTACCTGCTGTGGTTCCGCGACTTCGCCGCCACCTCCGTGGTGGCGCGCGGCGACGGCGGCGAACCGGTCGGCTTCACCACCGGCTACGTCCGCCCCGAGCGGCCCCGCACGCTCGTCGTCTGGCAGATCGCCGTGGAGGAGCGGCAGCGCGGGCGGGGCCTGGCCGCGGCCATGCTGGACCACCTGGCCGCCCGGCTGCGGCCGCGGGGAGTGCGGTACCTGGAGACCACCGTCACACCGGCGAACACCGCCTCGAACCGGCTGTTCACCGTCTTCGCCCGGCGGCACGGCGCCGCGCTCGGGCGCGAGGTGCTCTTCGACGGCGGGCTCTTCCCCGACGGCCACGAGCCGGAGGTGCTGTACCGGATAGGCCCGCTGCCCTGACCCGCTCCGCGGACGCGAGCGGTCCGCACGCCCGGGAGGGGTTCACCGAGGAGGACACGTCATGACCACCACCACAGCCGAACCGTCCGTCTTCGAGGTCCTGGAGTCGGAGGTGCGCAGCTACTGCCGCGGCTGGCCCGCCGTCTTCGACCGCGCCGAGGGCAGCCGCATGTACGACGAGGACGGCCGGGTCTGGCTCGACTTCTTCGCCGGGGCCGGGGCCCTCAACTACGGGCACAACAACAAGGTTCTCAAACGCGCCCTGCTGGACTACCTGGAGCGCGACGGCGTCACCCACGGTCTGGACATGTCCACCACCGCCAAACGGGCCTTCCTGGAGACGTTCCGCGATCTGGTCCTCGAGCCGCGCGGCCTGGACCACAAGGTGATGTTCACCGGCCCCACCGGGGCCAACGCCGTGGAGGCGGCCCTGAAGCTGGCCCGCAAGGTCAAGGGCCGCGAGACGGTGGTGTCGTTCACCAACGCCTTCCACGGCATGTCGCTGGGCGCGCTGGCGGTCACCGGCAACGCCTTCAAGCGGGCCGGCGCGGGCGTGCCGCTGGTGCACAGCGTGCCGATGCCGTTCGACGACTACTTCGGCGGCACGGTCGAGGACTTCCTGTGGTTCGAGCGGCTGCTGGGGGACCGCGGGTCCGGGCTCGGCCGTCCGGCCGCGGTGATCGTCGAGACCGTGCAGGGCGAGGGCGGCGTCAACGTGGCCCGGCCCGAGTGGCTGCGCGGTCTGGCCGACCTGTGCCGCCGCTGGGACATGCTGCTGATCGTCGACGACGTCCAGATGGGCTGCGGCCGCACCGGCGCCTTCTTCTCCTTCGAGGAGGCGGGCATCGTCCCGGACGTCGTCACCCTGGCGAAGTCCATCAGCGGCTACGGCCTGCCCATGGCGCTGACCCTGTTCCGGCCGGAGCTGGACGTGTGGGAGCCCGGCGAGCACAACGGCACCTTCCGCGGCAACAACCCGGCCTTCGTCACCGCCACCGCCGCGCTGGACACCTACTGGGCCGACGGCCAGACGGAGAAGCAGACCCTGGCCCGCGGCGAGCGGGTCGAGGCCGCCCTGCGCGCCATCGCCGCCGAGCACGGCGACGAGGTCGCCGGCGTCCGCGGCCGCGGCCTGGTGTGGGGCCTGGAGTTCCACGACAAGACGCACGCCTCCCGGGTGTGCGCCCGGGCCTTCGAGCTCGGGCTGCTGATCGAGACCTCCGGCCCGGAGAGCGAGGTCGTCAAGCTGCTCCCGCCCCTCACCACCACCCCGGACGAGCTGGACGAGGGCCTGCTCGTGCTGGCCCGCGCCGTCGCCGAGACGGCCTGAGCCCGGGAGGCCCGCGCCTCGCCGGCGGGCGGTTCCGCGTCCCCGGCGGCCCGCCTCCCCCACGGCGAAGTCCCCGGGCCTTCAAGGGGGCGCACTCCCCGGCCCCGTCACGCGGGTCCGCCTTCCCGGGCCCCGTCGGCCCCCACAGACCTCACAGACCCCACCGACCCCACGGGTGTCAGCACGGCACCCGCCGGAAGTCGGCCGCGGACGGTCCCGTTCCGGCCGACGACGAACGGAGCCTGAACATGCGTACAAGGCACTGGGCCTCCACCACCGTGGCGGCTCTCGTCCTGGCCGGCGCGTCCGCCGCCCCGGCCGTCGCCGTCGAGCAGGTCGGCGAGCAGGACAGCACCTTTCTGAAGGCAGCCCACCAGGGCAATCTCACGGAGATCGCCGCCGGCCGGGACGCGCAGGAGAACGCCGCCACCGCCTGTGTGCGGAACGTGGGCGCCACCCTGGTCCGCGACCACACGCGGCTGGACGCGCGGACCAAGGCCCTGGCGGACAAGTTCGGCGTCGCCCTGCCGGCCGCCCCCGCCCCCGAGCAGCGGCGGCAACTGGAGGACGTGCGGGCCAGGGCCGGCACCGCCGAGTACGACCGGGCCTGGCTGCGGGTGCAGGCCGCCTCCCACCAGAAGACCCTGGACCTGATCGACCAGGAACTCCGGGCCGGCCGGAATCCCGAGGTCAGGGCGGCGGCCCGGGCCGCCCGGCCGGTCGTCGCCATGCACCTGGAGATGGTCCGCGGCGGCACCTGCCGCGAGCACGCCGGCGCCGCGTCCGTCCCCGCGGGCAGCGGGGGCCGGGCGGCCGGGACGCCGGACGCGTCGCGGAGCGCCGGAGCGGCGGCCCTGGGCGGTGGGCTCCTCCTCGCGGCGGCCGGCGCCGCGTGGACCGTCCGCTCCCGCCGTGCCGCGGCCGGCCGCTGACCGCCCCTCCGCCGTGCGCGTCCGACCGCCGCGGTGGACCCGCCCCGGACCGGCCGGCGCCGGTCCGGGGCGGGCGGCCGTCCTGGCGGGACTGGCGGCGGCCGTCGCCGGAGCCCTCCTGCTGGGCAGCCCCGCCCCTTACGGACGGGACCCCGTGGGGAGCGCCGGGACCGTGCCCGGGGCGGCGGCCCCCTCCCCGGCCGTCCCCTCCTCCCCCGCGCTCCCCGCGGCGGCTCCGCCGGTCTCCCTCACCCTCCCCGGCCGGTTCACCGCGCCGGTCGAGGCCGTGGCCGCCGACGCCGGCGGCGCCCTGCGCCTCCCCGAGTCGCCGCGCCGGCTGGGCTGGTGGGCGCTCGGGGGCACGCCCGGGGCCGGGCGGGGCACGGTGCTGCTGGCCGGGCACGTCGACGTCCGGGGCGCGGGACCGGGGGTGTTCGCGGCCCTGCGCGAGGTGCCCCTCGGCACGTACGCCGACGTCACCACGGCGGACGGCGAGCGGCACCGCTATGTGATCACCGCGCGCCGGGTCCACCGCAGGGAGGCGCTGCCCGGGGACCTGTTCGGCTCCGGCGGCGCCGCCAGGCTGGCGCTGGTCACCTGCACGGGCCGCTGGCGGCCGGAGACGGGCGGCTACGAGGAGAACCTCGTGCTGTACGGCGTCCCGCTGCCGTCCGCCCGCCGCCCCGGGGACGGGCCCGGCGGGACGGCGTCCTGAGGCCGGGACGCGCCCGCCGCCCGGTACGGCCGGAGGCGTACCGGGCGGCGGGCGGGCCGGGCCGGCCCGGCGGGTGCGGCGGGTGCGGTCAGCGCAGCAGGTGCAGGGGGACGGCGTCCGCCATCGCCTTCGCGCCCGCGTCGCTGGGGTGCAGGTGGTCGCCGCTGTCGTAGCGGGGCAGCAGCCGCTGCGGGTCGGACGGGTCGCGCAGGGCCCGGTCGAAGTCGATGACCCCGTCGTACTCGCCGCTGGTGCGGATCCACCGGTTGACGGCCTGGCGGGCGGCCTCGTTCTCCTCGGTGTGGAAACCGAAGGTGTCGCCCTTGAACGGCAGGATCGTGCCGCCGTAGATCTTCAGACCGCGCTCGTGGGCGCGGGCGATGAGCTGGCGGTGGGCGGCGATGACGTCCCGCGCCGTGACCTTCTCGGACGTCGGGGCGGTGCCGGCGACCGGGTGGCCGAGGTCGTTCACCCCCAGCAGGACGACGACGTGCTCGGCGCCGGGCTGGGCGGCGACGTCGCGGTCGAAGCGGCGCAGCGCGCTCTGCCCGAAGTACGCGGCGTAGGCGTCCGCTCCGGAGCCCTCGGGCGGGTTGGGGTCGTGCAGCAGGCGGTTGCCGCTGATGCCCTGGTTGAGCACGCCGAGCGGGTGCGGGCCGCGGGCGTCGCGCAGCCGCCGGGCGAGGAAGTCGGGCCAGCGGTGGTTGGCGTTCACGTCGGTGTCGGAGCCGTCGGTGATGGAGTCCCCGAAGGCGACGACGGCCGCGGAGCGCGGGGAGCGGCCGTCCGCGGCGACGCTGACGCCGGTCAGGAAGTACCAGCGGTCCACGGTGGCGGTCGGGGTGACCTCCGCGGCGCGGGTGACGTTGCCGGAGGCGACGTAGTTGTGCTGGAACGCGAACGCGTGGACCGTCGAGCCCGGGGTGCGCTCGGGCAGGTGGATGCTGATCACCAGGTCGGAGCCCGCGGGCACCGTCAGCTCCACCGGGTCGCTGACGGCGGGGGCGCCGGCCGGGACGGTGACGGAGGTGCGTCCGCCGAAGGTGAGGGGGCGGTCGGTGCGGGTGTCGATGCGGGCGCCGGAGCCGCCGGCCCGGCGGGCGATGCGGGCCTCGCCGATGACCAGGGGCTGCTCGCCGAACTCGTTCGACAGCCGGACCCGGACCCGGTCGCCGCCGATGCTGGTGCGGACGGTCTGGCGGATGGTCTGGTTCTCGAAGGCGGTGGTGTCGGACGCGGGGACGGCCGTGGGGGTGGTCGACCAGGTGCCGACCCAGGTGCGGCCGCGGCCGTGCCCGTCCTTCCCGTCCTTCCCGTCCTTCCCGGACACGGCGGTGGCGGTGGTGGTGGCCGGTGTGGACTGCGCCGTCACCAGCAACAGCGCGCCGGTGAGCAGGGCCACCACGCAGGCCCGTGCGCGGCCGCGCGCGAAGTGTGGTCTCACGTCGGTTCTCCTGGAACGTCGGAGCGGGTGAACGCCGGGGAGGGTCAGCCGCGGCGGGCGGGCTTCTCGAAGCGCCAGCCCTCGGCCCTCAGCTGCGGGATGATCCGGTCGACGGCCTCGACGGTCTGGCTGCGGTCGCCGCCGCCGTCGTGCATCAGGACGACGGCCCCGGGGGTGACGCCCTCGGTGACGCGGCGGACCAGTTCGTCGGTGCCCGGCGGCTCCCAGTCGCCGATGGCGAGCCTCCAGCCCAGCGGCTGCATCCCCAGCGATGCCGCCACCTCGGGGCTCTTGCCCCAGCTGCCGTACGGGGCGCGGAAGTAGGGGATCGGTGCGCCCGGCGCCGCCTTGCGGATCTCGGCGCTGGTCCGCTCCAGGTCGGCGCGGATCCGCTCCTCGTCCCAGGCGCCCATGTCGTCGTGGTTCATGGAGTGGTTGCACAGCGTGTGGCCGCCCCGGACGATGGCGCGCACGAGGTCGGGGTGCTGCCTGACGTGGTCGCCCCACAGGCAGAAGACCGCCTTGACGCGGTGCTTCCGCAGCACCTCCAGCAGCTCCGGGGTGTCGGTGGGGTTGGGGCCGTCGTCGAAGGTCAGGGCGAGGGTCCGGCCCCCGTGCCGGGTGGAGTCGACGATGGCGGCCGTGGCCTTCCCCTTCCCGTTCCCCTGTCCCCTGCCCTGCTCCTGCGCCTGGCCCGCCTGGGCGGTGCCCGTCAGGCCGAGTGCGCCCAGGCACAGGCCGGTGGTGAGCAGCAGGGGCATCGCGAGGCGGCGCAGCGGGCGCGGGCGCCGGGAGCGCCTCCCGGCGCGGACGGTCCGCCCGGCGGCGCCGGTGGTCCCGGTGGTCCCGGTGGTCTCGGTGGTCTCGGTCAACGCTGGTCCCTTTCCGGTGCGTTGTCAGGCCGGCGCTCCACCGGGGTGCGGACACGCGTCCGTACGACATGAGCCGAAACGTTTCGGAAACTTTCCGGTCGAGCGGGGAGACCATAGAGAGGCCCCGGGCCCGCGTCAAGAACGTCCCGCTCCCCCTCCGAGAGGGCTTCTTCGCTGGTCGGAGCGGGTTTCGGCCGGATCACGGGGCCGGCCGCGCCGGGAAACGCCGCGAAGACCGCGCGGGTGTCGGTCCGGGGCCGCCGTTATCCCGACACCCGTCTGATGACCTGGGAGGACCCCCGATGCCACCGTCTCACCACGACACCACCGCACACCCCGCCAGGCCGTACCCGCACACCGACGACCGCGACCGGAGGACGGACATGCGCTACCGGTTCGATCCCGAGCTGGCCGCGGCGCTCCCGCTGATGCCCGAGGTCGACATCACCGACATCGACCTGGCGCGTGCCGCGCAGGCGGAGCAGCTCACCGCGCACATCGCGGCGGCGGACACGGAGGGGGTGGACGTCACCGAGGTCCGCGCGCCCGGCCCGGACGGCGCGCCCGACGTCCCGCTGCGGCTCTACCGGCCGCTCGGGGCGCGCGGTCCGCTGCCGGCCGTCTACGGCATCCACGGCGGCGGCTTCGTGCTGGGGTCGCCGGACGTCGACCACGACTGGAACCTGAGGCTGTGCCGGGAGCTGGAGGCGCTGGTGGTCTCGGTCGACTACCGCCTGGCGCCCGAGCACCCCTTCCCCGCGCCCCTGGAGGACTGCTACGCCGGGCTGTGCTGGCTGGCGGGGAACGCCGCCGCGCTGGGCGTCCTGCCCGACCGGATCGCCCTGTGGGGGGACAGCGCCGGGGCCGGCCTGGCCGCCGGGCTGGCCCTGCTCGCCCGCGACCGGGGCGGGCCGGCGGTCTGCTTCCAGCACCTGTGCAGCCCGGCGCTCGACGACCGGCTGGAGACGCCCAGCGCGCGGCTGTTCACCGACACCCCGGTGTGGAACCGGCGCAACGCCCGGCTGAGCTGGGAGGCCTACCTGGGGTACGGGGTGCGGGGCACCGCCGGGGTCTCCCCGTACGCGGCCCCCGCCCGCGCCACGGTCATCGAGCTGTCGGGCCTGCCGCCCGCGTACGTCTCGGTGATGGAGTACGACCCGCTGCGGGACGAGGGCGTCGGCTACGCCCGCGCCCTGCTGGCCGCGGGCGTGCCCGCCGAGGTGCACCTGTTCCCCGGCACCTTCCACGGCGCGTGGGCGGTGGAGCACGCCGCCGTCATACGGCGCGCGACCGACGAGGCGGTCGCGGTGCTGCGCGCGGCGCTGGGCCGGTGACCGGTGGACGGTCACGCGCCGCCGGGGTTACCGGCCAGCCGCAGGGCGTACAGCGCCAGCTGGGCGCGGAACCGGTCCCTGGGGTCGCGCAGGCGCCACCCCAGCTCCTTCTCCACGTGCGCCAGGCGGGCGGCCACCGAGCTGTGGTGGAGGTGGAGTTCGGCGGCGGCCTGCCGCAGCGAGCCCGTGCGGCAGAACGCGGCCAGGGCGGCCAGCGGGTCGGCGCCCTGCCCGCCCCGCTCCCCGTCGGCCAGTTCCGCCAGCCGCCGCACGTCCGCCTGGTCGCGCAGCCGCTCCACGGGAATGTCCGCCAGCAGCGCGACGGGGCCGAGCTCGTCGTGGTCGGCCACGGCCTCCTCCGGGGTGCCGGGGGCGGTGAACCGCAGGGCGTCGCGGGCCTGCTCCCAGGAGGTCCGCGCGTCCAGGGGGTCCGCCGCGCCGCCGACGCCGACCCGGACGCCGTGCGCGGCCCCGCGGCCCGTGCCGCGGTCGCGGGCCCGGTCGCGGACGGCCGCCCGCAGCTCAGCGGCCGGTGAGGCGGTGCCGCCGCGCGGGCCGCCCGGGCGCGCGGCCAGCACCGCGCCCAGCGAGCCGACCCGCGCCACCCGCACGGCGCCGGGCAGCGCGCCGCGGCCGAGCAGCGCCACCGCCTCCACGCCCACGTCCGTTCCCCGTCCGCCGGCCACCGCGACCACCCGCAGCGGCGTCTCGGGGGCCAGGCCCAGCAGCCGCAGCGCGCGGGCGCGGTCGGGGGCGTCCTCCCGCCCGGACAGCACCAGCTCGACCAGCGCCGGGTCGGCGGCCCGGGGCGGGCGGGTCTGCCGGGGGCGGCCGGCCAGCACGCGGGCGGCGATGGCCATCCACTCCAGGACCAGTTCGTCGAAGGGGCCCGGTGTGCCGGGCCGCTCCAGCCAGACCCGCCCGGCCGGCTCCAGGTCCACCCGGCCGGAGACGTGTCCGGGCGCGCCCGGGAGGGCGACGCCGCCCGGGCCGAACCGCGCGGTGCGGCCGTCGGGCAGTTCCAGGCCCGCCGGGCACCCGGCCAGCCCGGCGGTGGACCGGGCCAGGGTGGCCGGGTCGAGCCCGCCGCCGAGCAGCGCCTCGAAGTGGGCGATCACGCGCACGGCGGTGGCGGCGTCCGCGTCGAGCTCCGACAGCCGCAGCAGCAGTCCCTTCACAGTCCGCAGTCTAGGAAGGACGACGACATGACCGACAGATCCGTGCACGCGACGGACGGAACCGCGGGGAGGAGGCGACGGCCCGGGGCGCGTCTCGCGGCGCTCCTGGGGGGCGTCCTGCCGATGCTGGCGGCGTTCCTCGTCGCCCTCGCCGCGCCGCCCGCCTCGGCGGCCTCCCTGACGGAGGTGACCGGCTTCGGCGCCAACCCGAGCAACCTGCGGATGCACCTGTACGTGCCCGACCGGGTGCAGCAGAGGCCGGGGCTGCTGGTGGCGGTGCACTACTGCACCGGCTCCGGCCCGGGGTTCTACTCCGGCACGGAGTTCGCCCGGCTCGCCGACCAGCACGGGTTCATCGTGATCTACCCGTCGGCGACCCGCAGCGGCAGCTGCTACGACGTCTCCTCGCCCCAGGCGCTGCGCCGTGACGGGGGCAGCGACCCGGTGGGCATCCGGTCGATGGTGGGCTACGTCCAGCAGCGCCACAACGTCGACCCCGAGCGGATCTTCGCCGTCGGCTCCTCGTCGGGCGCGATGATGACCAACGTCCTGCTGGGCAACTACCCCGACGTGTTCAGGGCGGGCGCGTCCTTCGCGGGCGTGCCGCACTCCTGCTTCTCCACCACCGACGGCTCCAGCTGGAACAGCTCCTGCGCCAACGGGACCCGGAACCACACGCCGCAGCAGTGGGGCGACATGGTCCGGAACGCGTACCCGGGCTACACCGGCCCCCGGCCGCGCGTCCAGATCTGGCACGGCACCAACGACGACACCATCCGCTACCCGAACTTCACCGAGCAGATCGAGCAGTGGACCAACGTCCACGGGCTGAGCCAGACCCCGTCGTCCACCGACTCCCCGCAGAACGGCTGGACCCGCACCCGCTACGGCGGCACCGGCGCCCAGGCCCCGGTGGAGGCCATCAGCATCCAGGGCGGCAGCCACGCGATACCCACCACCGGCATGGCGGCCCGGGTCATCTCGTTCTTCGGCCTGGACGGCGCCGGCACCCCGCCGGACGAGCCCACCGACCCGGACCCCGGGCCCGACCCGGTGCCGGGCGCCTGCCGGGTCGCCTACACCGTCAACGCCTGGAACACCGGCCTGACCGCGACCGTCACCGTCACCAACACCGGCAGCGCGCCCGTCTCCGGCTGGTCGCTGGGCTTCACCCTGCCCGCCGGGCAGACCATCGTCTCCGGCTGGGGCGCGACGTACAGCCCCTCCAGGGGCGCGGTGACCGCCAGGGCCGTCTCCTACAACTCCACGCTGGCCCCCGGGGCGAGCGTCCAGATCGGCTTCCAGGCGAGCCACACCGGCAACACCGGGAAGCCCTCCTCCTTCACCCTGAACGGGAGCGCCTGCTCCACCGCCTGACGGACCCTCCGTCACCGGCGTGACCCGGCCCCGGCGGGGAGCTCCCCGCCGGGGCCGGGCCGTCCTTCCGGCCGCCGGGTCAGCGGACGGCCGGCTGGTCGAAGGAGTATCCCTGGGCCCGCAGCTGCGGGATGGTCTGGTCGACGGCCGAGACCGTCTGGCTGCGGTCGCCGCCGCCGTCGTGCATCAGGACGACGGCCCCGGGGGTGACGCCCTGCATGATGCGGCGGACCAGCTCACCGGTGCCCGGGGGCTGCCAGTCGTTGATCGCCAGCCGCCAGCCCAGGGGCTGCATCCCCAGCGACGCGGCCACCTGCGGGGACTGGCCCCAGTTGCCGTACGGGGCGCGGAAGTAGGTGATCTGCGCGCCCGGCGCGGCCTGGCGGATCAGGTTGTTGGTCTGCTCCAGGTTCTGGCGGATCTGCTGCTGCGACCAGCCGCCCATGTCCTGGTGGGACATGGTGTGGTTGCACAGCCGGTGGCCCTCCGCGGCGATCTGCCGCACCAGGTGGGGGTACTGCCTGACGTGGTCGCCCCACAGGCAGAAGGTCGCCTTGACGCCGTGCCTGCGGAGCACCTCCAGCAGGCGCGGGGTGTGGGTGGGGTCGGGGCCGTCGTCGAAGGTGAACGAGACGGTCCGGCCGCCGCTCTGGGTGGAGGTGACGACGGTGCCGTCGACGGCCTGGGCCGGTCCCGCCGCGGTCAGGGTGCCCAGGCACAGCCCGGCGGAGAGCAGCACGGACGTCGCCAGGCGGCGCAGCCGGCTCCGGCGCCTGAGGGACGTGCGGCCCGGGGCCGTCCTCTCGGTGGTCCTCGTGGTCACGGTCAACTCTGGTTCCTTTCCGGCGCGGCACCGGTCCGGTGCTCCTCGTCCGGGAGCGCGGCGGCGCGGTCCGCACCGATGTGGGGGGTGAAAGTTTTCGGAACCTTTCCGGTCGAGCGAGGAGACAGTAGGAAGGCCCCGGCTCGGCGTCAAGCACCGCCCCCGACTCCTCGGGTGAGGCGTTCTCCCTGGTCAGGAGGGGTGGTGAGGGGTTTTCCCACCGGTCGGCGGGGTGAAGAGCGAGCGATTGTCGGGCCGTGGAGGCCGTCCCTCCGCCAGTCGTCTGACGCCTCCGGCTCACTCCCCCGCCGCCGTCCCGCCGGATCGGTAAATTGCAAAATTCTGCAATTCATTAGACGCTGTATCCGCCGCGCTTCCCCCGTGGGCGGCGACAGACCGCGAGAGACCGAGGTTCCCGTGCCGGTTCCGCTGTACCAGGCCAAGGCCGAGTTCTTCCGGATGCTGGGGCATCCGGTCCGCATCCGGGTCCTGGAGCTGCTCCAGGACGGCCCGATGCCCGTGCGCGACCTGCTGGCCGCGATCGGGATCGAACCCCCCAGCCTCTCCCAGCAGCTCGCGGTGCTGCGCCGCTCGGGCATCGTCACCGCCACCCGCGAGGGCTCCACCGTCGTGTACGAACTCGCCGGCGGGGACGTGGCCGAGCTGATGCGGGCCGCCCGCCGCATCCTGACCGAGATGCTCGCCGGGCAGAACGAGCTCCTGGAGGAGCTGCGCGCCGCCACCGGGACCGGCACGGCGCAGGCCGGGGGCGGAACGGAGTGAGCGCCGCCCCCCGCCGGGTGTGGGCCCCGGTGCGCTCCCTGCTGCCCGCCCGCTCCGACCTGTCCGCGATGGCCTCCGCCCCGCGCCGGGACCTCCTGGCCGGTCTGACCGTGGCGGTCGTGGCGCTGCCCCTGGCGCTGGGCTTCGGAGTCTCCTCCGGGCTCGGCGCGGAGGCCGGCCTGGCCACCGCGGTGGTCGCCGGCGCCCTGGCCGCCCTCTTCGGCGGCTCCGACCTCCAGGTCTCCGGGCCCACCGGCGCGATGACCGTGGTGCTGGTCCCGATCGTCGCCGCGCACGGCCCCTCCGGGGTGCTGACCGCGGGCCTGCTCGCGGGCCTGATGCTGGTCGCGCTCGCCCTCGCCCGCGCGGGCCGCTGGATGCGGTACGTCCCGGCGCCCGTGGTGGAGGGCTTCACCCTCGGGATCGCCTGTGTGATCGCCCTCCAGCAGGTCCCCGGCGCCCTGGGGGTGCCCGCGCCGGAGGGCGACCGGGTCCTGGTCACCGCCTGGCGGGCCGCGCGGGAGTTCGCGGCGCACCCGAACTGGACGGCCCTCGCGCTGGCCCTCGGCGTCGCCGCCGCCATGCTGCTGGGCGCGCGGTGGCGGCCGGCCGTCCCGTTCTCCGTCCTCGCGGTGATCGCCGCGACGGCGGCCGCCGGACTCCTCGGCCTGGAGGACGCCACGCCGATCGGCGACCTGCCGCCCGGCCTGCCCGCGCCCTCCCTGGGCTTCCTCGACCTCTCCGCGCTGCCCTCGCTGCTCGCCCCGGCGGTGGCGGTGGCGGCGCTGGCCGCGCTGGAGTCGCTGCTGTCGGCGTCGGTCGCGGACGGCATGACGGTCGGGCAGCGGCACGACCCGGACCGGGAGCTGTTCGGGCAGGGACTGGCGAACATCGCCGCCCCGCTGTTCGGCGGCGTGCCCGCCACCGGCGCCATAGCCCGCACCGCCGTCAACGTCCGCACCGGCGCCCGCTCCCGGCTGGCGGCGCTCGCGCACGCCGCCGTCCTCGCCGCCGTCGTCTTCGCCGCCGCCCCGCTGGTCTCCCGCATCCCGCTGGCGGCGCTGGCCGGTGTGCTGCTGGCCACCGCCGTGCGCATGGTGGAGGTCGGCTCGCTGCGCGCGATGGCCCGCGCCACCCGCTCCGACGCGGTCGTCCTGGCGCTGACGGCCGTGACGACCCTGGTGCTGGACCTGGTGTACGCGGTGATCGCCGGCCTGACCGTCGCGGGCGCGCTCGCCCTGCGGGCGGTGGCCCGGCAGGCCCGCCTGGACCAGGTGGACGTCACCCCGGACCTGCCCGGCGAGCACGGCGACGAGGAGCGCGCCCTGCTGGCCGAGCACATCGTCGCCTACCGGATCGACGGCCCGCTGTTCTTCGCCGCCGCCCACCGCTTCCTGCTGGAGCTGTCCGAGGTCGCCGACGTCCGCGTGGTGATCCTGCGGATGTCGCGCGTGACGACGGTGGACGCCACCGGCGCCCTCGTCCTCAGGGACGTGGTGGAGAAGCTGCGGCGGCGCGGCATCGCCGTGCTGGTCTCCGGCGTGCGGCCCGGCCAGCGGCAGGCCCTGGAGTCCGTCGGCGCGCTGGACGCGATACCCCCGCGGGACCGCGTCTACGCCGGCACCCCCGAGGCGATCCGGGGCGCCCGCGCGTACCTGCGCGGCGCCGGAGTGCTGCCCGCCCCGGCGGGCGCGCCCGCCGGGGAGCGCGCGCCCGCCGGGGAGCCCGCGCGCTGAGCGGCGCCCCGGGCAGGTCCTTCCCGGCGGGGGGCGCGCCGCGGCTACGGTGGCCCCATGGAGATCTGGATCAACCCCGCCTGCTCGAAGTGCCGCAGCGCGGTGAAGCTGCTGGACGCCGAGGGCGCGCAGTACACCGTCCGCCGCTACCTGGAGGACCCGCCGGACGAGCGGGAGCTGGGGGAGGTGCTGGAGCGGCTGGGGCTGGAGCCGTGGGACATCGCCCGGACCCAGGAGCCCGAGGCCAGGGAGCTGGGGCTGAAGGCATGGCCGCGGGAGCCCGCCGAGCGGGACCGGTGGATCGCGGCGCTGGCGGAGCACCCGCGGCTGATCCAGCGGCCGATCATCACCGCCGACGACGGCTCGGCGGTCGTGGCCCGCAGCGAGGAGGCCGTGCGCGACGCGCTGTCCCGCGACGCCGGGGACCGCTGACCCCGCTCCCCGGCCGAGCCGCCGGGGCCGGCGCGGGGCCCCGGCCCCGGCGGCTCAGCCGCGCCGGGGCCACAGGAGGTCCCACCACCGGCCGGGACCGCGCCGGGGCGCGGCGGGCCGCACGGCCTGCGGTGTCCGCTCCGGCTGCGTGATCCGCTCCGGCTGCGCGGGCGCCTCTCCGGTCCGCGCGGCGGCCGGGACGGGCGGGCGCTCCTCCTCCGCTCCGGCCGCTTCCGCTCCTCCGTCCGCTTCCCCGTCCGCTTCCGCCGCGGGCCGGGGTGCGAAGGGGTTGCGGGCGTGGCGGGGCGTGAACAGCACCGGCAGCGCGTCCAGGTGGCGGGACCAGGTGGAGGACGTCCAGGTCAGCCCCTCCTCGGGGACGGCCAGTTGGAGGTCGGGCAGCCTGGCGAGGAGGGTGTCGATGCCGGAGCCGGTGATGGCCCGCCCGATGTCCTGCCCGGGGCACTCGTGCGGCCCGCTGTTGAACGACAGGTGCGAACGGTTGCCGTGCATGTCCTCGCCGGCCGCGCGTCCGATGGCCGGGTCGGTGTTCCCGGCGGCCACGCACAGCAGCAGCAGGTCGCCCCTGCGGACCTCGTGCCCGGCGATCTCCATGTCGTGGGTGGGGAACCGCCCCGGGACCACCATCAGCGGCGGCTCGTCCCACAGGATCTGCTCGACGGCTGCCGGGACCGTCATCTGGCCGCCGTGGAGGGTGCCGCGGAAGCGGGGGTCGGTGAGGACCATCCGCAGCGTGTTGACCATCAGGTTGGTGGTGGTCTCGTTGGCCAGGACCAGGACGAGCCGCAGGTGCTGCCGGACCTCCTCGTCGGTGAGGTCCGCCTCGTGCTCGATCAGCCAGGAGGCCAGGTCGGGGCCGGGCGCGCGGTGCTTCTCCGCCACCAGCCGGCCCAGGATCCCGTGGATGCGCCGGTCGGCCTCCAGGGCCTTCTCCGTGCCCCTGACGAGCTGCCTGCTGGCCTCGACCAGGTCGGCCCCCTCCTCCTCGGGCAGCCCGAAGAGGTCGGTCAGCACCATCATGGGCAGCGACTCGGCGAACTGGGAGACCAGTTCGGCCCGTCCGGCGCCGGCGAACCCGTCGACGAGCTGGTGGGAGCGGCGGTGGACGTGGCGGCGGATGGCGCGGCGGTCGAAGTTCTCCAGGCTGTCCTTGACCGCGCCGCGCAGCCGCCTGTGCTCGTTGCCGTCCTGGGAGATGCAGTCGGGGCGCCAGGCCAGCAGCGGCATCAGCGGGGAGTCGTCGGGGATCCTCCCCTCCTCCCGGTCGCGCCAGTGGCGGGTGTCCCGGGCGAAACGGCGCGGGTTGCGGGCGATCTGGAGAATCTCGTCGTAGCCCAGGACCAGCCAGGCGGGGACGTCGCCCTCCAGCAGGACGGGGGCGACGGCGCCGTGTTCGGCGCGCAGCCGCTCGTAGAGCGCCATGGGGTCGGCCGAGGCGGCGGGGCCGTACAGCCTGACGATGCCGCCGGGGCCCCTGTCCGGCTCGAAAGCCCCGTTCGGTTCGGGAGCCCCGTTCGGTTCGGGAGCCCCGTTCGGTTCGGGAGCCCGGGCGGGGACGTGGGCGGGGCAGCCGGGCGGGGGCGCCCCGGCGGGCGCCCCGTTCTCCGAGGGGCCGGGGAAGGACGTGCTCACAGTGCCTCCGAGGTGGCGGAGTCGTAGAGGTGGCGCATCAGCGTCAGCAGGACGTCGCGGCTGGAGTCGAGCCGGCGGGCGTCGCAGCCGACCAGGGGGACGTGGCCGGGCAGGTCGAGTGCCGACCGCAGGTCGGACGCCGGGTACACCGGGGCGCCGGGGAAGTTGTTGACGGCGACGACGAAGGGGACGCCGCCCTGCTCCAGGCGGTCCATGGCCGGGAAGCCGTCCTCCAGGCGCCGGGTGTCCACCAGCACCACCGCGCCGAGCGCCCCCGCGATCACGCCGTTCCACAGGAACCAGAAGCGCTGCTGGCCGGGGGTGCCGAACAGGTAGAGGACGAGCCGGTCGTCGAGCGTGATCCGGCCGAAGTCCATGGCCACGGTCGTCTCGGTCTTGCGTTCCACGCCGGAGAGGTCGTCCACGCCGACGCCGGCCTGGGTCATCGTCTCCTCGGTGGTCAGGGGACGGATCTCGCTGACCGAGCGCACCATGGTGGTCTTGCCGACGCCGAAGCCCCCGGCCACCACCACCTTGACCGACCTCTCGGTGGAGGCGGGCAGCAGGTCCTCGTGCCGCGGCCCGATGAGCGGTTCAGAGTCGTTGCAGTCCATCGATGAGCGCTTTCAGGATCTCGACGTCGGGTTCCACGGCGGCCGTGGTGTGCGCGGCGCGGGTCTGCCGCGCCTCCACCAGGGAGTCGGCGAGCAGGTCCGCGATCAGCACGTGGACGGCGCTGAACGGCAGGTCCAGGTACGCCGAGAGCTCGGCCACGGAGAGCGGGTTGGCGCACATGCGCAGGATGGAGACGTGCTCGGGGCGCATGCCGGGCTCCGGTTCGGCCCGGGCGACGATCAGGGTGACCAGGTCCAGCACCCTGGCGTCCTCGGCCTCGGCGCGTCCTCCGGTGACGATGTACAGGGGGACGGGGGTGCCCTCCTCCCATTCCCGCTCCCCCTGCCGGGCGTCTTCGCTCACAGCGCCTGCTCGGGGGCGCGGGGCGGACTGGCGAGGTGGTCGCCGATGCGGAGGACCAGGTCCCTCATCCGCTGGCTCATCAGTCCGGCGTCCACGCCCTCGTCGGCGGTCACCGCCAGGTAGGAGTTGGCGGCGGCGGCCATCAGGTAGAAGAAGCCGCCGTCGACCTCCAGGACGACCATGCGCACCCCGCCCTCGCTGTGCGGGAACTCCGCGGCCACCGACTGCGCCAGGCTCTTGAGTCCGGAGGACGCGGCGGCGAGCCGGTCGGCGGTGTCCTTGTCGGCGCCGAACCGGGCCATGCACAGCCCGTCGGCGGACAGCAGCACGATGTGCCGGGTGCGGGGGACGGTGGCGGCCAGGTCCTTGAGCAACCAGTCCATGTTCTTGAGCCGCTGCTGCGTCACGTGCTGATCACCTGATTCCACTACTGGTTCCGCGACTCGTTACCGGCCGCGGGGGATGTCCGGGGTGCGGGGGGCGTCCGGGGCGCGGCGCCGTCCCCGCCGCCCTCACCGCCCTCCCCGCCGGTTCTGGAGAAGAAGGCGCCCATCCACAGGCCCGTGTCGGGGTGGGCCTCCAGGGGCGGCCGGTCGTCCGCGCGCCGTGCCGCGGGGACGGCCGGCGTGCTCCCCGTGCCGGCCGCGGTCCGGGGGGCGGCGTGCCGGCGGCGGCGCTGCGGGAGCCCGTTGGCGTTCCGCTCGACGACGACCGCCTCCTCCTCGTCCGGGAGCGGGGCGGCCGTCCCCGGCCTCCGGGTCACCGGGCCGGGTGGCCGGCCGCCGACCCGGAGGTAGCCGTCCATGGGCAGGGTGGTGAGCAGGTCGTGGGGGACGAAGACGACCGCGCGGACGCCGTCGCAGGTGGAGGGCCGCAGGGAGATCCGCAGGCCCAGGCGGTTGGCCATGATGCCCGCGACGCGCAGGCCCATGCGGGCCGTCTCGCCGAGGTCCTCCAGGTCCAGGCCGCCGACCGCCTGGGTGAGCAGGAACTCGGCGTACTCGCGGGTCTCCTCGGTGAGGCCGACGCCCTTGTCCTCGATGGAGACCTCGACGCCGGAGGCCACCTCCTCGGTGTTGACGACCACCTTGGTGCTCGGCGGGGAGTAGCGGGTGGCGTTGTCCATCAGCTCGCTGAAGACCAGGCTCAGCGGTTCGACGGCGGGGCCGAGCACCGCGACCTCGGCGATCCGGTGGAGTTCGATGCGCAGGTACTCGGCGATGGGCGCGCTGCCGGCGCGCAGCACGTCGTAGAGCGAGACCGGCTTCTGCCACTGGCGGGCCGGGCTGCCGCCGCCGAGGACGGCCAGGCTGGTGGCGACGCGGCCGGCGACGTTGACGCCGTGCTCCAGGTGCATCAGGTCGCCCAGGATCGCCGGCTCGGGGTGCTTGAACTGCATCCTGCGCAGGTCGGCCTGGAGGCGGTGGATCTCGGCCTGGATGCGGCAGGCGATGTTGACGATCGCGCGGCGGGCGGAGTCGCGCTGGTACTCGCGGTCCTGGACGGCCTGGACGACCACGCGGGTCAGGTCCTGGTGGGCGGCGACCAGCCGCGGGTCGGAGTCGGGCGGGTGGAGGGCGGCGGGCACCACGTCGGCGGGCGCCTCGCCGCGCTGGACGGCCGCGACGACGGGGGGCATGACCTCGCGGCAGTACCGTTCGAGGTCCGCGAGGTGGCGTTCGGCGCGCCGTTCCAGGGCGGCGGCCGCGCGGCCGCGGCGGACCGCCTCGTACGCGGCCGCGGCGACCGCGAGCACCGCCGCGGCCCCGCACCAGGCGACCGCGGCCCGGGCCTCGTCGGTGACGGCGGACAGGGCCGCGGCCGCGCAGGCGGCGACCAGTGCTGGGGGGACGAGCCACACGCCCCCGGGAGCGGGGCGCGGGCCTCCCGTCGACGAGCCGGCGGGCTCCATGGGCATCCTCGGGCGTTGGGCGGACGGGTGGGCGGGGGGCCGCGGCGAGGAGGGCCGTGCGCGGGCATGTGCCGTGAGCGCGTACCTCTGGCATACGCCCGCGCCGGAAGGGGGACGTCCCGGCGCGCGGGACTCCCCCTCCCTCCCCCCTCGGGGCGGGTGGGCGCCGGAACGCCGCACACGGCGACGGCAGGCCATGACGGCAGGCCATGGCAGCACACCGCGACGACAAGCCGTGACGGCGCCGACTCACTGCGTGACAGGGAGCATAGGGGGATCCGGCGGGCCGTCGCAGAAACTTGACAAACACAACCCGAATATGCGGTTGCACGGGGGCGGCGCGGGCGGGCGATAACGCCCGGTGCAGCGCGTTCGTTCCGTTTTGGGCGGTTGCACGCTCCGGAAATCCATAGCCAAAGCCGGACATGCGTTCCCTCACTCGGCCGAGTGGCGCCCCCGCTTCCCGGAGCGCCGCGGGGAGGCCCACGGGGAAGCCCGCGGGAGAACTCCCGGGAAAGCCCGGGAAAGTCGCGGAAGCGCGGGGAAAGTGCGGGGAATTTCCCACGCCGCGGGTCCGGATGGGGCAGGGTGCCGTCATCCTCTCCATGGGACCGCTCCGGCAGAGGGGACCGAGGGGGGCGAGGGATGAGCAGTTTCGGTACGCACCGGGCCCGTGTGCACGACACGACACGGCCGCCGCGGCACCGGCTGGTCGACCTGCGCTCGTGCCTGACGCACTTCGCGCCCTACGGATTCCGGGCCACCTTCCACCACCTGTGCCAGAGCGCCGGCATCCCCCGGCGCCCCGAGCGGGACCCCGACTCGCTGGTGCGGGCCGTGGAGGAGCTGCACCGGGCCCGGCTGGTCTGGCTGGCCTCCGTCACCGCCTACGCGGAGCTGCGGACGCGCGAGAAGCGTGCGGGCCGGCGGCAGCCGCCGGCCGACGACGCGTGGCGGGCGTGGCGGCGGGGCTGGAACAACATCGCCCACTGCCCCGATCCCCACCGCCATCCCGCCGAGCCGCTGCCCGTGGTGGTGCGCCGGGTCCTGGCCGGCCCGCCGCCCGGCGGGCCCGGTGACGGCCCGGTGTGCCGGGTGTGCGCCGGACCGGCCACCGCCGAACGCTGGAGCGACGGCTACTGGATCCACACGCTGTGCGCGGGGTGCGGGGTGAGCCTGGGCCGGGAGTGACGGTCCGTCAGGTCACATGGGGGTCGGCCGCGCGGAAGCGGCGCAGCAACTCCCGCGCCGGGGCGCTCTCTCCGTCGAAGGCGATCGGCCTCCCCCGCCCGCCGGGGTCGACGACCAGTGCCCGGTTGCAGGCGAAGCAGAACGCGATCTCGCGGACGACCTCGTCGTCCGCGTGGAGGCGGATGCCGTAGCGGGGAAGGAAGCAGCGCGCCGGCTCCCCGTCGGGCAACGCGGCGACGAGGGCGAGGACTTCGGCGGCCTCCCCGCCGTCCCACAGCGCGATCCCCTCCCCCGGCACCGTCCGCCAGGAGAGGGCGTCGCGCACGCCGGCGACGCGGACGGCCTCGGCGATCACCACCGGGCGCGCGGGGACGGGAGGCATCATCCGGCCATCCTCCCGGAACGGCCGGACGCGGCGGCGGCCGGGGCCCGCCCGCCGCCGCGTCCCGGTCAGCCGCCGAGCCGGGCCTCGGCCGCCGCGAGGATCTCCGTCACCCGCACCCCGAACCGGATGTCGCACGGGTGCGGCTCGCCGGTGCGGGCCGAGGCGAGCAGGGCGTCCACGGCGTGCCCGAGGGCGGTCACCGCGTCCGATCCCCTCTCCGGCAGCGTCACGACGCCCGCGGTGCCGCGCAGTTCCACCCGGGTCACGGCCGCCGCCGGGGCCACGGCCAGACCCAGCGCGCAGGTGCTGGACGCGCCCGAGGCGTGGCGCAGGGCGAGTTGGACGGTCTCCCCCGCACCGGAGACGGCCGCCACCGAGCCGTCCAGGTCGGCCACGTCGCCGAGCACCGGCAGCAGCACGGACAGGGCGTGCGGCCCGACGTCCCACAGCCCGCCCTTCTCCCGCCGCCACGGCGAGGCCGCGTACGGGCTGGGCGCGGCGCCCTCGGCGAAGATCCCGCCGAGCCAGTCGGCGCGGCCGAGCTGCCAGCCGCCCGTCACCCGCTGCTCCTCCAGCCACGCCGCCGTCTCGGGGCGGAACCGCAGCGTGAAGAAGACCACCGAGGCCACCCCCGCCGCCTCGGCCGCGTCGGCGACCTCGCGGGCGGCGGCCACGGTGGTGGCCACCGGCTTGTCCAGCAGCAGGTGGCATCCGGCCTTGGCGGCCCGGACGGCCAGGGGCGCCTGTATGTCCGGGGGCAGCGCCACGGCGACCGCGTCGCAGTCGGCCAGCAGCGCGTCCACGTCGTCGTAGGGCCGGCCGCCGAAGCGTTCGGCGATGTCGGCCGCCGCCTCCGGGCGGCGGCCCCACACCCCCGCCAGTTCGACGTCGGGGTGGTCGCGCAGTGCGGGGCCGTGGGCGAGTTCCGCCCAGGGGCCGGTGCCGAGCAGGCCGAATCTCATGTCGCGGTGTCTCCTTGGCTTGACCGGTCAAGACGAGTGAGGCGCCGCCCACTATGCCGGACGCCCGCCGGGCGGCGACCGCCCGGGAGCGGGTGCGTCCGCGCCTCTGCCCGATGGTGGTGCCAGGTACACCCCCGGTCCGGTGTCCGTCCCCCGTGCCCCGGGCCCCGTCCCGCCGCCAGACTGGACCCGCACCGGGCGAAGGGCCCGGGCGGAGACGACGAAGGGGGCACGGGGATGGGCGGGAGCACCGCGACCACCGCGCGGAACACCGGAGGGACGACGCTGCGGAACGGGCTGACGGCCGCGGCACGGGGGCTGCCCCTGGCGGTGGTGTCGCTCGCCGCGGGCATCACGCTGTTCGTGGCGTCGGTGCTGTCGATCGCGTTCATCCCGCTCGGCATCGGGCTGCTGACCACCCCGGCCGTCCTGGGCGCCGTCCGCTCCCACGCCCGCCGGCGCCGCTCGCTGGCCGCCGACCGGGCCGGCGTGACGGTCCCCGAGCCGTACCTCCCCCTCCCCGAGCGGACGCGTCCCGGGCTCGCCGGGCAGGCCGGGCGCTGCCTGTTCCTGCTGAGGGACCAGGCGACCTGGCGCGACCTCCAGTGGCTCCTGGCCGACGCCACCGCGGGCTTCCTCCTCGCCCTGCTGCCCACCGTCCTCACCCTCTACGGCCCCTACGGCACGGTGGTGGCCGCGGGCCTGTGGCGGGCCATGGACGGCACGTGGTTCCTGTTCGTGCCGCTGACCTCGCAGTTCGCCGCCTTCCTGGCGATGGGCGCGGGCTGGTGCCTCACCGCGGCCGGGCTCCGCTGGGGTCCGGCGCTGCTGGACGCCGACTTCCGGCTCGCCCGCGCCCTGCTGGCCCCCACCCGCGAGATGGAGCTGCGCCGCCGTGTGGACCGCCTCTACGAGACCCGGCACGACGCCGTGGACGCCTCCGCCGCCGAACTGCGCCGCATCGAACGCGACCTCCACGACGGCGCCCAGGCCCGGCTGGTGGCGATGGGCATGAGCCTCGGCGCGATCGAGGCCCTGATCGAGAAGGACCCCCGGCAGGCCCGCAGGCTCCTCGCCCAGGCCCGCGAGAACTCCGCCGAGGCCCTGAACGAACTCCGCGACCTGGTGCGCGGCATCCACCCCCCGGTCCTGGCCGAACGCGGCCTCGGCGACGCGCTGCGGGCCCTGGCCCTGCGCACGCAGCTCCCGGTGGAGGTCGAGGTGGACCTGCCCGGCCGCTTCGAGGCGCCGGTGGAGGCGGCGGCGTACTTCGCGGCGAGCGAGGTCCTCACCAACGCCGTCAAGCACTCCGGCGCCGGACGCGTCTGGCTGGACGTCCACTACGCCGCAGCCGACGGCACGCTCCGCGTCACCGTCACCGACGACGGGCACGGCGGCGCCGACCCGGCCGGCTCGGGACTGGCCGGGGTGGAGCGCAGGCTCGGCGCGTTCGACGGCGTCCTGGCCGTCAGCAGCCCGGCCGGCGGCCCGACGGTGGTCACCATGGAGATCCCCTGCCTCCCCGACCCCCGGGCCGGGGACGCCGGCCGCCCGGCGCGGACCCGCCCGTAGGCGCCCGCGGGGCGCCGCCCGGCGCACCGCCCGCGGCGGTCGCCCGTACGGGGCGACCGGCCCGCGCCGGGCGGTGCATCGCGGAAAACCGGGTACGCGGGCGGCATGGCAGTGCGACACGTGTGGGTGAACAGAGAACCCGGAAGGGTGTGGGGCGTCCTCGCCGACGCCGACCAGTACCAGAAGTGGGTCGTCGGCACCCGGTCGACGCACGAGGCGGAGGGCGACTGGCCCGGTGTCGGCGCCTCCCTGCGCTACGAGATCGGCATGGGGCCGCTGACCGTCCAGGGCCACACCGTCGTCCGCGTCTGCGAGCCGCCCGACCGGCTCGAACTGGAGGCGTCCGCGGGCCGGCTGGGCACCGCCCGCATCGCCGTCCGCCTCACTCCCTGGGGCGAGGGCACCCTGATCACCATGGACGAGCACCCCCTGCGCGGCACCGTCGCCCGGCTCCACACCGCTCCCGTGGACGTGGCCCTGCAACTGCGGCACCGGCTGATGCTGACCCGGCTGCGGAACGTGGTGGAGGGGGGCCGCTCCCCGGCCGACAAGGAAGCGGGAGAACACGTATGACGCACACCGACGACCGGCCCGCCGGCCGCGCCCCCGAAGCCGGCGAGGACCGCCCCGACCGGGCCCACCGCCGCCCGCCGGGCGTGGACGACGCCACCGTCGAGGCCGTCGGCAAGGTCTCCGAGGCCCTGGAGGCCACCGAACGGGCCCGCGGCCACCTCTACTCCTTCCACCAGATGACCGGCCGCGCCGACCTCCTGCTGGGCGAGGCCGTGGACCTGCTCCGCGCCGCCGGGCACGACCGGGAGGCGGACCTGCTGGAGACCGAGATCCTCGGCCGCAACGTCATCCCCGGCCACTGGACGTTCCAGATCGTCGAGGGCTACGACGACCACTACTACCGGCCGTTCACCGCCGCCGAGGAGAAGGTGCGCCGGCTGGTGGGCGGCCTGCGGCACCTGTACGAGGCGGAGATGAAGGAGGCCCGGCGCACCCACGGCCACTCCGCCCACACCGCGCGCCCCGACACCCCCCGTCCCGGCACCCCCCGTCCCGGCACACCGCGCGCCTGACCCGCGCCCCGGCCCGCCGTCCGTACGTCCCGTCCGCCGTCCACCCGCAGGAGTGCACGATGACCGACGCGCCCGACGCCGTCGTGGTGGGCGCCGGCCCCAACGGGCTGGTGGCCGCGAACATGCTGGCGGACGCCGGGTGGCGGGTGCTGGTCCTGGAGGCCCAGCCCGAGCCCGGCGGCGCCGTCCGCAGCGACCGCGGCGTCCACCCCGACTACGTCAGCGACCTGTTCAGCTCCTTCTATCCGCTGGCGGCCGCCTCCCCCACCGTCCGCGCCCTGGAGCTGGAGCGGTGGGGCCTGCGGTGGGGCCACGCCCCGGCCGTCGTCGCCAACCCGTTCCCCGACGGCCGCTGCGCCGTCCTCCACCGCGACCGGGAGGACACCGCCCGCAGCCTGGAGACCTTCGCCCCCGGGGACGGGGAGGCGTACCTGCGGCTGACGGACCTGTGGGACCGGCTCGGCCCGGACCTGCTCCGCGCGTTCCTCAGCCCCTTCCCCCCGGTCCGTCCCGCGCTGTCCCTGCTGGCCGAACTGCGGGCGGCCGGCGGGCTGCGGCTGCTGCGGATGCTGCTGCTGCCCGTCCGCCGCCTGGGCGAGGAGGAGTTCGGCGGCCCGGGCGGGCCGGTGCTCCTGGCGGGCTGCGCGCTCCACGCGGACATCTTCCCCGAGTCCACGGCCGGGACGATCTACGGCTGGCTGCTGGCGATGATGGGCCAGGAGGTCGGCTGGCCGGTCCCCGTCGGCGGCGCGGGGACGCTCACCGCCGCCCTGGTCCGCCGCCTGGAGTCCAGGGGCGGCGCCGTGCGCTGCGGCGCCCGCGTGTCGCGGGTGGTCGTCGCGGGCGGACGCGCGCTCGGCGTGGTCACCGGCGACGGGGACGCCGTACGGGCCCGCCGCGCGGTCCTGGCGGACGTCCCCGCCCCCGCCCTGTACGGCGGGCTGGTCGGCTGGGAGCACCTCCCGGCCCGGCTGCGGGACGACGTCCGCCGCTTCCAGTGGGACACCTCCACCGTCAAGGTCGACTGGGCGCTGTCCGGTCCCATCCCCTGGACCGCGCCGGAGGCGGCCGGGGCGGGCACCGTCCACCTGGCCGACGGCATGGACCACCTCACCCGCCACAGCACCCAGCTGGCCACCGGCGCCGTCCCCGACCGGCCGTTCTGCCTGGTGGGCCAGATGACCACCTCCGACCCGTCCCGCTCCCCCGCCGGCACCGAGTCGGCCTGGGCCTACACCCACGTCCCGCAGCGCATCCGCGAGGACGCCGGGGGCGCGGGCATCACCGGGGCCTGGGGGCCGGACGAGCGGGAGGCCATCGCCGACCGGGTGGAGGCCGAGGTCGAGCGCCGCGCGCCGGGCTTCCGCGACCGCGTCGTCGCCCGCCGCGTCCTGGTCCCGCCGGACCTCCAGGCGCGGGACGAGAACCTGGTCGGCGGCGCCATCAACGGCGGCACCGCCGCCGTCCACCAGCAGCTCTTCTTCCGGCCCGTGCCCGGCACCGGCCGCGCCGCCACCCCCGTCCGGGGCCTCTACCTCGCCTCGTCCTCCGCCCATCCGGGCGGCGGCGTCCACGGCGCCTGCGGCGCCAACGCCGCCCGCGCGGCCCTCGCCGCCGAACGCCCCCTCGCCCACTACCTCCTGGGCCCGGCCCAGACCGCCCTCGAACGCGCGGCGAAGAGGACGGCGGACCGGCCGCGGTAGCGGGGCGGGGAAGTGCCCACCCCCTCGTCCCGCCGAGGGCTCACGGCGCACGCGGGGCCCGGAGCGGGGAGTGCGCGGCCGGGCGTAGGAACCGGCGGTCGGACGGGAGGACCCGCTCCCTCGGGCCCGCGGCGCGCAGCACGACGTCGAGCACCGCGTCCGGCGGCGCGGCGTAGCAGTGGGAGAACCACGGCATGTTGGCCTCCACCACCGCCCAGCGCCCGCGCCCGCTCTCCGGGTCCCGTACGAGGCCGATGTCGACGGTGACCGCGCTGGGCAGCAGGTCCCCGGTCGTCTCGAGGAGGCGCCGGACGAACCGGCGCACGTGCCGCTCGTACCGGTCCCGGTGGAGGGGCGCGACATCGAGCCGGCCGTGGACGGCGTACCGGCTGCCGGCCGCGATCCGCCGGTCGAGCAGGAAGAGCCGGTACTCGACGGCGAACGTCACCACCTCGGAGATCAGCACGGGCGTGTCCGGGCCGACGCGCTTCCCGGTGCGGGGCAGCCGCGTTCCGTCGGCGTACACGGCCGCCGGGAAGGACTTGTCGCCGGGCGGCTTGACGAAGGCCGGGCGACGCAGTTCCCACGCCTTCGAGAGCGTGCTCGCCTCGATCCGCCTCCCGGTGAACTCCTCGGGCAGCCGGGCGAGCCAGTCGTCCGGTGGTTCGAGCAGGGCGAGGCCGGTCCGGTCGGTGAT
Organism: Streptomyces glaucosporus; assembly: GCF_039533345.1. NCBI lineage: Bacteria > Bacillati > Actinomycetota > Actinomycetes > Kitasatosporales > Streptomycetaceae > Streptomyces > Streptomyces glaucosporus. The sequence continues at coordinate 1,139 of NZ_BAAATJ010000039.1, read as the reverse complement.
CCGGCGGGCCGTGAACGGGCCCCCGTACCAGTGCACCGTCCGCTCGTCCAGGCCGTCGAGCGTGTGCGGGCCGGTGAGCACCCGCACGTCCATTCCCCGCCGTTCCGCCGCCTCCGCCAGGAGCACGGCGGTGCCGGTCCGCTGCGCGGAGGTGAGGAGGACCGGCGTCCCGGTGTCTCCCACGGCTGCCCCTCCCTCGGCCGTTCCGGTGGACGACCACCGTAGCCGTCCCCCTCCCCCGTCGTGCCGGGGACGTCGGTCCCGGCGGCGCGGTGGAGGTCACGGAGGAGGGCGGTCTCGGCCCCGTGGTGGAGCGGTTCCCGGTCGACCCACCAGACGGTGTCGGTCATGGGGCCGTCCGGGTCGCTGCCGTGCGGGCAGGCGCAGTGTCCCACGGTGTCGAGCGCGGTGTCGTCGAGGCCGAGCAGCGCCTCCCGCCAGGCGGTGTCGAAGGCCGCGCCGGCCTCGGCCGCGCTCGCGGCGGCCCGGTGGTCGTCGCGGTCAGCGTGCGGGTGCCCGCCGTGTGGTCGGCGCGGAGCGCCAGCATCTCGCTCAGGTGGTCCGGACGCCAGGCGATGGCGGTGAACGGCGGCGGCTCGGGGTGCGGGGGGTGCGGAGTCGCGTCCCCAGTCGCCCGCGCCCGCCAGGAGGGCCATCCGCGGACCCGGGCCGTCCGCGCGGCGAGCGAGAGCGGCGTCGTCGGCCTGCCTCGCTGCCCGGTCCGCGGCTGTCGCGCACCAGTAGCACGCCCCCGGCCTGCGAGACCACCGCCCGGCCGCCGCCCTCGATACGGACACGCGGGTAGGACCCGATGCGCTTCTTCACCTGGAGAGTGCTTCTTTCCGTGCAGCCAACAGGACCCTAGACAAGTACCATCGTTGCAGGTCAGGAGCGCTCTCCGCTTATTCGGTCAAACCTCGGACACCCCACCTCGTGAAAGCGCGAGGCCGGTGCGGCGGCTGCCACGCCGGTTCGGCTGCCGCCGGCCTGCCTTCCGGCATACCCGTCCGACACCCTTCACCACGCGCCCGGTTCTGTACGGGCACCCACAGCAGGACCGGACCCCGACAAGTCCGGGGTGGCGCGGGTCGCCGTGCTTCCCGGGTCCGGGGAGCGCGGCGGCCCCCGCCACCCCGGAC